>NZ_SMKM01000495.1 GCF_004348665.1 Actinomadura sp. GC306 | reverse complement strand
TCCCAATGCCCCCCGAACACCCCCGCACGACACGAACACCGAATGGGCAGGTTACGGAAGCCCTCCAGATAGGTAGGGTCTCAGTAGGTCGTCGGCTCTCTTCGTGAGGAGGTGACGGGGCGTGGCCGCTCGGGAAGATGCTGGGGCGCGCAAGGCGCAGCACGAAAAGGAGGTCAGAGACCTCCAAACGCAGATCTCCTTCCTGGAGGAGGAGATCTCCGTGCTGCGCCGCAAACTCGCGGAGTCCCCGCGCCAAGTACGTGTGCTGGAAGAACGCCTCCATGAGGCACAGGCCAACCTGGCCGCCGTAACCGGCCAGAACGAGCGACTCGTAGCGACCCTCAAAGAGGCTCGCGAGCAGATCGTGGCGCTCAAGGAGGAGGTCGACAGGCTCGCACAACCACCATCCGGATACGGAGTCTTCCTCGAAGCCCGCGACGACGGAACCGTCGACATCTTCACCGGCGGACGCAAACTCCGCGTCAACGTCAGCCCGGCCGTCGACGCCGACGACCTCCAGCGCGGCCAAGAGGTCATGCTCAACGAGGCCCTCAACGTCGTCGAAGCACTCGAGTTCGAAGAGCAGGGCGAAGTCGTCATGCTCAAGGAACTCTTCGACGACGGCGAACGCGCCCTCGTCATCGCGCACGCCGACGAGGAACGCGTCATCAAACTCGCCGAACCACTCCGCGGAGTACCCCTCCGCGCCGGCGACTCCCTCATGCTCGAACCCCGGTCCGGATACGCCTACGAGAAGATCCACAAGGCCGAGGTCGAAGAACTCGTCCTCGAAGAGGTCCCCGACATCTCCTACAACGAGATCGGCGGCCTCAGCGGCCAGATCGAACTGATCCGCGACGCCGTGGAACTCCCGTACCTGCACGCCGACCTCTTCCGCGAACACCAGCTCAGACCGCCCAAGGGCGTCCTCCTCTACGGACCCCCCGGATGCGGCAAGACGCTCATCGCCAAGGCCGTCGCCAACTCCCTCGCCAAACAGGTCGCCGAGAAGACCGGCCAGGAGGGCAAGAGCTTCTTCCTCAACATCAAGGGCCCCGAGCTGCTCAACAAGTACGTCGGCGAGACCGAACGCCACATCCGCCTGGTCTTCCAGCGCGCCCGCGAGAAGGCGTCCGCCGGAACCCCCGTCATCGTCTTCTTCGACGAGATGGACTCCATCTTCCGCACCCGCGGATCCGGAGTCTCCTCCGACGTCGAGAACACCATCGTCCCGCAGCTGCTCAGCGAGATCGACGGCGTCGAAGGACTCGAGAACGTCATCGTCATCGGCGCGTCCAACCGCGAGGACATGATCGACCCCGCGATCCTGCGCCCCGGCCGCCTCGACGTCAAGATCAAAATCGAGCGGCCCGACGCCGAAGCCGCCAAGGACATCTTCTCCAAGTACATCCTCGACGGCCTCCCGCTCCACCCCGACGACGTCAAGGAGCACGGCGGCTCCACCGCCGCCACGATCGAAGCCATGATCCAGGCCACGGTCGAGCGCATGTACACCGAAAGCGAGGAGAACCGCTTCCTCGAGGTCACCTACGCCAACGGCGACAAGGAAGTCCTCTACTTCAAGGACTTCAACTCCGGAGCGATGATCCAGAACATCGTCGACCGCGCCAAGAAGATGGCCATCAAGCAGTTCCTCGACACCGGCCAGAAGGGCATGCGCGTCACCCACCTCCTCGCCGCCTGCGTCGACGAGTTCAGCGAGAACGAAGACCTGCCCAACACCACCAACCCCGACGACTGGGCCCGCATCTCCGGCAAGAAGGGCGAGCGGATCGTCTACATCCGCACCCTCGTCTCCGGCACCAAGGGCTCCGAAGCCGGCCGATCCATCGACACCGTCGCCAACACCGGCCAGTACCTGTAACGAGGCCCACACCGTGACACCGGCGCGGCGGCCCCCCGAACGGGAGGCCGCCGCGTCCGCGCGCCCCGCCACACCCCCCGCGAAC
>NZ_SMKM01000494.1 GCF_004348665.1 Actinomadura sp. GC306 | reverse complement strand
AACCCGGGGCGGGGACGGTCCTCGTCCGCGGGGGGCTTGCCGAGCTGGACCGGCGGCGGTGGCTGCGGCATGTCGCTCGGCGTCCCGTCCTGCAGCGGCACCTCCTGCGGCCCCATGCCGGCGGCGGGACCCTGCCGGGACAGGACGTCCTCGCTGGTGTCGGGCGGCCCGTACGAGGAGTCCGGCGGCGCGAACCCGCCCGCCACGAGGCGGTCGCCGCGCTCGGGCTCGTCGGCGGCGTCCTCGGCGGCGGCGCCCTGCGCGGCACCGGCCGCGGAGCCCGGCTCCGGTTCGGGGTCGTCCGCAGGCTGCCCCTGGGGGATCTCCCGGTCGGTCACCGTCTCGGGCGGGGCCGCCGCCTCCGGCCGTTCAGGCTCCCGGCCGGGGACGACGCCGTCGTCCTCGCCCGCCGCCCCGCCCGGCCCGCGGTTGTCTTCCGTCATCCCCATCTCTCCTACCGAGCATGGTCCTGGTCATCCGTGCTCATCGTGCCCGCGAAGGCATGTGAGGAGCATAAGACCTTCTGTAGATGCGCTCGCCCATAAGTGATCATCTCGTTCAGTCGAACGGGTTCACCGCGGCGGCGAGCCGGCGGGCGCCGCGCGACAGCCGCGGCCAGAAGGGGTCGGCCTCCCGGGGCAGGTGCGCCGCGACCGCCTCGGCCGTGCTGCGCGGGGCGTCGGTCAGCACCGTGACCACGTAGCCGTCGCCCGCGGACACGGCCCAGTGCCGCAGCGAACCGGCACGGTACACCGTCCGGCCGCGTTTGACGATCTTCTTCCAGCCGGCGAGGCCCCGCTCGTCCAGGGTGCCGGGTTGCACGAACACCGAGACGGCGGCGAGGCCGTCGGAGTAGCTGAGGTGGACGGGGCCGCCGCCCGCCGGGCGGCGGGCGTCGTGGAGGGTGAGCCGTCCCGGCAGGTCGGCGGGGACGGGCCAGCCGAGGCCGCGCAGCTCGTCGAGGTCGGCGCCGTCGAGTTCGTCGCCCCACAGGGCGGTGCCGCCGGCGGGGAGGTCCCCGCCGGTTCCGGGCAGCCGCGCGAGCCCGTTGCGGGGGCCGTCGAGCACCGCGGGCTCCGGCGCGGGCTCGGTGAAGCTGATCTCGCTGAAGCCGGTGCTCACGACGGCGTGCCCGGTGGCGTCGATCAGCTCGCGGTGGAGCATCAGCCCGGTCTCGGCGTCGATCCAGAAGCGCCCGGCGGGGCTGCCGTCGGCGCGGCGGGCCTCGACGACGCGGGCGCGCCGGCCGCAGGCGGCGGAGTCCTCGGCGCGGACGACCGAGTAGTTGCGGGTCAGCAGGTCGAGCGTCTCCGGGGTGAAGCCGGTCGTGTCACCGGCGGCGGACTCGGGCCGGTAGCCGCGCCGGGCGGCGCCCGCCCGGTAGCGGATGCCGTCGCCGGGGACGTGCGACACCGACACCCGGGACGTCGTGGAGCGGCTGCGGCTCGCCGTGGTGAGGAACCGCCGGCCCTGGTACGGGACGCGGCTCGCGGCGTCGGCGGCGGCGCGCAGCAGCGCCACCGCGCGCGGGTCGCTGCGGACGTCGCGTGCCGCGGCCGGTTCGCCCGCGAGCGCCGCGGCCAGGGCGAGCGCCCCCGCGAGCCCGCAGGCGAGGACGGAGCGGCGCCGCCCCCGGCCGAGCACGGCCCACGCGCTCACGGCCCCGGAGCGACCGGGACCCGCGAGGACGGGTCGGTGAGCGGGTCGGTCAGCGGCGCGTCGCCGGCGGTCAGCGCGTGCTCGACGGCGAAGCGGTCGAAGGCGGGCGTGACGCTCGGCGTCTCCTGCCGCCCGCCGGCGCTGTAGGAGGCGGCGCCGAGCCCGATGAACAGGGTGGCGGCGCCGAGCACGAGGTAGCGGCGCCGCTGCTGGGCGGGCAGGACGGCGGCGTGCCCGGGGCGCCCGTGCGGGTGCGCGGCGGGCCGGGCCCCCATCGGGCGGGCCGGCCGGGCCGGGCGGCCGGGGTGCCGCG
>NZ_SMKM01000493.1 GCF_004348665.1 Actinomadura sp. GC306 | reverse complement strand
CTACAGCGACGACTGGGCCCCGGACACGGCGGCGCCGTCACCCGTCCCGCGGCTGCGGCTCGCGCCCGCGCTGGTCGTCCGCCCACCCGGCCGCCGCGCCGCCGCCGACTACCACGCCGCCCTCCTCGACCGCGTGCCCGGCGGCGTCCCCGAGGGGTTCGCGCGGCTGGTGTCGCCGGCCCGGCGACCGCACGTCATGCACGTGCCCGAGCGCGCGGACGACACCGTTCCCGACCTGCTCGCGGGCCTGCTCACCCGCGGCCACCGCGTGCTCGTCGCCACCAGCGGCGCCACCGCCTCCGGCGCCCTGCACGCCGCACTGCCGCCCGGCCTCGCCGACCTCACGGTCGCCGACCCCGCCGTGGCGGGCCGCACGGCCGACGCGATCCTCGCCCGCACCGCCCCGCCCGACCTGGACGCGCTGGCCGCCCGGGAGACGGCCGCCGCCCGCCAGGTCACCGAGATCCGCGAGCGGCTCGACGGCGCCGTCGAGCCCGCCGACCCGCGCGAGCGCCTCCGCGCCGAGGCGCCCGACCTGGCGTGGATGCCGGTCCGCGCCGGGATGCCCGCGGACCCGCCGATCTCCCGCTCCGAGGCGGCCGAGCTCGTCGTCCTCCTCGCGGAGGAGACCGCCGCGCGCAAGGCCCGCACCGAGCAGCGCGACGTCGACCCCGGCGCGCTGCCCAGCGCCGCCTACGTCCGCACCCTCGTCGAGGCGGAGGCCGCGGCCGCCGAACGCGCCGAACGGACCAAGACCGACCTGTCCCGCCGCCTGCGCGAGACCGACGTGACCTTCCTCGCCCGCCTCGACGGCAACGCGTCCGTCGTCGCCGCCGCGCTCCGCGACCTCGGCCTCGACGGCGACCCGGGCGGCTGGAACCCCGCCGACCTCGCCGCCCAGGCGTTCGGCGACGCCCTCGCGGACCGCCGCCCCCTCATCTGGGCGCGCGTCCACGAGATGACGGCCCGCGCCCAGTGGGCGGAGAACGCCCTCGCGGAGCTCAGCGGCCACGAGATCGACGTCCCCGCCGACGCCGACCTGCGCGGGCTCGCCGCGTCCGCCCTGGACCTGCGCGCCCACCTCGCCGGCGGCGGCACCCTCAAGCGGGGGCCGCTGCGCTCGTCCGCGCAACGCCAGGCCGAGCCGCTCCTCACCACCGTGCAGGTCGACGGCGCCGCGCCCACCACCCCCGAGCTGCTCGACCTCGTCCACACCCACCTCATGGTGCGGATCGCCTGCCGCGAGCTGCAGTACGTGTGGGAGGCCGCCGGCATCTCCTTCCCGGCCGACCTCCCGCCCGCCGAACGCGTCGCCCGCTTCGTCCGCGCCCACACCCGCCTCGCCCGCATCCGCGACGCCATGACGGCCGTGCAAGAGACCCGCGACCTCCTCGGCCGCGCGGGCCTCACCATCCCCCTGGGCCACCCCATCCAGTGGCACGGCTACGTCACCGCCCTGCGCAACGCCCTGGAGGGCCTGGGCGTCAGCCGCGCCGCCGCCGACCTCGACGCCCTCCGCGACTCCATCGGCCAGGTGGCCGACGACGACCCCCCGGAACTCCAGGCCGCCCTGGACGCCATCGACGCCCGCGACGCCGCCGCCTACGGCCGCGCCCTGAACGCCCTGGCCGAGGCCCGCCACGAACGCTCCCGCCAGATCCGCTGCACGGAACTCCTCGACCGCGTCCGCGCCGTCCACCCCGACCTCGCCAACCTCATGATCGCCACCGACGGCGACGAGGCATGGCAGGAGCGCACCCCCCGCTGGGACGACGCCTGGGCGGCGGCCCACCATGCCACCCGGCAGACCGTCCCCGCCAAGGAGCGCCTCCGCGCCGCCCTCACCGAGGCCGAGGAACGCCTCCGCGTCATCCGCGCCGACCTCACCGCCGCCCGCGCCTGGAAGGCCGCCCTCGACACCGTCCCCACGTCGCCCGCGGCCCCGTCCGACGTCATCCCGGCGTGGATCCTCCCGCTCTGGCGCATCCCCGAGAC
>NZ_SMKM01000492.1 GCF_004348665.1 Actinomadura sp. GC306 | reverse complement strand
CCCCTGACCCACCAGCACAACCGCACCGCACCCCGACATCAGCTCACCCGTTTGCGTAGACCGCTGGGGAACCGACCGGACCCGGGCCCGTGGCAACCCTCCGTCGTCCCAGCCGCGTTGCTTCTCACAGCCTCGGTGTGCGCGTTGCCGCTTTCCACGCCACCGTAATTGATCACGGTGGGTAGTGCTCCTGTCGCCGTGCTCAGATGTTGGAAGCTCACTTCTCCGGTGGCAGTGGCTTGAGCTGGAGGAACAGGGGAGGAGCTTAATAGGTGTCCTCAATTAAGGAGTGATTGAAATCCAGATACGCCAGGATTAGGTGCCTGGCCGGATCCGGTCAACGATCTTGTCGGAATCATTTCCCGCAAGTGATCATGTGGCGGAAGTTCGGTTGGCGCCGCGATTGCGACTTCGCGGCGGCTTGACGAAAGGCAAACGCCGAGCGGCGAACGATGCCCGCAACAAGGCCCGAACCATAAACCTCTCGCTGCGCAGACCCTCCTACGCGGACCCTAAGAGCCGAATCTCGACAGGCCCTGCCCGAATGCCCACCCGGGCCAGGACGCACAACGTCGTCGAGGATACTGCGCAGTCTTTGCGGGACCTGCGCGCTAAAGCCGTCAGCGACGCCGGATCAATCGTCAGCCAGATTTCACTGGCCGGCGCCGCCTCCACGGCTCCGCCCGCCGAGATTCACTTCGACTCAGGCGGTGCGGCTCCACCGCCCCCCACGAGTACGGCCACGGCTCCGGAGCCCGACCGCAATTCTGTCTTTTTCCCGGTCAATCCCTACGGCTCGTCCTTCCTGTACCCGGAAGCAGGGACACCCTGGGAACCAGATCCGAGCCAGGGTATTTCGGGCGGCGACGGTGACAATGGCTGCCTGCCGTTCAAGGAGTACAGGCCACTCGACAGCCAAGGCCGGGCCACCGGCGCTCGCGCCCAGTACTGCAGTGCTGGAGACCTGGCAGGCGGATCTCCGGCGAGAAAGTCGATCCTTCCTAGTGGCTGGCCCCGAGACGCTGCTGGCAAGCCGAATAACTCGAAGAGGGTCTTCTCTCGTGGACACCTCATCGGTGCACAGTTGGGAGGCAGCGGATCGGACCCGAGAAATCTGATCACCATCTATCAGCGGATGAACAACTCCTCGATGAAGAAGTACGAGAACATCGTACGCCGGGCGGTCGAGGATGAGGGGCAGCAGGTATATTATGAAGTGCGGCCGGTCTATTCATCCCACGCAGGAAGGCCATCTGCAGTGCACATGCTCGCGCGCGGGAACGACGGGCTGTTCTTCAACGTTACAATTCAGAACAGCAAGTCCAGGAACAGAGAGCATCGGGTGATATTCCCATGGCTTCACTGACACGGATGATCAGCCTTATAGGTGAGCCTGTTCAGTCGCCGCCTCCTGTTGACTGGGATGGGTTGAGGGGGCGGCTGGGGATGCGCCTGCCTAGAGACTATATGGAGCTATGTCGACGGTATCCGCTGCTCGATGTGGACGAGTTTTTGGGCATTTTCCATCCCGTCGAGAACTCGGAAGGGGAAAATCTGGTCACTTGGGCGGAAGATATACTCGGAGCTGCAGCGGAACTCATCGAGAAGTTTCCTACCCTTGACCTTGTGCCATTTCCACTCTACCCCGCGGAGGGTGGGCTTTTCCCCTGGGGTGTTACCGACAACAGCGACCACCTGTTCTGGCGGACCGAGGGCGACCCGGACGCCTGGACGGTCGTGGTAGCGGAACACTCCTATGGAAAGGGTGCCTGGTGGGAGTTTAACGGCTCCCTTACCGACTTCGTCGCGGGGCTCATGACCCGTAAATTCACCTGCCCCGTATTGACCGACGACTTCCCGTCCCCGGATGCGAAGATCGAACAGCACCCCCTTCCGTGAAGGGTCCTGGGTGGTTGCGGAGATGACGAAGTCCCCGGGGAGGGGGTTCCTGTCTCTTATACCCATCTGACGCTGACGACGACTAGTCGAGTGTAGAT
>NZ_SMKM01000491.1 GCF_004348665.1 Actinomadura sp. GC306 | reverse complement strand
TCGGCGGGCAGTTCGTCGGCAACACCGGGCCCGCGCTCGCGGGGCTGACGTTCACCGAGACCTACACGGGGACGCTCGGCCCGTCCGTCCGCACCGTCACCCCCGTCTACGACGGCGGGCGCATCGTGGCGCTGGTCGCGGTCGGCATCACGATCCGCGTCATCACCGCCGAGCTGCGGCAGCGGCTCATCTCCCTGGCGGTCGTCGCGTTCGCGGTGCTGGCGGTCGGCGTGGGCGGCAGCTACCTGGTCGCCGCGCGGCTGCGCCGGCAGACGCGCGGCGTCGCGCCCGGCGAGCTGCGCGAGATGTTCGAGTACTACGAGGCGATCCTGCACACCGTCCGGGAGGGGCTGCTGCTCCTGGACCGCTCGGGCCGCGTCGTCCTGTGCAACGACGCCGCCCGCGACCTCCTCGACCTGGATCCCGACCCGCGCGGGCGGCACGTCGCGGACCTGGGGCTGTCGGACGAGCTGGCCGCCACCTGCGTCTCGGCGGAGCCGCGGTCGGACGAGGTCCACGTCGCCGACACCCGCGTGCTCGTCGTGAACACCAAGCCCGTCCGGTCGCGGGACACGGCGATGGGAAACGTCGTCACGCTGCGCGACCACACCGAGCTGCAGGTGCTGACCGGCGAGCTGGACACCGTGCGCGGGTTCGCCGAGTCGCTGCGCTCGCAGGCGCACGAGGCGGCGAACCGGCTGCACACCGTGGTGTCGCTGGTGGAGCTGGGCCGGCCCGGCGAGGCCGTCGAGTTCGCCACCGCGGAGCTGCGGACCGCGCAGCGGCTCACCGACCGGGTCGTCGGGTCGGTGTCGGAACCGGTGCTGGCGGCGCTGCTGCTCGGCAAGTCCGCGGAGGCGGGGGAGCGGGGCGTCGAGCTCGTCGTCGGCGAGGACACCGCGATCGAGGGCGTCGCCGAGCCCCGCGACCTCGTCACCATCCTCGGCAACCTCATCGACAACGCGGTGGACGCCGCGCTCGCGGGCGCGGACGTCCGGCCGCCCCGGGTGGCCGTCAGCGCGCGGAAGGAGGGCGGCGCGCTCGTCCTGGAGGTGGCCGACAGCGGGCCGGGCGTGGACCCGTCCGCGGTGCCCGAGATGTTCCGGCGCGGCTGGACGACCAAGACGTCCGGCGGGCCCGTCGGCCACGGCATCGGCCTGGCGCTGGTCGGGCAGGCCGTGCGCCGCCACGGCGGCGAGGTCCGGGTGAGCCACGACGAGGGGGCCGTGTTCACCGTCCGGCTGCCCCTGGCCGCGTCATGATCAGCGTGCTCGTGGTCGAGGACGACCCGGTCGCCGCCGAGGCGCACCGCTCCTATGTCGAGCGCGTCGCCGGCTTCACCGTCGCCGGCGTCGTCCACTCCGGGGCGGACGCGCTGCGGTTCTGCGAGCGCTCCGCCGTGGACGTCGTCCTGCTGGACTTCTACCTCCCCGACACGCACGGCCTCACGGTCTGCCGTGCGCTGCGCGCCGCGGGCAGCGACGTGGACGTCATCGCCGTCACCTCCGCGCGGGACCTGGCCGTGATCCGGTCGGCGGTGGCGGTGGGCGTCGTCCAGTACCTGCTCAAGCCGTTCACGTTCGCGTCGCTGCGCGACAAGCTCGACCGGTACGCGCGATTCCGGGAGCAGGCGGTCGGCGCCGGGGAGGTCAGCGGCCAGGCCGACGTGGACGGAATGCTCGCCACCCTCCGCACGCCCGGCCACCGCACGCTGCCCAAGGGAATGAGTGACGAGACGCTGCAGGCCGTCACCGAGGTGCTGGCCGGCGCCGCGGACGGATTGTCGGCCGCCGCGGCGGCCGACCTCACCGGCGTCTCCCGCGTCACGGCACGCCGCTATCTCGAATACCTCGCGGAGAACGGCCTCGCGCACCGCCGCCCCCACTACGGTCAGGTCGGGCGCCCGGAAGTGCGCTTCTACCCCGGGTAGACGGGGTACTCATGTGACGAGCTGTGATCGACATCGGGGGAGTGTTGTCGTGAACGACAAGCAAGGCAAGGACAG
>NZ_SMKM01000490.1 GCF_004348665.1 Actinomadura sp. GC306 | reverse complement strand
TCCTTACCCGGCCCCGCTGCACGTCCCCGGGGTGCGGCCCGCACCGGCCGCACCCCGGGGACGTGCGCTTTTACCGGCGGATGACCGAAACGCGGCACCCCGTTTAGGCGGATGGCTCGGGGTAAAGAGGTGGCGTGCACGGAACGGAAAACCCGCGGATACCACCAGACACCCACACACAGGGAGATATGACATGACTGGGCCGATCGCCCAGCAGACCTCGGGCACCAACCAAGTCCAGCGCGGCGGCTCCGGCGGCGGCCTCGCCGACGTGGTCGACCTGATCCTGGAAAAGGGACTGGTCATCGACCTGTACGCCCGGGTCTCACTGGTCGGAATCGAGATCCTCACCGTCGACGTGCGGATCGTCGTCGCCAGCGTCGACACCTACCTGCGCTTCGCCGAGGCCGTCAACCGCCTCGACATCGCCAACAACGACAACTCGCAGGGCCTGCCGGAGTTCGTCGGCGGCATGCAGGAGTCCGGCGCGAAGAAGAAGACCCGCGGCGCCCTGGAGGGCGCGGGCGAACGCCTGAAGGAGACCTTCGGCGGCGACGAGGACTCCGACGACGACAAGCAGGCCGCACGGCGCCGCCCGTCCCGCAAGAAGGAGGACGAGGAGTCATGACCACGCCGCAGACCCCCGGCGGCAACGGCCCCGGGGACGCCCCCCAGGACGACCGGGCACCGCAGTACGTCTACGGCGTGACCCGCTCGGGCGCCACCCTGCCCGGTGACGTCCTCGGCCTGGACGACAAGCCGGTCACGATGATCGAGGACGGCGGCGTCTGCGCCGCGATCGTCAGCGACCTGCCGCAGGGCCGCGCCCTCGGCGAACGCGCCGACCTGGTCGCCCACCAGCGCGTCCTCAACGCCCTGGTCGACGCCGGCACCGTCGTGCTGCCGTTCCGGTTCGGCGCGGCCCTCGCCGACCGCGGCGCCGTCGAGAAGGAACTGCTCGCCGGCAACTCCGAGCGGTTCGGGCGCATCCTGGAGCAGCTCGACGGCACCGTCGAACTCCGCGTGAAGGCCACCTACGTCCAGGACACCGTCCTGCGCGAGATCATGGCCGCCGACCCCGACATCGCCGAGCTGTCGCAGCGGCTCCGCGAGGTCCCGGCCGACGCCGCCGACGCCGTCTACTACGACCGCGTCCGCCTCGGCGAGCTGATCGCCCAGACGATGGAGCGGATGCGCGAGTCCGACGGCCAGGCGCTGCTGGACGGCGCCGCCGGCGCCGCCGAGGCCGCCGTGACCAAGACGCCCGCCCGCGAGGAGGACGTCCTGGACGCCTCGTTCCTCGTCCGCGCCGACCGGCGCGCCGAGTTCGAGCAGGCCGTCGAGGAACTCTCCCGCGAGCACGGCGAGCGCATCAAGGTCCGGCTGATCGGGCCGCTGCCGCCCTACGACTTCGTCCCGGAGGAATGACGATGGGACTGTTCACCGGGCTGGTCACGCTGCCGCTCGCACCCGTGCGCGGCGTGATGTGGCTGGCCGAGACCCTCACCGAGCAGGCCGAGGCGCGCCTGTACGACCCGGGCCGCATCGCCGCGGAGATGCAGGAGATCGCCGACCAGGCCGCCGCCGGGGAGATCACCGAGGAGGAAGCGGCCGAACGCGAGGAGGAGCTGATCCAACGGCTCAACGAGGGCCGCGCACGCGAGCAGGCCCGCCTCCAGGGCGGCGGCTAGGAGGCCCCACATGATGTCCGCGTCCGAAGCCGCCAAACGCGCGGCCGAGCACGTCACCTCGATGACCGGCCGCAGCGCCGAGAGCGTGGTCGGGCTCGAACGCGCCGACGAGGACGGGTGGCGCGTCCAGGTGGAGGTCGTGGAGACCCGCCGCATCCCCGACTCGGCCGACATCCTCGCGGTCTACGAGATCGAGGTCGACGCGGACGGGGAGCTGGTCGGCTACCGCCGCGTCCGCCGCTACCCGCGCGGGCGGACCGAGAGGCACTAGCCGCCGGACGCCCGGGCCCCGGCCCGGCGCCCGGCCCCGGACCCCGGTGGGGCTGTCTCTTATACAC
>NZ_SMKM01000048.1 GCF_004348665.1 Actinomadura sp. GC306 | reverse complement strand
GGGGCGGTGACCTCGGTCGCGGCGGGCTTCACGATCTTGCGGTCGGTGACCTTGTAGACGAACTGCTGCTCGCGGGTGTCGATCAGGATCTCGTCGCCGCGGTCGAGTTCGCCGAGCCGGTTGAAGGGGGCGGAGTAGGTCGTCCGGTGGCCGGAGACGACGAAGTTGCCGACCTCGCCGGGCAGCGCCGTACCGGGGTAGTGGCCGGGGCCCTTGCGGAGGTCGCCGGGGTCCACGCCCTCGATCACGACGAACTTCCAGTCGTCGCCGAAGCGGGGGATGCGGATCATCGCGAGGCCCTTGCCCAGCTTCACCCGCTCGGTGGTGACCTTGTCGGACCGCCATGTGGTCAGCAGTTCGTCGCCGAGGCGGTCCTGCTCGCCCTGGGTGTACCGGCCGGTGCCCCAGAGCCCGTAAGCGACGAAGAGCGTGAAGACCAGGCCGGCGGTGATGGTCAGTTCGCCCATGCCACGGATCAGCGTCCGCACCGGGGTGCACCCTCCTTCTCAGTCCGGCACCGTAGCGTGCTTCATCGCCACGTTGCCGGTGTAGGGCGGCAGCGTGGCCCTGCGCACGGTCCGCACCGAGTAGCCGAGCCCGTACGCGCGGACGTACCTGCGGTAGACGGCGACCTCGGGGGACGCGCCGAGCGCCGCGCGGAGCCGGTCCGGGTCGCCGACGGCGGTGATCCGGAACGGCGGGGAGTACACGACGCCCTGGAGGATCAGGGTATTGCCCACGCAGCGGACGGCGCTCGTCGAGATCACCCGCTGGTCCATGATCTGCATCGCTTTCGCGCCGCCGGCCCACAGGGCGTTCACGACGGCCTGGACGTCGCTCTCGTGGACGACGAGGTCGTCGGGCCGGACGTCGCGGGGCGGCGAGCCGGACTTGGGCCGCGGCGCGTCGTCCAGCGAGACGCGCAGGGCAGGGCCGCTGTACGGGGTGAAACCGGCGAGGGCGGCGAGCCGGTCGGCCTCGGCGCGGGCTTCTTTCACTCTTGCGTCGTGACGTCCGGCCGAACGCGAGATACGGTCGATGTCATGGCGGAGGCGCCGGTACTCGGCGCGCTCCTGGCGGCTCCGGCGCTGCTCCGCGGCGATGAGCTCGGTGATCTCGGTGCGGCCCTGCTCGCGCAGGCTCGTGCCGCGGGCCGTGCTCGCGCTCGCCGCGAACAGCGTTCCCGCGAGGAGGGTGAGGACCGGAATGATGCTTCCCCACGCTGGACGCCGTACTCTGCTCACCAGCGACTACGCTAACCGACAAACCACCCATGCGCGGTCCGGCGCTCCGGCCGCCGGACGCCCGAGGAGATCGACCCACCGTGGCCAAGTCCAAGACGCGTAAGAAGGCCGTTTACACGCCCCCGCAGAAGTCCAAGGCCCCCGAGGTCAGCCCCCGCTGGCTGGTGCCGACGATGGTCGGGCTCTGGATCGTCGGGCTGCTGTGGATCGCCGTCTTCTACGTGACGGCGAGCACCGGCACCGAGGTGCCGTACATGACCGACCTGCACAACTGGAACCTCGGCATCGGCTTCACGGCCATCATTCTCGGCGTGATCCTGTCCACCAAGTGGCGCTGAGGGTTATCCACAGGCAGGGACGGCAGGCTCCCGGTTGTCCCCAGGTTATCCACAGGCGCGGACGCCCGCTGCGGGGCGTCCGCGCTTCTACGGCTACCCGATGGACGGGCTGAGTTCCGCCGTCCGGACGACCACGAGGGCGACCAGCACCGCGAAGGTGAGGAGCGGCGCCCCGATGTGCAGCAGGCGCCGCTGCGCGGCCGGCGCGTACGCGTAGGCCGCGGCCAGCACGGCGCCGACCACGAGGCCGCCGACGTGGCCCTCCCAGGAGATGCCCGGCACCGAGAACGTGATCACCAGGTTGATCACCAGCAGCACCACGATCGGCCCGACCGGCCCGCCCAGCTTCCGGCCGACGACGAAGAACGCGCCGAACAGGCCGAAGATCGCGCCGGACGCGCCGACCGCCGACGACGACGGGGCGCCCACCATGTACAGCAGGACCGAGCCGCCCAGTCCCGACAGCACGTAGAGGGCGAGGAACCGCCACCGGCCGAGCACCTGCTCCAGCGCGGGGCCGATCGCGTACAGCGCCCACATGTTGAACAGGATGTGGGTGATGCCGAACGTGCCGCCGCGCTGGTGCAGGAACATCGTGGTGAACAGCCGGTACCACTCGCCCTCGGCGACCCCGCCGACGTCGCCGTCGGGCAGCAGCCCGCGGCCGAGCATCATGAACTCCCACACGACCCGCCACGACGCGAGCTCGGCCAGGTAGGCGAGCAAGCAGGCGGCGATGAGCGTGTACGAGACGACGGGCACCGCGGACGTGGAGCCCCGCGCGCCGATGGGCGTCCGCGGCACCGCCTTGCGGATGCTGCGGTTCCCCTCGGCGACGCATTCGACGCACTGGTGTCCCACCGCGGCGTCGCGCATGCACTCGGGGCAGATGAAGCGGTCGCACCGCGTGCAGCGCACGTACGTCTCCCGGCCCGGATGCCGGTAGCAGGTCGGCACCGAGGTCTCGGGGGCGGGACTGTGGTCTGTGCTCATCTGGGCTCCGTGTGGACCGGTCTCACGCGTTCTCGGCTCTCACCGTATGAAACGTCTAACGGCGCTCGATCGTCACCGACTGGATGACGACGTCCTCCCGCGGGCGGTCGCCCGGGGCGGTCGGGACCTGCCCGATGCGGTCGACGACGTCGGTGCCCTCGATCACCTTGCCGAAGATGGTGTGCCGGCCGGTGAGGTGCTGGGTGTGCGCGACGCTCAGCGTGATGAAGAACTGGGAGCCGTTGGTGCCCGGCCCGGCGTTGGCCATGGCCATCAGGTAGGGCCGGTCGAACTTCAGGTCGGGGTGGAACTCGTCCTTGAACTCGTAGCCCGGCCCGCCGGTGCCGGTGCCCAGCGGGTCCCCGCCCTGGAGCATGAACTGGCTGATGACGCGGTGGAAGATCGTGCCGTTGTAGAGCGGCGCGTCGGTCTTCTGGCCGGTCCGCGGGTCGCGCCAGGTCCGGTTGCCCTCCGCGAGGTCGACGAAGTTCGCCACCGTCTCGGGAGCGTGCTCGGGGTACAGCTGGACCACGATCTTGCCGAGCGACGTGTTGAGCGTCGCGAAGATCTCGTTGGCCATGTCGGCCACCTCTCGTTGGAGTCGGTTTGTACGTCTGTACGTGGGGTCTCCGGCCGCACCCTCGAAGTCACCCTGCGTATCCACCTGGACACTCATGCGGGGTTTACCCCCCTGACTCCGGGAAGGCTGACGGCAGGACCTCGCAAACAGGGAGGTTAGCGTGTCCCTAATGATCAGTATCCGCCGTAAGCCGCAGGAGGAGGTTCTCACGCGGTTCGACCGCGTGCAGGAGGCCGCCCGGCAGGCCGCCCACCAGGGCTCCGGCATGTACCGGCAAGGCGCCGTGATGTGCCGGCAGGGCGTCTCCTCCGCTGCGGAGCGGATCAGGCCCGCCGCGGACGAGCGGGTGATGGCCGTCCGTGGCTGGAGCGCACCGAGGCTCCGGCAGGCGGCCCGGTACGTGGAGACCGGGCTCGCACCGCGGGTGAGCACGTTCTTGAGCGACACCGCCCAGCGGGTGGAACCCCCGCGGCACACCAAGTCCGGCCGCAGTGCCTTCTTGGCGATGATGGGCGTTGTCACGGCCATCGGCGTGGCCGGTGTGGTCGCCACGAGGCGCGACACCATCCGCGACATGGCCAAGGGTTCCGGTGAGCACGCGGGGGACGCCACGTCGGCGGACTCCATGACGGTCACCGGCGCCGATGTCGACGGTCAGGTGCATTCTCCGCATTAGCGCGGGGAGCACGTGTTTTCCGGTTGGAGGGCCTGGTCGGTACGGCCGGGCCCTCCGCCACGCGCGGACGAGATCAGCCGCGCACGGCATGGTGTGACTCTGGCATTCCTTCTGTCCCACCGTAGCTACCAACCGGTACGGTGAACGCCATGTCGCCGAAGCGCTCGCTCCCGCAGGTGCTGGCGGCCCGGGCCAGGCTCCGGGCGCGCCAGGGCGTGCACACGGCCGTGCACCGCACCTGGCAGTGGGTGCAGCGGCACGGAGAGATCACCCCGCACACGCCGGGCCGCCGCAAGTTCGCCTACCTGGGCGAGGGGGCCTGCATCGGCTTCCCCGTCGGGGCCATCTACGGCGAGCCGTGGATCTCGATCGGGGACCACACGCTCGTCGGCACGCACGTGACGATCTCGGCGGGCTTCGTCCCCGGCCTCGACCTCGGGCCCGACGTCGTCGTCCGCATCGGCGCGAGCTGCTCGCTCGGCCGCGGCACCCACATCGTCGGCCACCAGTCGATCGACATCGGGGACGACGTCTTCACCGGCCCCAACGTCTACATCACCGACCAGAACCACACCTACGGCGACCTGCACACGCCCATCGGGCGGCAGTGGCCGGAGAACAACCCCGTCGTCATCGGGGACGGCTGCTGGATCGGCACCGGCGCGATCATCCTGCCCGGCACCCGGCTCGGCCGGAACGTGGCCGTGGCGGGCGGCGCGGTCGTCCGCGGCGAGTTCCCCGACCACGCGGTCATCGGCGGTGTCCCCGCCAAGATCCTCCGCAGCCACGACAAGGAGAACGGCTGGCAGCCGCCACTGCGCAGCGACCCCCTGATGTCCCTGGACGAGCTGGCCGCGCTCTCCGTGGACGGCCTCGAAGGTCTCCAGATCCTGCAGGACAAACTCCGCGAGGAGAACGAGGCCCGCAACGCCCCCGTCCTCCGCGAAGAGGCCGGCTGACCCGGCACCCCGCCGGCCGGCCGGCGCATCGCGCCGATGTCCGGCACCACCGGCGGATCGAGTGCCTGCCCGCCCACCGAATCGCGGCGATGGTGCCGCTGCCTCCGTTGAAGCCCGTGGTCGGCTGGCGCAGTCGTTGACTTGCGGCGTGTTGTTGTTATGGAGCGCTTCATAACAACAACACGCCGCAAGTCAACGGAAGCGGTGGGGTGTTGAGGGTGGCGGAGTGTGGACATGGGTGGAGCCCCGCCGGTGGGGCGGGGCTCCGGGGGTCGTGCGGGTCAGTTGTAGCGGGCCGGGCGGGCGGCGCCGCGGCGGTTGCCGTGGGTGCCGCCGCCCGTGCGGGGGCCGCCACCGCGGCGCTCGCCACCGGAGTAGGAGGCGCGGTGCTCGCCCTCTCCGCGGGGACGGCCGCCGTCCTGGCGGTCGTACGGGCGCGATCCGCCCCGGCCGCCGCCGAAGCCGCGGCCGCCGCGGCGGCCACCGCCCTGGCGGCCCCGGCCGCCGCCGCCTTCGCGGCGCGGACGCTCGGGGATGATCGGGCCTTCGATCGGGATGCCGGACGGCGGGCGGGCGCCGGTCAGCTTGACCAGCTCCGCGTCGCCGGTGGAGACCCGGGTGCGGGGCGCGTTGATGCCGGCGCGGCGCGTCATCGCGGACGTGGCGCGCACCTGGTGCGGCAGGACGAGCGTGACGACCGTCCCGCTCTCGCCGGCGCGGGCGGTGCGGCCCGCGCGGTGCATGTAGTCCTTGCTGTCGGCGGGCGGGTCGACGTGCATGACGAGCGACACGTCGTCCACGTGGATGCCGCGGGCGGCGACGTCGGTGGCGACCAGCACGCTGATCGAGCCCTCGCGGAACTCGGCGAGCGTGCGGGTGCGCAGCCCCTGGCTCTTGCCGCCGTGCAGGCCCGCCGCGCGGACGCCGACCTGGACGAGCTGCTTGGCGAGCCGGTCGACGCCGTGCTTGGTGCGGGCGAACAGGATCGTCCGGCCCTCGCGGTTGGCGATCTCGGCGGTGACGGCGGCCTTCTCCTTGGGCGCCACCAGCAGGAGGTGGTGCTCCATGGTGTCGACGGACTCGTCGACCGGGCCGATCGCGTGCGTCACGGGGTCGTTCAGGTAGCGCTTGACGAGGACGTCGACGTCCTTGTCCAGGGTGGCGGAGAACAGCAGCCGCTGCCCGCCGGGCTTGGCGGCGTCAAGGATGTCGGTGACGTCGGGCAGGAAGCCCATGTCGGCCATGTGGTCGGCCTCGTCCAGCACGGCGATCTCGATGTCGGACAGGTCGCATGCGCCCTGGCGCATCAGGTCCTTGAGGCGGCCGGGGGTGGCGACGAGGACCTCGACGCCGCGGCGCAGCGCGTCGATCTGCTTGAACATCGAGGTCTGGCCGATGACGGTCTTGAACCGGAGGCCGAGGCCGCGGCCGAGCGGCTCCAGGTTCGTCTGGACCTGCTGGGCCAGCTCGCGGGTCGGCACGAGGATGAGCGCCAGCGGGCGCTTCGGGGCGGCCTTGCGGCCGGAGAGGCGGGCGAGCAGCGGCAGACCGAACGCGAGGGTCTTGCCGGAGCCCGTCTTACCGCGCCCGAGGACGTCGCGCCCCGCCATGACGTCGGGGATCGCGGCGGCCTGGATCGGGAACGGGGCGTCAATGCCCTGACGGGTCAGGGCGGTCACCATCGCCGGCGGCATGCCGAGCTCGGTGAAGGAGGGAACCCGCTCCTCGTCCGCGGTGGCGGGCATGGACGGGTTCTGTGCAGCGGCAGCTGTGGTCACGCATTACCTTCCGAGAGGGGGGCACGTCTCGGGAGGCACCACGGAGTATGTGGGCTACAAGGACGAGCCTGACGCCATGGGGGCGCCGAAGAGTGATTCCTAGAGTCTAACGTCGCCGGACCGCCTCCTTATGCCCTGTCCCCGCCGGAACATTCGGTGTCAGCGCTTTTCTGGCGTGTCTCCAGTCACAGAAGACGGCGGTCAAGGGAGCGGTGAGCGGGTCGGGAGAACGCCGGACGACCCCTTCGCCGGTCTCGACCGGGAGCCCCTCGCGGGCCCAGTACTCGAAGCCCCCGATCATCTCCTTCACCGGAAAGCCGAGCTTGGCGAACTCCAGGGCGGCCTTCGTCGCACCGTTGCAGCCGGGCCCTGCCGCTGCTGGAGGAGGCGGCACACCGGTCGAGGAGCCCGGCGCCGCGGTCGGCTTCGAGAGCCCGGGGACGTTCCGGCACCATTTCGCGCGGGCGATGAAGACCTCACCGTCCGCCTACCGCCGCACCTTCCTGACCTCGGGCCCTGACCCCGGGCCGGCCGAGCGCGCGCCGCTGAGAAGGGCGTTACCGGGCGGGGACGGGGCTCTGGCGGTCGACCTCGCGTGCGATCACCATGACCATCTCGTCGAAGGCGGCGACGCCGTAGCGGGACCGGACGGCGGAGTACAGGCCCTTGCGGGCGGCCTCCTTGAGCATCCAGCTCAGGTCGGTGTGCACCGGCAGCCGGCCGAGGGCCAGTTCGTCGTGCGCGTGCCGGGTGACCCGGAGCAGGTCCGGGTGACCCGCCGCTTCGGAGAGGATCATGCGCGTCGCGTCCCTGAGGTCCATGCCGCGAGTTTAGACGGGAGCGCGACGCCGCCGCCGGGTCCTTCTCCACGGCGGCGGACGCCCGAGATGTCCACATGCTGCCGAATACGGTCATCTAACCGGGGGGTAACTCCGCTTCGTGTTCGGCGGGTTCTTGGTGTGGTTCGGGGAGCCGTCTCTGGCAGGCGTCCCGGGGGGATCGGGGACGGTTCTACTCCGAGGTCAGGGCGTCCGCCGGGAGGGTCGGCCGCGGCGGGTGGGATAGGGAGACTCCTAATGCGGGGGCGGGCTGACCGGCTGCCGGCACTAACAAGACTTGCCAGATCATCTTCTTAAACAAGTCAATGTTTGATCGTTGATCGGGTCAGTGAGCCTTGTTAACGTGCCTCGGCGTGGGGTGCACGGCCTTGTTCCCCGGCCATGTGATCCCTAATTCGCTGTGCAACGCCCGATCCGTCCGCCCACGAACCACGAACCGTTCCTGCGTGAATTCCCGTCACCATCGGGAAGACGCACTCAACTACACCCGACCCATGAAGTAGTCAGGTGAACGGTATTTCTCAATGACGATCCAATCTGCCGAGGAAGAAATCGACCGCACCCTGGGGAGGCGAATCCTCTCGTTCGCCCGCAGCCCGCTCTTCCAGGGTGACGCCCAGGTACTGCACCCGCCCAACCCCTACCGCCGGATGCTGGTTCCGGACGCGCTCGCCGAGGCCGACTTCGACCGGCCGCCCGCCGCGGACGAGTGGGCCGCGCACCGCTCGCTCAGCGCGCACCGGCTGCTCGGCACCTTCTACGAGGCCGAAACGGTGCTGCTCCCAGAACAGGGACTCGCTCCCCTGCACGCCGACTTCGACCTCTTCTACGGCTCTGAGCTGCGCGAACTACGAGAATCGTCCGTCTCGGCGCTGGAACGTTTCGCGTTCGCCTGCCTGGACGACGCCGTGGACGTCAGCGGCGCCGCCACCCCCGAGGTCCTGGACGCCTACTTCCAGCACGTCGTCGCCGAGGCGGAGAACGGTCCATCGCCGGCGCTGGCCGCCATCGCCGAGGCACGCGACCGGGAGAGCGCCGCCGACCTGTACCTGGTGCAGCTCGCGCTCGACGGGCTCACCGAGGCGTCCGCGATGTCGCGCAACCTCGCCGGCGCCTACGGCCCCGAGCAATCCGCGCTGTTCAAGATCTTCATCGACGAATTCGGATACGGGGTCTACGACGCCAAGCACACCACCATCTTCGCGAAGATGCTGCGCAGCCGCGCGATGGCGACCCACGTGCACGCGTACTGGAACTTCTACCTCTCCGGTCCGCTGGCCACGAACAACTACTATTACTACCTGTCCCGCGATCATGCGAAGTTCTTCCGATACGCGGGCGCGGTGACCTATGCGGAAGCGGTTTTCGCTCCCGCGTTCGTGGAGATGGTCAAAGTCTTCCGCGATATCTTCGGCGATTCCGTCGATCTGCATTACTGCGACGAGCACGCGCACATCGACGAGCACCACGGGCGCATCACCAGGGAGGAGGTGCTGCTCGCCCTGGCCGCCAGGCACGGCCCGCGGGTCGTGCCGGAGCTGATGCGCGGCGTCGCCGAGGCCCGGCTCATCGGCGGCTGGTTCGAGGACGACACCGCCGCTCAGATCCGCTGGTCCGATGACCTGCCCCGGCACCGGGAACTCGCGGGAACGGTCCGGCTCGGGCCGGAGCCGCGGCGGGTCGCGCTGACGCCGGACAGCCCGTTCGGGACGCGGAGCCACGACGACTCCATGGTTTTGGAGGTCGAGCGCGGCGAGGTGGAGCTCATCACCACCCCGACCGGCCCGCCCGAGCGGCTGACCCGCGGCGACGTGATGCTGATCCCGGCCGGCCGGCTCTACGGAATGCGGGCGATGGCCTCCGGGAGCGGCTGTCTGCTCCATACCGTGACCCCCGACGGCTGATCCCCCGCCGGGCGTCGTGTCGGAACGGCGTCCCTCGCGTACGCAAGTCGCCGGTGAGGCCGGACCTCGCCGGACACCCGACCCCGTACTCCGGTTTCGCATGCCCGCACCGCGCCGGTCAGCCCCCCGCCCGTCATCCGGCCGTGCCCGAACGACAAGAGGAGCCGATGGCCCGCGTCATCGTCATGGATCTGAGCCGCCACAACACCGTGCTGGTCGGCCACGACCGCTATTTCGTCCTGCACACCGAAGGGCGGTCGCTGCTCGTCCTCGACCGCTGCCCGCACCGGGGCGGGCCGCTGAGCCTGGCCCGCCGCACCCCGGACGGGCGGCGCCTGAGCTGCCCCTGGCACGGCACCAAGGTCGGTGTCGCCGCCGTGAAGCGCACCAGCCTGCCGATGGTCCGCAGCGGCGACGAGGCCGTCGTCGTCCTCCCGGACGGGGACGGCGGCGAACCGGTCTCGGTCATCCGCAAGGAGGTCCTGGCCAACCTGCCGCCGGGCGCACCCTGCGCGGCCGGCGGGACGGACGGCGAGGCGGCCGGCGCCGGGGAGGCCGCGTCCCGATGACACTCGCCGACCGCTCATCACCTGGTCCCAACCGAGGAGGCACGGTCGTGGAACCGACAGAAGCAGACCTGATGGATCCCGTCGCGGAGGTCCACGCCGACGACCTGGAGATCGCGCACTTCCTGCGCTGGGGACGCGACCTCCACCACCAGGGCCGCTACGAGGACGCCGCCAAGGCGTACGAGCTCATCCTCGGCCTGGATCGCGACAACGAGGAGGCGCGGATCGGCCGCAACCGCGCCGTCCGCCGCGCCGTCCCGCGCTGGCACTGGGAGATGCTGCACGACGAGGAGCGCGCGGAGCTGTACGACCGGGCGATCCGGCAGGCGGTCGCGGCGGACCCGGACGCGCTGGTCCTCGACATCGGCGCGGGCTCGGGCCTGCTGGCGATGATGGCCGCGCGGGCGGGCGCGCGCCGGGTCGTGGCGTGCGAGGGGCAGCCGGCCGTCGCCGAGACGGCCTCCCGCGTCGTGCGGGTCGCCGGGTACGACGATGCGGTCAGCGTCGTGCCGAAGATGTCCACCCGGATGACCGTGCCGGAGGACCTGCCCCGGCGCGCCGGCCTGCTGGTCACCGAGATCGTCGACTGCGGGCTGCTGGGCGAGGGCATCCTCGGCACGATCGCGCACGCCCGCGAGCACCTGCTCGCCCCGGACGCGACGATCATGCCCGCGCGGGGCCGGATCATCGCGCAGCTCGTGGAGAGCGAGCCGCTGCACCGCAAGAACCACGTGGGCAAGCTCTACGGGTTCGACCTGGCGCAGTTCAACCGGCTGTCGACGCTGGAGTACTTCGACTCCCGCCTCCACCGACACGAGCACCGGGCCCTGTCGGACCCGCTGACCGTGTTCGACTTCGACTTCTACACCGCGGACGCGACGCCCCGCAGCACCGAGCTGCGGGTCCGTCCCACCGCCGCGGGACGGCTGCACGCGATCGCGTTCTGGTTCGAGATGGAGCTGCTCCCCGGGATCACGATCGGCAACGCGCCCGGCCACGACTCGCACTGGAAGCAGGCGATCCAGTGCCTGCCCGTGCCGGTGCTCGTGCAGCCCGGCGAGGAGGTCGTGCTGGACGCGGCGCACGACGGGGAGTGCGTCCGCTTCACCGTCCGCACCGGAAGCGAGCCCGGCCCGGACCGCGATGCCAGGGAGGCGGCGCGATGACGATCACCACGACGGGGCGGTCCACCGCGTCCACCGCCTTCGCCGAGTACTGCGCGCAGCGGATCTTCCAGCCGGGCCCGGAGGTGTTCATCGAGGGGAACCCGTTCCGGCGGCCGATCGGCCCGCCCGGCACCGGCGACCGGGACTTCTCCGTCCCGGCCACCGAGGCGGAGTTCCTGGGCTCCGGGCAGCTCATCGCGGGCCGCGCGCTGTGCAACGCCTACGAGAGCGACATGATCCTGCTGCCCGCCGGGGGCCTCGCGCCGGTCAAGGACGACTTCGACCTGTTCTACGGCGACGAGGTGCGGCGGCTGCGCGACCGGGTCCGGCCCGGCCTGGAGCGCTACGCCTTCTCGTTCCTGGACGACGCCGTCCCCGTCCCGCCGGTGCGGACCCTGGAGGAGCTGCAGGAGTACTTCCTCACCGAGGTCGGCGCGGCGGGGGCGCCCGCCGACGCGTCCGGGAACAACCCGGCGGTGGACGCGGCGGCGCCGGTGGCCGGCACGATGCGGGCCATCACCGAGTGCCGGCACCCGGAGGAGGCCGCGGCGCTGCACCTGATCCAGCTCGCGCTGGACGCGCTGACCGAGGCGTCCGCGATGGCGCGCAACCTGGGCGGGTCGTACGGCGTCGAGCAGTCCGAGCTGTTCAAGATCTTCAACGACGAGTTCGGCTACGGGGTCTACGGCGCCAAGCACAGCACGATCTTCAAGGAGATGCTGGCGAGCGTCGGGCTGCGCACCGACCTGCACGCGTACTGGAACTTCTACCTCACCAGCTCCCTGGTCGGGGTGAACTACTTCAACTGGCTCACCGAGGACCACCGCGGGATGTTCCGCTACATGGCCGCGGTGACCTACCTGGAGTGGCTGTTCGCCCAGGGGTTCGCCGACACCGGGGCGATGCTCCGCGCCGTCTACGGCGACCGAGTGGACGCGAAGTACTGCGACGAGCACGCGCACATCGACGTCCACCACGGGCGGATGACGTACGAGAACCTCCTGCTGGGGCTGGCCCGCACCCACGGCGAACTGGTCATCCCCGAGCTGGTGCGCGGGATCGAGGACACCAAGCTCCTGCTGCGCCTCGGCGACGCCGACTTCCGCGCGCAGATCGCCTGGGCCGACTCCCTCGACGACGCCACCCGGGCGGGCGCGTCGCTGGCGTCCGCCGGACGGGACGACGCCGTCGCGAGCACCCTGCGCCCCGGCGACCCGTTCTGCACCGGCGTGCACGACACCGACCGGCTCATCGAGGTCACCGCCGGCGAGGTCGACGTGTACGCGTGGGCCACCGAGACCCCGCACCGCCTCGGAAGAGGCGACGTGCTGCTGGTGCCGCGGGGCCGGCTGCACGGGCTGAAAGCGGCCTCGCCCGAGGCGCGCGTGACCGCACGAACCGCCGAAAGGACGTCCCACGATGGCTGAGGACTTCATGACCGCGACCACCGTGCCGGTCGGCTCGTACAACGAGTGGGACCCGCTCGAAGAGGTGATCGTCGGTGTCGTCGACGGGGCCGCGGTGCCGCCGTGGCACCCGGCCGTCGAGGCGACGGTGCCGCCGGAGGCGTGGGACTTCTACCGGCGCAACGGCGGCGGCGGTTTCCCCCGGGACCAGGTCGAGGCGGCCCACGAGGAACTCGAAGGCTTCGTGTCGATCCTGGAGGGCGAGGGGGTGACGGTGCGGCGCCCCGACCCGGTCGACCAGTCGCGGACGTTCGGCACCGCCGACTGGTCGTCCACCGGCGGGTCGTCGCACACCTTCCCCCGCGACATCGCGCTCGTCGCCGGCGACCAGATCGTCGAGGCGACGATGGGGTGGCGGTCGTACTACTTCGCGACCCACCCCTTCCGGACGATCTTCAAGGACTACTTCCGGCGCGGCGCGCGCTGGGTGGCGGCACCGAAGCCGCAGCTCACCGACGCGTCCTACAACCCCGGGTACGCGGCGGCCAAGCCGGCGACGCCGTCGCCGGACGACCCGTTCCCGGACGCGACGTCCGTGATCACCGAGTTCGAGCCGATCGTGGACGCGGGCGACTTCATGCGGTTCGGCCGCGACATCCTCGTCCAGCGCAGCCACGTCACCAACCGGTTCGGCATCGAGTGGGTGCGGCGGCTGCTCGGCGACGAGTTCCGGGTGCACGAGGTGGCGTTCCTGGACGACCACCCGATGCACCTCAACGCCACGTTCGTCCCGCTGCGGCCCGGCCGGGTGCTGATCAACCCCGAACGCGTGCCCGAGATGCCGGAGATGTTCGCCGACTGGGACGCGCTGGTCTGCCCCGAGCCCGCCATCCCCGCCGACCAGACCATGTACTTCTGCAGCCGCTGGATCGCGATGAACACCCTGATGCTCGACCAGGACCGCATCTTCGTGGAGGCGCAGGAGACCGAGCTGCTGCGGCTGCTGGAGAAGGAGGGCTTCACCCCGATCCCCGTCCCGTTCCGCACGGTCAACACGTTCGGCGGCGGGTTCCACTGCGCCACCCTCGACGTCCGCCGACGCGGCGCGCTTGAGGACTACTTCACGTCCTGACCGGCCACCGGGTGCCCGCCGGCGCGGCGGGCACCCCATCGAGGAGAACCAACGATGGCGACACACGACCGCCCCCACCTGCTCGTGATCGCGACGGGCTGGCGGGTCTACCGCGAGTACCTGCTGCGGTCGATCGGCGAGCGGTTCCGGGTCCACCTCTTCCACGTCGCCGAGCCGACCTGGGAGAAGGAGTACATCACCGGGTGGACGGTGGTGCCGAGCACCATCGACGGCCCGGCGATGGCGGCGGAGGCCCTGCGGCTGGCCGGGCGCGAGCCGGTCGACGGAGTGCTGTGCTGGGACGAGGCGCGCATCCTGCCGGCCGCCCACGTCACCGAGGCGCTCGGCCTGCCCGGCGGCGGGCCCGACGCGGTCCTGCGGGTGCGGGACAAGGGCCGGACCCGCACGGCCCTCGACGCCGCCGGCGTGCCGCAGCCGCGCTCGGCCCCGGTGACGACGCTCGACGAGGCGCTCCGCGCGGCCGAGGAGATCGGCTACCCGGTCGTCCTGAAACCGCGCGGTCTCGCCGCCAGCCTCGGCGTCGTCCGGGTCAAGGACGCCGGCGAGCTCCGCGACCGCTTCGCGTTCTCACTCTCGGCCAAGGCACCGGACCCGGTCGGGCTGGACATGCCCACGCCGCTGCTGGTCGAGGAATGCGTCACCGGCGAGGAGATCAGCGTCGATGCCGTCGTGCGGCACGGCGAGGTCACCGCGCTCTACATCGGCCGCAAGGTCGTCGGCTACCCGCCCTACATGGAGGAGGTCGGGCACGTCGTCGCGGGCGACGACCCCCTGCTGACCGACGGCGTTCTGCTGGACGCCCTGCAGAGCGCCCACACCGCCCTGGACTTCCGCGACGGCTGGACGCACACGGAGTTCATCCTCACCGCCGACGGCCCGAAGCTGATCGAGGTGAACGGGCGGCTCGGCGGCGACATGATCCCCTACCTCGGCATGCTGGCGACGGGCATCGACCCCGGTCACGCCGCGGCGGCGGCCGCGTGCGGGCTGGACCCGGACGTCACCCCGGCGCACGCGAAAGCCGCGGGCATCCGCTTCTTCTACCCGTCGCACGACGACACGACCATCGCGTCGGTCGGCTTCGACCCGGACCGGCTTCCGGCGGAGATCGACCAGGTGTCGCCGATGGTCCTTCCCGGCACGGTCGTGTCACCGCCGCCGAAGGGGATCGTGCTCGGCCGCATCGCCTTCGCGACCGCGGTGGCCGGCACGGTGCCCGAATGCCACGAGGCGCTCCAGGCCGCCGGAGCGGCCCTCGTGGTCGAGACCGGCGCCCCTGAGGACAACGCTGCACAGAGCGAGGAACCGGCGTGAGCGCCACCGGAGAGCACGCGACCGTCCTCGGCACCGTCCGGGAGATGCCGAGGACGGTCCGCGTCCTCGTCGTCGGCAACTTCATCACCAGCCTCGCGGCCTTCCTCAACGCGTTCCTGGTGCTGTTCCTGACCCACCGGGGCTTCTCCGCCTTCGACGCCGGGGTGGCCTTCACCGCGCTGATGGTCGGCCGGATCTCCGGGACGGCCGTCGGCGGCGCGGTCGCCGACCGCATCGGCTACCGCCTCGTCATCGTGTGGTCGATGTTCGGCTCGGCGGTGCTGACGGCGCTGCTCGTGCACGCCCCGAACCTGTGGACGGCGGTGCTCGTCGCCGGGCTCGCCGGCCTGTTCAACCAGGCGTACCGGCCCGCGGCGCAGGCGTGGGTGGTCGAGCTCACCCCGATGAACCGCCAGGTCATGGTCTTCTCGTTCCTGCGGCTGACCTTCAACCTCGGGTCCACGCTGGGGCCGCTCGGCGCGGCGCTGCTGCTCGTGTACGCGTCGTACAACGTCCTGTTCTACGCGGACGCGGCCGGTTCGCTGGTGTTCGGCCTGTTCGCGCTGGTGGCCCTCAAGTCCGGCTCGCCGGGCGAGTCCCCGTCCGAGACCGCCCGGACGGCCGGGGACGGCGCGGAGGCCGTCCCCGGGGGCGGCTACCGCAGGGTGCTCGGCGACGGCCGCTTCGTGCTGTTCATCGCCGGGCTGTTCCTGACCGCGATCACCTACATCCAGGTCTCGGCGACGCTGCCGCTGTTCGTGCAGAGCATCGGGCACACCGAGCGCCTCTACGCCGTGCTGCTCGCGATCAACGGCTTCGTGGTGATCGTCTTCGAGGTGCTGCTGTCGAAGTGGACGCAGAAGCTGCCGATCGGGCTGCCGATGACGATCGGCATGGCGCTGCTCGGCGCCGGCTACCTGATGTACCTCGGACCCACGTCCGTCGGGCTGCTCGCCCTCGCGACGGTGGTGTGGACGTTCGGCGAGGTGGTCGCGGCGCCGTCGATGATGGCCTACCCCGGCATCATCGCGCCGTCGGGACTGCGCGCCCGCTACATCGCGGCGGCGACCGTCCCGCAGCAGGCCGGCTACGCGGTCGGCCCGCTGATCGGCGTCGCCGCCTGGCACGCGTGGGGGTCCGGCGTCTGGGTGCTGACCGGGTCGTTCGGGATCGTCGCGGCCGTGCTCGTCGCCGTCGGCGCGGGCCTGTCGCGCGCCCGGCCGGCCGACGAACCCGGCGAGCCGGACGAGCCCGAAGACCTGACGCCCGCGACGACGTCCAAGGGCGGCGACTGACGCACGCGCCCGTCCGCGCCCCGGCCTCCGGGACGCGGGCGGGCCACCCGCGGGCGACCGCGCAAACAACCAGGCAAGACCGGAGCAAGACCGGAGCAAGGGTGAACATCATGGACAGACCAGTCGTGGCGATCGTGCGGCCCTTCACCTCGGCGGCGATGGTCGCCCCCGCCCTGCGGGAGGCGGGGTTCAGCCCGGTGGCCGTCATGGACTACACGGGTCCGTCGCTGGCGCCGCTGCACTCCTCGCACGACCCCGGGGCCTATGACGCGGTCATCAACCACCACGGCGACATGGCCGGAACCATCGAGCGGCTCGGCGGGCTGCGGCCGATCGCCGTCATCCCCGGCGTCGAGGCGGCGCTGCGGCTCGCCCAGGAGTGCTCGGACGCGCTCGCCCCCGAGTTCTCCAACGTCCCCGAGCTGGTCGACGCCCGCCGCCACAAGTACCTTATGCACCAGGCGCTCACCGACGCCGGGCTGCCCGTCCCCCGGCAGATCTCCACCCGCGACCCAGAGGAGGTCGCCGCCTGGATCGAGCGCGAGGGGCTCGCCGGCAGGGACCTCGTCGTCAAGCCGCCGACCAGCGCCGGGACCGTCGGGGTGAGCCGCGCGCCCGGCGGCGAGGGCTGGCGCGAGCTGTTCACCTCGATGCTCGGCACCCGCGACAAGCTGGACGTGCTGGCCGAGGAGGTCCTCGTCCAGGAGATGATGACCGGCACCGAGTACGCCATCGACACCGTCAGCCACGACGGGCGGCACTCGATCACCGACATCATCAAGTACAAGCGGGTGCCGTTCGGCGAGGGCATCGCGGTGTACGACTGCGTGGAGTGGCTGCCCTACGACACCGGCGCCTACGGCGAGCTGATCGACTACGGGCTCGCCGCGCTGGACGCGGTCGGCCTGCGCAACTGGGCGGCGCACACCGAGATCATGATGACCCCGGACGGGCCGCGGCTGCTGGAGGTCAACGCGCGGCTGGCCGGCGCGGGCAACCCGGCGGTGACCGAGATCGCCACGGGGGAGAGCCAGGTCACCCGGATCGTGGACGTGTGCCGCGGCCGCGGCCCGCAACTGCCGCCCGGCTACACGCTGCGCCGCAACGTCATGGCGGTGTTCCTGATGTCGCACTCGACGGGGATCGTGCGGAACGCGGAGATCTACGACCAGGCCCGCGACCTGCCGAGCTACCACTCCGGGGTGCACGTGGTGGGCACGGGCGACCACGTGGACGCCAGCACCGACCTGTTCGCCAGCATGACGATGGGCTACATCATCCTCGCCCACGAGGACGCGGCGCAGATCCACGCCGACCGCGAGGCCATCCGCAAGATCGAGAAGGACCTGGTGGTCGACGCCGACGCCTGATCCGCCGCGGTTGCGCAGCCCCCGGGCCGACCGGCCCGGGGGCTGTGACGCATCGAACGGCCGCCGCATGTACTACAGCTCGTAGTATGTCTGACAGCATGTAGTACTACAGCTTGTAGTAGACAGCCGGAGGCCCGCGGACCATGGACCCTGTCGACATCGCACGGTGGCAGTTCGGGATCACCACCGTGTACCACTTCCTGTTCGTCCCGCTGACCATCGGGCTGTCCGCGCTCGTCGCCGGCCTGGAGACCGCGTGGATCCGCACGGGCAAGACCGCCTACCTGCGCGCCACCAAGTTCTGGGGCAAGCTCTTCCTGATCAACTTCGCGATGGGGATCGTCACCGGCATCGTGCAGGAGTTCCAGTTCGGCATGAACTGGAGCGACTACTCCCGCTTCGTCGGCGACGTGTTCGGCGCCCCGCTCGCCATCGAGGGCCTGCTCGCGTTCTTCGTCGAGTCGACCTTCCTCGGGCTGTGGATCTTCGGCTGGGACCGGCTGCCCAAGCTCCTGCACGTGATGTGCATGTGGCTGGTGTCCATCGGCACCGTGCTCTCCGCGTTCTTCATCCTCGCCGCGAACTCCTGGATGCAGCACCCCGTCGGCTACGCCGTCGACGAGGAGGCCGGCCGCGCCGTCCTCACCGACTTCTGGGCCGTGCTGACCAACCCGGTGCACCTCGCCACGTTCCCGCACACGATCACCGCCGCGTTCGTCACCGGCGGCATGTTCATGGTCGGCGTCAGCGCGTGGCACCTCGCCCGCCGCAGGAACATCGAGGTCTTCCGCCCGTCGCTGAAGCTGGGGCTGGCCGTCACCGCCGTCGCCGCGCTCGGCGTCATCGTCAGCGGCGACCTCCTCGGCAAGACCATGACCGAGCGGCAGCCGATGAAGATGGCCGCCGCCGAGGCGATCTACGACACCGAGCGGCCCGCCGGGCTCTCCCTGTTCGCCGTCGGGACGCTGGACGGTGACGAGGAGATCTTCGGCATCAAGGTCCCGGCCGTCCTGTCGTTCCTGTCCACCGGCAGCTTCGACGGCGAGGTCCAGGGCATGAACGACCTCCAGCAGCAGGCCGAGGCCGCCTACGGACCCGGCGACTACCGGCCGTTCGTCCCCGTCATCTACTGGAACTTCCGCCTCATGGTCGGCGTCGGGTTCCTCACCCTGCTCACCTCGCTGGCCGGGCTGTGGCTGCTGCGGCGCGGCCGGCTGCCGTCCAGCCCGTGGGTCTACCGGATCGGCGTCGTGTCGCTGACGCTCCCCTTCATCGCCAACTCCGCCGGCTGGATCTTCACCGAGATGGGCCGGCAGCCCTGGTCGGTCTGGGGCGTGCTGAAGACGTCGGCGAGCGTCTCCCCGGGCGTCGGCGCCGGATCGATGCTCATCTCCCTCGTGGCGCTGACCGCGCTGTACGGCGTCCTCATGGTCATCGAGGCCGGGCTGATGCTCAAGTACGCCAAGGCCGGACCGCCCACCGAGGAGGAGGTCGCCCCGGCCGACCCGACCGATGACGACGACTCCGAGCGCTCGCTCGCGTTCGCCTACTGAGAGGGCCGCCGGTCATGGAACTCACCACCGTCTGGTTCATCATCATCGCCTTCCTGTGGACGAGCTACTTCTTCCTGGAGGGATTCGACTTCGGCGTCGGGATGCTCCTGCCGGTCCTCGGCCGCGACGACGTCGAACGCCGCGTCCTCATCAACACCATCGGGCCCGTCTGGGACGGCAACGAGGTGTGGTTCATCGTCGCCGGCGCCGCCATCTTCGCCGCGTTCCCCGAGTGGTACGCCACCCTGTTCAGCGGCTTCTACCTGCCGCTGCTGGCCATCCTGCTCGCGCTGATCGTCCGCGGCGTCGCGTTCGAGTACCGCGGCAAGCGCGACGACCCCGGCTGGCGCGCCCGCTGGGACAAGGCGATCTTCTGGGGCAGCCTCGTCCCGGCGTTCCTGTGGGGCGTCGCGTTCGCGAACATCGTGCGCGGCGTGCCGCTGGACGCCGACCACGAGTTCGCCGGGACGGTCGCCGACCTCCTCAACCCGTACGCCCTGCTCGGCGGGCTGACCACGACGATCCTGTTCGTCCTGCACGGGGCGGTGTTCGTCGCGCTGAAGACGTCCGGGGACATCCGGATCCAGGCCCGCCGCGTCGCGAGCATCGCCGTGATCGGAGCCATCGCCGCCGGCGGCGCCTTCCTCCTGATCACCCAGCTCCACCACGGCGACCCGGTGACCTGGCTGACCGCAGGGGCCGCCGCCGCCGGGCTGCTGCTCGCCGCCGCCGCCAACGCGCGCGGACGCGAGGGCTGGGCGTTCATCGGCACCGGAACCGCGATCGTCCTCGCCGTCGCGACCCTGTTCACCGCGCTGTTCCCGGACGTCCTGCCGTCCACCCTCGGCGCCGCGAACAGCCTGACGACCGAGAACGCCGCGTCCACCCACTACACCCTGACGATCATGACGTGGGTCGCGGTGCTGTTCACCCCGATCGTGCTGGTCTACCAGGGCTGGACGTACTGGGTGTTCCGCAAGCGCATCGGCACCTCGCACATCCCCGTCCGCGAGCCGGCGAAATGAAACCCCTCGATCCCCGGCTGCTGACGTACGCCCGGACGACACGGATCTTCCTGCTGTCGTCGGTCGCACTCGGCACCGCCACCGCCGGCCTGATCATCGCGCAGGCGACGCTGCTCGCCGACATGCTCACCCGGGCGTTCCTCGGCGGCGCGTCCCTCGCCGACCTGCGAACACCGATGCTCCTGCTGCTCGCGGTCGTCGCCGGACGCACCCTCGTCGCGTGGCTGCAGGAGGTCGCGGCGCACCGCTCGTCCGCCGCGGTCAAGTCGCAACTGCGCGGCCGGCTGCTCGCGCACTCACTGCGGCTCGGCCCGCGCTGGCTCGCCGGCGAGCGCAGCGGCGAACTCGCCACCCTCGCCACCCGCGGCATCGACGCGCTCGACGACTACTTCTCCCGCTACCTGCCGCAGCTCGTCCTCGCGGTGATCGTCCCGGTCGCGGTCGGCGCGCGGATCCTGCTCGGCGACTGGCTGTCCGCGGTGACGATCGCGGTGACGCTGCCGCTCATCCCCGTCTTCGCGATCCTCGTCGGGCTGACCACCCAGCGGAAGATGGACCGGCAGTGGCGGACGCTGTCGGTCCTCGCCGCGCATTTCCTCGACGTCGTCGCCGGGCTGCCCACCCTGAAGATCTTCGGCCGGGCCAAGGCGCAGGCCGCCAAGATCCGCGAGGTCACCGACCGGCACCGGCGCGCCACCATGTCGACGCTGCGGATCGCCTTCCTGTCGGCACTTGTCCTGGAACTCCTCTCCACGATCTCCGTCGCCCTAGTCGCCGTGTCAATCGGACTGCGCCTGGTCGAAGGCGGCATGGGCCTGGAGACCGCGCTGCTCGTGCTGATCCTCGCGCCGGAGGCGTACCTCCCGCTGCGGGCGGTCGGCGCCCAGTACCACGCGAGCGTCGAGGGCCTCACCGCCGCCGCGCGGATCTTCGAGGTGCTGGAGACACCCGCCCCCGCCACCGGCACGCGCACCGACGTCCCCGACCTCGCCCGCGCCACCCTCCGCCTGGACGGCGTGACGGTCAACTACGACGGCCGCGGCACCCCCGCGCTCGACGACTTCAGCCTGACCGTCCACCCCGGCGAGACCGTCGCACTCACCGGCCCGAGCGGAGCCGGCAAGTCGACCGTCCTCGCCGTGCTGCTGGGCTTCGTCCGCCCCGACTCCGGCCGCGTCATGGCCGACTGGGCCGACCTCACCGAACTCGACCCGGACACCTGGCGCGAGCAGATCGCCTGGGTCCCGCAGCGCCCGCACCTGTTCACCGGAACCGTCGCCGCGAACATCCGCCTAGGCCGCCCCGGCGCGTCCGACGCCGACGTACGAGCCGCGGCCGCGGCCGCGAACGCCCTGCACTTCATCGACGCCCTACCCCAGGGCTTCGACACACCCCTGGGCGAACGCGGCCTCGGCCTCTCCGCCGGCCAACGCCAACGCATCGCCCTAGCCCGCGCCTTCCTGCGCGACGCACCGCTCCTCCTCCTGGACGAGCCCACCTCGAACCTGGACGCGGAAAGCGAAGCAGCCGTGATCGACGCCGTCCGCCGCCTCGCGGCCACCCGCACCGTCATCCTCGTAGCCCACCGCCCGGCCCTCGTCACCGTCGCCGACCGCGTCATCCCCGTCGCCCCTGCGGCGGTGCCGACATGACGGTGCTCCGCCTGCTCCGCCTGGCCCGCCCAGCCTGGGGCCGACTCCTCATAGCCGTCATATTCGGCGTCCTGGCCCTCGGCAGCGGCGTCGGCCTGATGGCGACCTCGGCATGGCTCATCTCGCGGGCCGCGCAGCACCCCCCGGTACTCATGCTCATGGTCGCGATCGTGGCCGTCCGCGCGTTCGGTCTCGGACGTGGCGTGTTCCGCTACGTCGAGCGCCTAGTCGGCCACGACGCGACGTTCCGCATCCTGGCCGACCTGCGAGCACGTGTATACGAACGGCTGGAACGCCTCGCGCCCGGCGGACTCCCCTCGTTCCGTGGCGGCGACCTGCTGAGCCGCCTCGTCGCCGATGTCGATGCCGTCCAGGACCTTTTCCTCAGGGTCCTCTTGCCCTGCGTGGTCGCCGCCGTCGTGGGGGGCGCGTCCGTCGGCCTGGCCTGGGCGCTGCTCCCATCCGCCGGGGCCGTCCTCCTGTTCGCCCTACTGCTCGCAGGTGTCGTCGCGCCCTGGCTGTCGTCCGCCATGGCGCGCCGTGCCGAACGCCAGACGACGGACCTGCGCGGCGAACTGACCACCCACGTGGTCGACACCCTCCAGGGCGCCCCCGAACTCATCGCCTACGGCGCCGCCCCCGCACACCTCGCCGAAGCGACCAGCCTGGACCGCGACTTCACCCGCGCGTCGGCCCGTTCCGCCACCACCGCCGGCGCAGGCGCCGCCATCTCCGCCCTCGCCGGGGGACTGGCCGTCTGGGGCAGCCTCGCGGTGGGGGTCCCGGCCGTCCGCTCCGGAGCGCTGGACGGGGTACTCCTCGCGGTGATCGTCCTGCTCCCCCTAGCCGCATTCGAGGTCGTGGCCGGGCTGCCCTTGGCCGCCCAGTACCTGGAAAGGGTCCGCCGTTCGGCGAGCCGGGTCTTCGCCATCCTGGACAGCCCCGAACCAGTGCAAGACCCAACCGACCCCCGCCCCCTCCCAGCGGCGCCCTACACCCTCTCCGTGAAAAACCTGCGCGCCCAATGGACTCCCAAGGCCCCCTACGCCCTAGACGGCATCTCCCTGGACCTGACCCCAGGCCGCCGCTGCGCAATCGTCGGCCCAAGCGGTTCCGGCAAGACCACCCTGACCGCCGTCCTGCTCCGCTTCCTAGAACCGGTCGGCGGCCAAGCGACCCTCAACGGCGTGGACCTCCGCACCCTGCACGGCGACGAAGTACGCCGGGTCATCGGCCTATGCGCCCAGGACGCCCACCTGTTCGACTCGACCATCGGCGAGAACGTCCGCCTAGCCCGCCCTGATGCAACCGAACCCGAAATCCGCGACGCCCTACACCGCGCTCGCATCCTCGACTGGGTCGACTCCCTGCCACACGGCCTGGACACCCACGTAGGTGAGCACGGCGCACAGGTATCCGGTGGCCAACGCCAACGCATCGCTCTGGCCCGAGCCCTCCTGGCCGACTTCCCGATCCTCCTACTGGACGAGCCCGCCGAACACCTGGACATCGCCACCGCCGACGCCCTGACCGCCGACCTCCTGGCCGCCACCGAGGGCCGGACGACCCTCCTAGTAACCCACCGCCTAGCCGGCCTGGACGCCGTAGACGAAGTCATCGTCCTAGACGAGGGCGGCATCACCGACCGAGGCACCCACGCCGACCTACTCTCCCGCCCCGGCCTCTACCGAACCCTCTGGACCAGAGAACAAACCACCGAACCCGCCCACCCGCTCTAGGAAAGACCCCGCAGGCCCCAGCAGAACCACAGAACGCCCAAGCCCACCACTTGAGACCGCGCACAGCCACAACCACCGACACCACATCGCCAACATGGTTTCGCCCGCAGCTCCCCACAACCGACGTGAGCCGCCGGCACCACAAGGCAGCCAACCGACATCACGCACAGCCTCGGCCGCGGGTCAGCCGTCCTTACGAGCGACGAGCGCAACCGCGATGAGCGACTTGCGGTGCTTCCGGAAAACACGGCGCATATCGAGGACTCGACTACGCGCATTCGAATGGGTGAGCACGTTCTTCCCAAACCGAAGCGCCCCACCGAGCCCCTCGTCCGCGACCAGCCGACCCGCCTTCAGCAGCGCCATGGGGGCGGTCTCAACGTGCTCGACCGTGAACCCGTGCGCTTCCAAAAGGGCGCGCCACTCCTCGATGGTCTGCGGCCGGGCGTTGACCCTGATGCTCCGCGCCAGCGCCTGACGCACCTCGGTCTTGATCTCGTCCCCGACCCCATCCGGCGTAAGGCCGAGCTCGTGGATCGCGTACCGTCCCCCAGGACGCAGGATCCGCGCGGCCTCCGCCACGATCGCAGCCTTCGCCCTGTCGCCCTGCATGGTGAGCATGGCCTCGCCGATCACCACATCGGCACTGCCGCTGGCAAGCCCGGTCTCAGCGGCATCCGCCGTCCGAACAGTGCCCCGCTCCCCAAGAATCTCCTGCACTCGCGCCGCCGCACCGGCATCACTGTCGACCCCGACATATCCACCGGGAGCCCGCTCGATGATCTCCTGCGCAGTCCGCCCAAGCCCGGGTGCCAGCTCGACGACCTCGCTTCCGCCGATCCCCGCCCGATCGAGCATGCGCCGAGTGAGCTCCGCCCCGCCAGGCCGGAGCACCTTCTTCCCAAGCCGCGCAAGAAGCCAATGCCCCTGCACCTGCTCATCAGAACGTTCGGAACCGGGAAGATCAGATCCAGCCTGCTTCATGGCAAGGTCCTCCGTCCGGAGAAAGCCAGCGGGAGCCCTATTAGGTAAGCCTACCCTAACCACCCCGCGCCACCCAGACGCGGTCACGTCCCCGTCGCGGCGTGGGTCGCGCGGCTGTCGCGAGGACGGGCGGACGCCGGACGAGCGGCTCGTCCCCCAGTTGCGGGACGTGCCCGTCGTGCGGCATCCCCATCCCACGTCGCCTCAAGGTCCACAGACCAGCCGCCCCCTCAGCCAGCGAACGGCATCGGAAGCTCCTGCCCGGCGTGATTGGGTGCAGGGCTTGAGAAAGGCGGAGAGCAAGGACGTGCGGTTTCACGACCTGCGCGCCACACCGTGAACACCCTCGCAGCGAACGCAGGCGCGGCGCTCCTGAACTGAAGAAGCGCATGGGTCATGCGAGTGACCGCGCGGCCATGATCTACCTGCACGCGACGGACGAGCGGCACCGGGAGATCGCCGACGAGCGCCATGGCCAAGGCTGAACTCAAGGGGAGAAGCGATAGGGCACGCAGCGGGCACGGAAGCGGAAGAAGAGATCCTGAGAAACGAGAGCCCAGGCCGGAACTTCGGTTCTGACCTGGGCTCTTTGGCTGGTGGAGCCTAGGGGATTCGAACCCCTGACACCCGGCTTGCAAAGCCGGTGCTCTACCAACTGAGCTAAGGCCCCGTGCGGCGGGACCAGCCTACCGGTGGTCGGCGGTCAACGTGCCACCGCCGGGGCTGGGACGAGGATGTGAGTGGCGCCGGGGTGACGACGCCGGCACCGGCGTGGCAATGATGCCGTGGCGGCGCGGACAGCGATGTGGTGCGGACGTCGTCCACGCTCAGGCGTAGGGCCGAGGCGGGGACGAAGGGCGGGACGCGGGGACGTCTTCCGCATTCCAACGCCCAGATCAGGACTGTGCCACCAGGCAAGTGGGTCAAAGACGCGGAACTGCGGAAGGGGTGAGCAGGCAGGCGCCGATGTCGCTGCTGCAGAGGTGATCGAGACTTAAGCGGCGGCCGGGACGGGCTGCGGTTGCGAGTGTCGGTCGTGCAGCGCGCGAAGGCCAGGCTCGCGGCCTGGGCGACGGCGGCTCACCCAGGAGCTAGCGGAAGACGCCGAGCTTCGCCTCGCCGCGTGGGTTGCGGGCGCGCGGGTTGGACGCCGTGTCGGAGACGATCCCAGCGTGGCGATCGCCTCCGTGAAGGCGGTGTGGACGGACGGTCGCCGTCCGTGACAGTGGTCCCGGCGGGATCGAGGCAGGCGACGGTGGTCGGCTCTGCTCCGCTCGCGCCGGGGCCTATCGTCGGCGGCTCAGCTGTCGGACGACGTGGCCTCGGTCCACAGGTCCAGCTCGGCGCGGTCCTGCTGCATCCGGCGCCAGACGGCGAAACCACCAAGAGCGACAACGGCAAGGACGAGCAGCTTCTTCATGGTGGGACCCCTTCACCTCGGCTTTGAAGTCAAAACCCGGGACGCGTCGCATCAGCGTCTGCTTTCCCAGGCTTCCAGCAGCCTAGCAACCGTTCGCGGGCGATCAGCACCCAGTCGCCGTTATCGGACCCCACGTCCAATCCCGGTGGGAATGCTGTCACGTCCGCGCCATAGCGCGGGGGTGCCCGGACGGCCCCATAATCCGGGGGACGGACCTTCGGGAGTTCCGATGGCAGAGGACGACTTCCGGCTCTGGGAACATGAGCTCGACTCCGGCACGCCGCAGAAGGAACCGACCGGTGGCCGCGGCATGGTGGTGGTCGCCGGGCTGACCGCGACGGGATGCACGGCGATGATCGCGCTGGGTGAGGTTCCGCTCGGCACCGCCGGGCTGGTGCTGTCGTCGATCATCCTGCTGCTCTGGCGCATCGGCATGTGATCCGAAAGGATCTCGCCATGGAGCTGGGTGGAGCGACCGTTCTGGTGACCGGGGCCACGGGCGGGATCGGCCGGGCGCTAGCGGTCGCGCTGGCCGATCGCGGCGGGCATCTCGTCCTCACGGGCCGGCGGGCGGACGTCCTCGAACCCCTGGCGGAACGGCTCGGCGGCCGGGCCGTCGTCGCGGATCTGGCGGACCGGGAGGCGGCCGAGCGGCTCCTGGACGAGGTAGGCAGGGTGGACGTGCTGGTCGCGAACGCGGCGCTGCCCGCGTCCGGGCTGCTCGACGAGTACTCGATGACCGAGATCGACCGAGTTCTGGACGTCAACCTCCGCGCGCCGATCGTGATGGCGAAGCTCGCCGGGGCGCAGATGGCCGAACGTGGTCGGGGGCACTTGGTGTTCGTGTCGTCCCTCGCCGGGAAGACGGCATCCGGCCATGCGTCGCTCTATAACGCCACAAAGTTCGGGATGCGGGGATTTGCCCTGGCGCTGCGGGAGGACATGCGGCCGCACGGCGTCGGCGTGTCGACTGTTTTCCCCGGCTTTATCCGGGACGCGGGGATGTTCGCCGACGCCGGGGTCACGCTGCCAAAGGGGGTCGGGACGCGGACGCCGCGGGACGTGGCGCGGGCGACCGTCCGGGCCATCGAGCGGAATATCGCGGAGGTCGACGTGGCGCCGCTCGGGCTGCGGCTCGGGGCCAGGCTCGGCGGGGTCGCGCCCGGTTTGTCGGCGGTCGTGCAGCGGCGTGCGGGCGGGCACCGGGTCGCCCGGGGCCTCGCGGAGGGCCAGCGCGGCAAACGCTAGCGACATGCGCGGGCGTCCGGTGAGTCCGGGGCGAGCTGTGACCCATCGTTGTCTTCCCCACGCCGCACCACACCGTTGACCACTGCCGTGTGGTTCGGCGCCGACTCGTCCGCCCCCTGGCTGTTCACCGCGGAAGGAACCGTCATCGACGGCCTCACCTACGGCAAACTCGGCAAGGGGCAGCACACCATCGAATACCGGGCGATCGACTCCGCGGGCAACACCGGGAAGCCCGCGAAGTTCACGGTGACGCTTCGCTGACCGCCGAACCACGCCGGACCTCCTCCGCGTCGGGGACGGGTGCGGCCTCTGCCGCTACCGGACGGCGCTGCACGGTCGCGAGGACCGAACCTCCGAGGATCAGCGCGAACGAAAGCATGATCGTTCCGGTGAACGGCTCGTTGAGGAAGACGACGCCGGCGGCGACCGCGACGGCCGGGTTCACATACGTGAACACCATTCCTCTGGACGTTCCGACCTCCCGGATCAGCTCGAAGAACACGATGAAGGCGAGCGCAGTGCACACCAGTCCCAGCGCGAGGAGCGCGACCAGCACCTGCGTGCTCGGCATCGCGTCCGGCCAGGTGAGGACCGCCGGCCCGGTGTAGACGACCGCGGCGATGGCCAGCGAGAACGCGGCCATCTGCAGGCTCGGGACGTCCTGCAGCCGCCGCAGCGCGATCATCGGCGCGATCGAGTACCCGAGCGCGACGAGCATGACCTCGCCGATCGCCCAGGCGCTCCCGCCGCCGAGATGCGGCCAGGCCAGCACGCAGACGCCGGTCAGCCCGACCAGCAGCCCCGCCCAGCGCACCGGGCCGAGCCGCTCGGCGTCGCCCGTGAGCCTGGCGAGCACGACCCCGACGATCGGGACGGCGGCGATCAGCAGCCCCGTCATGGAACTGGTCAGTTCGGTCTCGGCGTGCGACAGCAGGGCCCAGGGCCCGAGGATCTCCACCGCGGTGAAGGCCAGCAGGGGACGCCAGTGCCGGCGCACCACGTCGAGCCGCCCCATCCGGATCGCCAGCGGCAGCAGCACGGCCGCGCCGAGCGCCGTCCGCACGAACACCACCATGGGCACGGAGACTTCCTCGACCGCCACCTTGATCATCAGATAGGGGATGCCCCACAGCACCCCCATCAGCGCGAACAGCGCCCAACCTCGACGGCTCACCCCGACCTCCATTCCCGTTTCCTCGCCGCCCAGGAACGCACTGATCCCTTGCCAGGACGGCCCCTTGTCGCTGGGCCGGCCCCTCACTCCCACCGGACGAACGCCAAGCCGCGCAGGCCCTCAGCCCTCAACGCGCCTGGTTCGACATACGTCCGTGACGGAGCCCTCTGGACGCATGTCACGCCACCTCGGGGGGCCGGCACGTGAAGGGCGACTGAACGACACGCACCGGACAAGGACAAGCGACCGTTGGACGGATTCAGGATGCGATGCCGCGAGCCATGCTGTCTTGAACGCTGTTGCGGTAGGCACCGGGAGTGACGCCCAAAACCCGCCGGAACCATCGGGTGAGGTGCGCCTGATCGGCGAACCCGACGAGGGCCGCGACCTCCGCCGGGCGGTGCCCCGCATCGAGGAGCATCCGGGCTCGCATCACCCGATACTGGGCGAGCCACGCGTAGGGCGGCATGCCCACGCCGTCGCGGAAGGCGCGCAGCAGCTGGTAGCGGGAGAGGCCCTGCTCGGTGGCGATCTCCGCGAGGGTGGGCGGCGTGAGGAGCTCGTCCGACAGGCGCGCGGTGACGGCACGTGCGATCCGCTCGGCGTCGGCTCGACGGCTCCCGGAAGCCATCTCCGGAGCCGAGCCGGCATGCCGGACGACGAGCGCTCCCAGGACGCTCAACAGGCGCGACTCACCCTCCAGTGGATCGTCGCCGAGCCGCAGAGCACGGTGCGCGAGCCGGAGCGCTTCACCGAGCTCCCGATCGTCGATGATCGCTTCACGGAAGTGCGGCCGACTCGCACCGCCCCTGACCGACATCGCGGCACTCAGCAGCTCGGCATCCGGATAGAGGCATCGGTAGGCGAAGCCCTCGGGAAGGGCCGGACCTCCGGTGTGCGCCTCTCCCGGCTCGATCACGACCACGCTGCCCGCACCGGAGTAGATCTTCTCGCCGCGGTAGCGCATCGTTTCCAGGCCGGCGACGGTGACGCCGATGGCGTACTCGTCGTGGATATGCGGTGCGTAGTGCCGCCGCCCGATGCGGGCCGTCAGCAGGTCGAGCGGGCTTCCTTGGACGCCGTCCACCCGCGTCCAAAGGGTCTGGTCATGGTCAGGCGGAGAAGACGTGCCGGAGCCGCCAGCGGTCCTCGTCACGGCCGAGCTCCGCGACGGCCACTCCCTCGGCGCCCGTGACCCGGACGCGGTACACGCGCCCTTCCTGGGCCGTCCCGTACGTCTTCAGCACCTGGTCGACCGCGTACCGCGTCCCCCGCCACTCGTACGCGGTGAGCCGTCCCGCCAGGTCGTGCTCGGCGCGAACCGGCTCGTTCAGCAACTGCCCCATTCCGCGAGCGTAGCACGGATTCGAACTGGTGTTCGCAGGTCAGAGCCACCTTGGAACGACCGGGCCATCGTACGCACCCCCGCCCGCCCAGCGCCGTGCACGCCACGAGACTTGACCTCGTCCCGACACTCCGGCGACCAGCGCACGCCCGCGGACAGACCACCAAGCGAATCACCTTCTCCCCACCTGCGACCGACACTTATCCACAGGCTGTGCACATCGCCCGCACACATCCCCCGGACAGTGCCGCCCGGCGCTACCAAGGCGGCGTCCACAGGAAGATCCCCAGACCAAAAGGGTTTTCCACGGTTCAGGCGCCCTCTTGCCCTCCATCCCGTCCAGCATCCACCCCGCCGCGCCGCCATGCACAGAATCCACAACCTGTGGATAAGTCTCGTGCACAACCTGGGTACGACCGACGACCGCGCCGTCCACCATTCTTCCCCAGGTTGCCCCCAACCC
>NZ_SMKM01000489.1 GCF_004348665.1 Actinomadura sp. GC306 | reverse complement strand
CGGCTATGCCGGTGAGGGTCTCTTCGCCCAGGTGGGTGCGGAGGGTGGTCTTCAGGGTGGTGTAGCGGGTTATGTCGGGGCCCGTGGGGGGTGGGGCGGTTTCGGCGGCGTCCGCGGCGGTCAAGAGGAGGGCCGCCTCGTGCGGGTGGTCGCGGGCCGCCAGGAGTTCGGCGAAGATGCGGATGGTCGTCCACAGCTGGGGCCAGGCGCCGGCGCGGTGGGTGCCGTCCAGGAGTGGGGGGACGAGTTCCAGGGCTTCGCTGTGCTGGTCGGTCCGCACCAGGGCGGCGAGGCGCGCGACCCGGGCGACCTGGGCGACGTGGGTCGCGCCTACCAGGTCGGCCTTGTCGGCTGCGGCGGCCAGGAGTTTCGCCTTGCGGGTGCCCGTCTCGGCCTCGCCTAGGGCGTAGAGGGCGAAGGCGCGGACGGCCGTGGCGCCGCAGGTCTCGGCGCCCAGGACGCCGAGTTCCGCCTCGCGCCGTGCCGCCGGCAGGTCGCCGCGGTAGCAGCAGGTCAGGGAGAGGGAGCTGTGCGCGGAGGCCCGGTAGGCGGGGGCGATGTCGTTCATGCCGGTGATCGCTCGCCAGTGGGCGGCCGAGTCGTCGTGGTCGCCGCGGTACATCGCGGCGATGCCCAGGGAGAGGCGGGCCAGGTAGCGCTCGCGGGGGGCGGGGCCGGCGGCCAGGGCTGCTGTGGCGAGGTCGCGGCCGCGGGTGGTGTCGCCCGTGTTGGTGAGGGCGAACGCGGCTGCTGCCAGGGCCGGCGCCGAGTTGGAGCGGTCGGCTAGTTCGGCTGTCAGGGCCATGGTCTCGGCGCCGGGCTGCCAGTGCTGGCACAGCTGGACGGCGGTGGCCAGTCGTGCGGCTTCCAGCGGGTCTTCTGCGGCCCAGCGGAGGGCCTGTTCGATGTCGGCGCGGCGGCGGTCGAGGAGGGCGAACGCGGCAACGCCGGCGGGGCCGGTGCAGTCGGTGGCCCCCTGTTCCGTCCAGCGGCGCACCCAGCGGACGTAGGCGCGCCTGGCCTGATTCTCGGCGCCGGTCTCGCGGAGGCGGGCGGCGGCGAACGCGCGGACCACGGCGAGCATCCGGTAGCGGACGTCGCGGCCGGCCGGGTGGGTGGCCAGGAGGGACGATTCGACTAGCGCGGCCAGGTCCTCGGTGGCCGGGCGGTCGGTTACGAGCTCCTCGACCATGGCGGGGTCGAAGTCGGCCGGGAAGACCGTCAGCAGGGAGAGAAGGTCTCGTTGGGCGGGTGTCAGCAGGCGGTAGGACCAGTCGATCACGGAGTGCAGGCCGCCGGGGCCGTGCTCGTCCAGGAGGGCGAGGTCCTCGGCGGCGAGGCGGTCGCGGACGGGTTCCAGGCCGAGGACGGCGATGCGGGAGGCCGCCAGTTCCAGCGCGAGGGGCAGGCCGTCCAGACGGCGGCAGATGTCGGCGGCCACGGCCACGTTGTCGCCGGTCAGGCCGAAGGACGGGCGCAGGCGGCGGACGCGGTCGCCGAGGACGCGCACGCTCGCCGCCAGGTCCATGCGGTCCGGGGCCGCGGCGGCGTCGGGGGTCGGCAGCGGTTCGAGGGGCAGCAGCCGTTCGGACGGCGTGCCCAGGCGGTGCCGGCTCGTCGCCAGCACGCGCGCGGAGGGGCAGCGCGTCACGACGGCCGCGGCCAGCGCGGACGCCTCGGGCAGGACGTGCTCGCAGTTGTCCAGGACGAGGACGCCCGGTGAGACGCGGAGATGCTCGACGACGGCCGCGCGGGCCGTTCCGGCGGGGCGGTGCAGTCCCAGCGCGGTCGCGGCGGCGGTGTCGACCCGGCCGGCGGGCACGGGCGCGAGCTGGACGACGGCGACCGGCGTGCCGAGGCGTTCGGTGATCAGGGGGACGGCCTCCGCCGCCAGCCTGGTCTTGCCGACGCCGCCGACGCCGGTGACCGTGACCAGGCGGCAGGACGTGACCGCGTCCACCAGTTCCGTGAGCGTGGCGTCCCGGCCGACGAACGCGGTGGAGGTGTCCACCCACGTGGGGGTCGGCGGGCGG
>NZ_SMKM01000488.1 GCF_004348665.1 Actinomadura sp. GC306 | reverse complement strand
CGGTGGGGGATGGGGAAGGTGGCGGTGGCGTCGGTGACGAACACCACCCGGTAGCCGAGGTCGGCGGCCAGCCGCGCGGTGGTCTCGCAGCACTGCTCGGTCTGGATCCCGCACACCACCACCTCGCCGACGCCGCGCTCGGTGAGCAGCTGCTGCAGGTTCGTGGTGGTGAACGCGTTGCGGGAGGTCTTGGTGAGCACCGGCTCCCCGGCGGCCGGTTCCAGGCCGTCCATGAGGCGGACGTGGCCGAGGGCGGGGTCGAACACGGTGCCGGTGCCGGGCTCGGAGTGCAGCACCCACACCACCGTGTCCCCGGCGGCGCGGGCGGCGGCGGCCAGGCGCGCGGCGCGGGCGGCGATGTCGGGCGCCGACACGGCCCGCCAGTTCGGGCGGCGGCGGAAGGACTCCTGGACGTCGATGACGAGGAGGGCTCTGTTCATGGCCCCGATGCTGCCCGCGGCGCGGGGCTTGCGGGAGGCATCATCACGGCGGGGTGCGGAACGATCCGGTCACCGGTACCGGGCCCGCCGCGAGGATTTCCGGCCGGGGGAGGGAGAGGGCGCTTCGTCCGGGAATCCCCCGCTGTGCGGGGAACGCCCCGGGATGCGGCGCGGCACGCGGGTGCCCGCCGAGAACCGGGCCCGGGGGACCGACAGGGGGAAGCGGCATGGGCGGCCACGAGGCCGGAGACACCGACGGCACGGCCGGCGCGGGCGGCGGCTCGCGCGCGGCGGGCGGCGCGACCGTCGGGGTGGAGGAGGAGTTCCTCCTGGTCGACGCGCTGTCCGGGGCGAGCGTCCCGCGCGCCGGGCAGGTCCTCGCGGCGGCGGGCGAGCATCCGTGGCGCGCGTCGGGCGGCGGGTTCCACCCCGAGCTGCTGGCCTCGCAGGTGGAGGCGGCGACCGGGGTGTGCGGCGACCTGGCGGTCCTGCGGGCGCAGCTGCGCGACGGGCGGGCCCGGCTGGCCGCCGCCGCGCGGGCGGCCGGGGCGCGGCTGGTGTCGGCGGGCGCGCCGGTGCTGGACGGGCCGCCCCCGCCGGTGGCGCCCGGCGACCGGTTCGCCGCGGTCCGCGGCGCCTACGGGGAGGTGGTGGCGGACTACCAGGCGTGCGGCTGCCACGTCCACGTCGGGGTCCCCGACCGGGAGACGGCCGTGCAGGTCGTCAACCACCTGCGGCCGTGGCTGCCCACGCTGGCGGCGCTGGCGGTGAACTCCCCGTTCGGCCGCGGCCGCGCCGGGAGCTTCGCCGGCCGCCGGATCGTGGAGATGTGGCGGTTCCCCGGCGCGGGCGTCCCGCCGTTCGCCGCGTCGGCGGCCGAGCACGACGGGCGCGTCGCGGCGCTGGTGGAGGCGGGCGCGCTGGTGGACGGCGCGATGACGTTCTGGCTGGCGCGGCCGTCGCCGCGGTGGCCGACGGTGGAGGTCCGCGCCGCCGACGCCGCCGCCACCGCCGACGAGGCCGTCCTGCAGGCGGCGCTGTCGCGGGGCCTGGTCGGCGCGGCGCTGCGGGACCTGGCCGCCGGGCGGGAGGCCCCGCGCGTGGACGCGCAGGTCTGCGCGGCGGCGCTGTGGAGCGCGGCCCGGCACGGGATGCGCGGCCACGCGCTGGACCCGTTCACCCGGCGGCGCGTCCCGCCCTGGCGCATGGTGGAGGACCTGCTGGCCAGGGCCCGGCCCGCGCTGGCCGAGGCCGGCGACCTGGACACCGTCCGCGCGCTGCTGGCGGGCGTGCGCCGGGCCGGGACGGGCGCGGACCGGCAGCGCCGCGCGGCCGGGCGCGGCGGGCCCCGCGCGGTGGTGGAGATGCTCGCCCGGCACACCGAGTCCGGCGTGCTGCCCGGCGTCCCCGAGGTCTCCGGCGGCGCCGCCCGCGGGCCCGGCGGCGGGCCGTCCCGGGCACCGCAAGCGGCACCGGGGGAGGAACAGGGCGTATGGGACGCGCGTGAGCGGGTACCGCAGCCGGACACGCACGTGACCACGGAGGACGCATGACCGCACAGCAGGCCGCCCCTCGGCGGGCACCCACCCAGGCC
>NZ_SMKM01000487.1 GCF_004348665.1 Actinomadura sp. GC306 | reverse complement strand
ACCCACGCGTACGGGCGCACCTGGCCCCGCGGGATCCGCGCGGCGGCCGCCAGCACCGCCGCCTCGAACTCGCCGAGGCCCCGCAGGTCCAGCCGCAGCGCCCCCGGGCGCCCGTCCCGCAGCGCCGCGGCCAGCCCCTCGGGCGCCGCAGCGCCCGGCAGCAGCGGACGCGCGAACCGGGCGCGGAACGCCGCGGCGAACTCCGCCTCCTCCATCCCGGCGCGCAGGTACGCGACCCCGCGGTCGGTGAACGCGACCTGCAGGTCGGCGAACCGGCCCGGCAGCGGCCCCGGCACCCGGACGCGGCGCGCGGCGATACGGTCCAGCAGCCCCGCGGGCGCGTCGGCGCCCAGCTCCGCCAGCTCCGCCGCCAGCCCACCCGCCGAGTCGGCCGCCGAGTCGGCCGCCGGGTCACCCGGCGCGCCCCCCGCCGGCCCGCGCTCGTCTCGCGTCATCGGACGCCCCCTCCCTGCTCCTGGCCCGGCCGGCCGGCGCCGCGCAGCACGCGCAGCCGCGCCAGCCCCCGGGAGACGTGCGACTTCACCGTGCCCTCCGGCATGCCGAGCACCACGGCGATCTCCGCGACCGGCAGGTCCGCGACGTGCCGCAGCACCACCGCCGCGCGCTGGTCCGGCGGCAGCCGCGCCAGCAGCACCGCCAGCTCCCGGCCCGTCTCACGGCGCGCGGCGGCGTCCTCCACGCCCTCGCCCGGATCGGGCGGATCAGGCGCCTCCTCGATCGGACCCGCCGCCCGCGGGCGCCGCGCCGCCGACCGCAGCCCGTTGCGCCACACGTTCGCCAGGATCGCCAGCAGCCACGCCCGCGGCCGCAGCTCCGCGATCCGCTCCGGCCCGTACCCGCACAGCGCCCGGTAGGCGCGCAGGAACGACTCCGCCGCCAGATCCTCGGCCTCGGCCCACCGCCCGCACAACCGCAGCGCCGTGGAGAACACCGCACCCCGGTACGCCTCGTACAGCACCGCGAACCCCGCGTCCAGGTCGCCCGACAGCGCCGCGACGACCCGCCCGGCCGCCGCATCGGCGGCACCGCCCGCGTGGGAGCCGCAGACCTCGTCCGTAACCGTCACATCCGCTCAACACCGCCGCGCCCGACCCGGTTGCACCGCCCGCCCGGCCGGGGACCCGTCCCCGCCGACCGTACCCGCCACGCCGCGGTCACCGCGGCCGCCCCGGCCGGACCACACCGGTCTCATACGCCAGCACCACCAGCTGCGCGCGGTCCCGCGCCCCCACCTTGCCCAGGATCCGGCTGACATGGGTCTTGGCGGTCGCCGGCGCCAGCACCAGCCGCCCGGCGATCTCCTCGTTCGACAGCCCCGCCGCGACCAGCTCCAGCACCTCCCGCTCCCGGCACGTGAGGCACTCCAGCACCGCCGCCGGCGGCGGCGCGGCCGGCCGCGCCGCGAACTCCGCGATCAGCCGCCGCGTCACCGCCGGCGCCAGCAGCGCGTCACCGCGCGCCACGACCCGCACCCCGCGGATCAGCTCGGCCGGCTCGGTGTCCTTGACCAGGAACCCGCTCGCGCCCGCCCGGATCGCGCCGTAGACGTACTCGTCCAGGTCGAACGTCGTCAGGATCACCACCCGGACGCCGCGCAGCGCCGGGTCGGCGAGGACGCGGCGCGCCGCCTCCAGGCCGTCCAGGACGGGCATGCGCACGTCCATCAGCACCACGTCGGGCCGCAGCAGCGCCGCCTGCCGCACCGCCCGCTCCCCGTCCCCGGCCTCGGCGACGATCTCGATGTCGTCCTCACCCTCCAGGATCGACCGGAACCCCGCCCGCACCAGCGTCTGGTCATCGGCCAGCAGCACCCGGATCACCCCGCCTCCAGCGTCCCCACGCGGGCCGCGGGCGCGGCGGCGTCCACCGGCAGCCGCGCCCACACCCGGAACCCGCCCGCCGGGCCCGGACCGGCCGTCACCTGCCCGCCGACCGACGCGGCCCGCTCCCGCATGCCCCGCAACCCGTTCCCGGCCACCGCCGCGCCCACCGTGCCGGGCCCGTCGTCATCGACC
>NZ_SMKM01000486.1 GCF_004348665.1 Actinomadura sp. GC306 | reverse complement strand
GGTCAGGGGGCTACGGCTTCGCCGGGGGTGCCGGGGTCGATTCGGCGGTTCGGGTTGCGGGCGTTCCAGGCGCGCATGCGGGCGGGGTAGCCGACGATCTGGACGTCGTAGATGGGGAGTTTCAGGTCGCGGGCCACCTTGGCGATGACCTTGGGGGAGCCCACGCGGCGGCGGGTCCACTCGCCGTCGTGGGCCACGGCGACGGCCGTGGTGTCGGTGGCGAACGTCTCCGGCTCGACGAAGAACTCCACGCCGCGGCGGCTGCGGGCGAAGGCGATCAGCGCCTCGATGTCGGAGTCGGTGGCCTCGCGGTCGAGCCTCGTGACCGAGGACCCGCGGTTCTTGCGGAGCCCGAATCGATCCCGGAACCTCATGCCTGTCCCGTCGTCTGGTGCGGCCCCGGACCTCTTCCGGGGTCGGTGCGGTCTATGACGATAACGGCTCGGCGGGACGCGTGGTTCCCGACACGGCGGCGGTATCCCCGTCCGGCGGGGCGCCGCGCTCTAGACTGTCGCGTCTCGGGGGATCAGCAGCGGGGGGCGTGTGTTGATAGGGGTGGTCCGGCGAGCGGCCGCCGCCGTGCTCGTGGCGGCGGTATGCGGATGGCTGAGCACATTGGCCCCGGACGGCGGAGCCGCGCGGCTCGCCGCGGCGAAAGGCAAGGCGCCCGGGCCCAAGAGCGAGGCGCCCGAGCCCAAGCCGGAACCTCCGCCACCGCCGCCGCCCGACTGCACGCAGGCGAAGTGCCTGGCGCTGACGTTCGACGACGGGCCGGCGGAGAGCACCGGGGAACTGCTCGACATCCTCGCGTCCCGCAACGTCAAGGCGACGTTCTTCCTGGTGGGCGAGAACGCCGCCAAGCGTCCCGACCTCGTGCGGCGCACCCATGCGGCCGGGCACGAACTCGCCGACCACGGCTACACGCACGCCGACCTTGGCAGGGCGTCCAAGAAGACGATCGTGTCGGAGCTGACCCGGACGCAGGACGCGATCCGCAACGCATCCGGGGTCACCCCCGTCCTGCTGCGGCCGCCGTACGGGTCGACGTCCGAGCGCCTGGCCCGCGTCACGCGGCGGATGGGCATGGCGCAGGTGCTGTGGACGGTCGACCCGTTCGACTGGCGGAACCGCGACACCGACGACATCGAGCGGCGGGTCGTCAAGCAGGCGAAACCCGGCGGCATCGTGCTCCTGCACGACATCCACCGGACGACCGTGCGGGCCGTCCCGGAGATCGTCGACAGGCTGGCCGCCAAGGGCTACGTGTTCGTGACCGTCAGCGAGCTGTTCGGCGGGAAGCTGACCCCCGGGAAGGAGTACCGCGAACTCGAATCAGGGGCCGGTCAGGGTCATCCCTGATGCCGCACGGCGCCGCGTCGCGGAGCATGAAAGGCATGAACAGCAGCTACGCGGTGGGGGATCTGAGGGTCTCGGACGCCGAACGCGAATCGGTCATCGGGCGCCTGCAGGACGCGTACGCGGAGGGCCGGCTCGACCACGAGGAATTCGACCTCCGCACGCACCTGGCGATGACGGCGAAGACCCGTAACGACCTCGGCGGGCTCACCCACGACCTGGTGCCCGCGCCGCGGCCGGGGCGAAAAGCCGTCCCCTGGGACGGGGAGCCCCCCACGGGCGAGGACCGCATGCTCGCCTCGGCGGCGCACGCCGTGGCCGTCCCGACCCTGTTCGTCGGGCCGCTCGTGCTGATGCTGCTGAGCGGGAAGCGGTCCGAGTACGTCCGGCGGCAGGCGGCCGAGGCCGTGAACTTCCATCTGACGCTCCTCCTGCTGACCATCGTCACCTTCGGCATCGGCGGGGTCGTCTACGCCGTTGCGTGGGTCCTGTCGTTGGTGGCGGCCGTCTACGCCCTGTCCGGCAACTCGTTCCGTTACCCCTGGATCCTCCGCCTGGTGAAGTGACTCTCGCCGTCTGGCTCGTCGATCTGGCGTGGCGGGTGCGGTGCGGTGGTGGACCTGCTGTCCGGCGACTCGTTCCGGTGCCCGTGGATACTGTGCGCCTGGTGGAGTGACCCCCGGGGTCCGGGCTTGTTGATCCAGCGTGACCGGTGCGGGGCGGGGGTGTTTGTCAGGC
>NZ_SMKM01000485.1 GCF_004348665.1 Actinomadura sp. GC306 | reverse complement strand
CCGCGCGTTTCGGACGTCCGCGGACCCGCCCGCCGTGCCCCCGAGATCCCCGCCGGCGGCGGCCGCGGAAGAACTCGTGCGCGGACGTCCGGCGAGGCCCGCCGGTTCACCGCCGTCCGGAGCCGGTCACCTCGGGTGCGGGCCGTTGACCGTCCGCGACCGCCTCCTGATCCTGAGCGTGACCACTTTCCGGGGACGCACGGCCATCTGGGGATGCCACATGAAAGTCCTGATCACAGGGGGAGCCGGGTTCATCGGCAGCACCATCGCCTCCGCCTTCGCCGAACGCGGGGTGACGCCCGTGGTGCTCGACAGCCTCGTCACGGGCCGGCCGGAGTTCGCCGACGGGCGGATCTTCTACCGGGGCGACATCGGCGACGGGGAGCTGGTGGACCGGATCTTCGCGGAGCACCCCGACATCGTCACGACCGTCCACTGCGCCGCGCTGATCGTGGTGCCCGACTCGATGGCCGACCCGCTGCGCTACTACCGGGTCAACCTCAGCAGGACCCTCGACCTCGCCGGCCACCTCATCCGCAACGGCCGGGACCGGATGATCTTCGCGTCCACCGCGGGGATGTACCGGCCCGAGCCGGACCTGTCGGTGACGGAGACCTCCGCGCTGGAGCCGCAGAACCCCTACACCCGCTCGAAGATGATGGCCGAGCTGCTGATGGAGGACCTCACCAAGGCGTCCCGGCTGCGGGTGATCTCGCTGCGCTACCTCAACCCGATCGGCGCGGACCCGCAGCTGCGGACCGGCCTGCAGAGCAGCAAGCCCACGCACGCCCTCGGCAAGATGATCGAGTGCCACGACCTCGGCGTGCCGTTCAAGATCACCGGGGTGGACTGGCCGACGCGGGACGGCACGGCGATCCGCGACTACATCCACGTCTGGGACATCGCCCGCGCGTTCTACGAGGCCGCCCTCCGCTTCGACTCGATCATCCCGCCGCTGGGCGACCGCCCCGGCTACCAGGTCATCAACCTCGGCACCGGCGACGGCACGACCGTCCGCGAACTGGTGGCCGCATTCCGGGAGGTCGTCGGCGACGCCTTCCGCGCCGAGGACGCCCCCGCCCGCCCCGGGGACGTCGTCGGTGCCTTCGTGAATCCGGTCAAGGCGGGGGAGCTGCTCGGCTGGAAGGCCGAGTACACCATCGAGGACGCCATCCGCCACTCCCTCCAGTGGGCCGCGCGCCGCCGCGAACTCGCCGCGTCCTGAACCGTCCGCCCGCCCCGTACCGGACGCCGCACAATGTCAGAGTAGTCACTCTATGTGTTTATCCGGCTACTTAGAGGTATAGTGTCGCTGTTCGGTACGGGGTGGGGGCAGGTGCGCGGACTGAGGAATCATGAAGCGAGCATGCGGGGACAGGCGTGTCCGGATCATCTTGGTGTGCGCGATGGTCCTGGCCGCTCCGGCGATGCTGATCGTGCCGAAGGCCCGGACGAACCTCGCCCGCGCCTGCGGTTGTGCCGTCGACGCCTCCTGCGCCTCGCGGGACCTCTCCAGCGGGGCGCCGCTACCGCTCAACGCCGCGGGTCAGGCGGCGGCGCGCCGCCCCGGGGAGGACGCGCGCGCCGACGACGACTCCGCCGTCCCGATCCCGGTGGACGACGCCGGCCTCGACCTCAAGGCCAGCCTCTACCGGGGTGTCGGCGGCGGCGTGACGGGCTCGTTCACGCGGGACGCCCTGGCGCTCACCTTCGAGGGAGGCGCCGGCATCGGCGGCTCCTTCTCCGTCGGCTCGGCCCTCGGCACCCCGCGCACCGGGGCCTCCGTGGAGGCGCGGGCCTCGATGAGCAGCCGGCTGCGTTTCGTCAACCCGCCCGACTTCGGCCTCACGCTCTCGGGGGACGGCAGGCTGCAGGCTTACATGGACGTCAAGACGGCGCAGTTCCGCACCCGCTTCCGATCCCGGCCGGTGTCGCTGACCGAGGTGGCCGTCGCGGGCCAGGACGAGGCGCCGATGACCCGGCGGTCCTGGAGCTTCGGCACCGAGTTCAAGGTCGCCGGCGCCTACACGGTCAAGATCCCCTGGCGGCGCCTCGTCGACGTCTGGTCGTGGCTCTCCGCCCTGGCCCCCGGTGCC
>NZ_SMKM01000484.1 GCF_004348665.1 Actinomadura sp. GC306 | reverse complement strand
GGAGGCCGCCGGGCGGGTCGGCGGACGCGGGCAGGCCGCGCAGGCGGGTCAGGAAGTCCGGGGACGGGAGGCCGCCGGCCTCGTCGGCGATCGGGGCGTCGGACAGGTTGCGGAGCCGCCCCTTGAGCAGGCGCAGCGAGGTGACCTCGTCCCTGCACTGGGCGCAGCCCGCGAGATGGGCGAGGACGCGGTCGCGCTCCTCGTGCCCCAGCTCACCGTCGACCAGAGCGGTCAGACGCTCCCCCAGACAACTCACGCCGCCTCCGTCGTTCCGTTCCATCGGGCACGCGGTCCCGCCCCGCGTGCGGTGGGCAATGCCGGACTCGCACTTCAGATCTCAGACTTACACGCCGTCCGGCTGCGGCCCTACGGCGCCCGCCACATGCACGCCCCCCGTCACGTCGTCGTTCTCCGCGGCCTCCATCGCCTGGAGCGCCTGGTACTCGTTCCTGGTGCCGGGCCTGCGGCGGGTCGGCGCGCGGTGCTCCAGCGCCCCGCGCAGCTGCGCCCGCCCCCGGTGGATGCGGCTGCGCACCGTCCCGAGCTTGACGCCGAGCGTCGCGGAGATCTCCTCGTAGGAGAGCCCCTCGATGTCGCACAGGACGACGGCGGCGCGGTACTCGGGCGCCAGCGCGTCGAGCGCCTCCTGCACGTCGGCGTCGAAGTTGGTGTCGTCGAACACCTGCGCAGGGGTCGGCTCGCGGCCCTGGAGGCGTTCGGCGGCGTCGTCGGCGAGGCCCTCGAAGCGGATGCGCTGGCGGCGCCGCGCCATGTCGAGGAACAGGTTCGTGGTGATCCGGTGCAGCCAGCCCTCGAACGTGCCCGGCGTGTAGTTCGACAGTGAACGGAACACGCGGACGAAGACCTCCTGCGTGAGGTCTTCCGCGTCGTGCTGGTTACCGGTCAGCCGGTAGGCGAGCCGGTAGACGCGGGCGGAGTGCTCGCGGACGACCTCGTCCCAGGACGGTGGTGCCCATTCCGCCTCGGGGGCGTTCTCGCGAGCGCTCGTGCCACTGCCCACCCCTTGCCTGGGGCCGACCCCCACAGCGCTTCTGAAACTGAGTGCTGCGACTCCCATGGTGCCGGGCTGTTCCTCTCTCGTGAGCCAAGGTCTCGCCTTGGAACGGCACGGTCTCGCCTGGGCTGGGGCGGTCTCTACCGGTTCGGTGCTCAGTGGGGAGAACCCGCTCGTGAGCGGATTCCTTCCTTCGTTACAACGCGCTGAAACTCCAGTCGGTTCCCTGTCAGCGATATGGTCTTTCCAGCATGACCCAGGCGGGGGTCCCGCGAGGAGGCAGCCATCGACGCCGTTCAGGCCACCCGGGCCTATGTGGAGGATTACCTCCCCGAAGACGAGTCGCTCCTGGACGCCAGGCGCCGCGGCGAGGAGGTCGGCGCCGTGCCGATCGGCGCGGCCGCCGGGGCGGCGCTGCGCTTCCTCGCGACCCTGCTCGGCGCGCGGACGGTCGTGGAGGTCGGCTCCGGCTGCGGTGTGTCCGGCATCTGGCTGATGCGGGGGATGCCGAAGGACGCGGTGCTGACGACCGTCGACATCGACCCCGAGCACCAGCGGATGGCGAAGCAGGCGTACGTGGCGGCGGGGCTCGGCTCCTTCCGCACCCGGATGATCACCGGGCCGGCGCTGGAGGTGCTGCCGCGGCTCACCGACGGCGCCTACGACCTGGTGTTCTGCGACGCGCAGAAGCGCGAGTACCCCGAGTACCTGACGGACGCGCTGCGGCTGCTGCGGCCGGGCGGCGTCGTCGCGTTCGACAACGCGCTGTGGCACGACCGGGTCGCCGACCCGAACCGGCGCGACCCCGACACCGAGGCGATCCGCGAGGTGCACCGGATGGTCCGCGACGACGAGCGGCTCGTCCCGATGCTGCTCCCGGTGGGCGACGGCCTGCTGTGCGCGGTGAAGAGCGGCTGACCCGATGGACGCCGCCCCCGACGAGACCGCAGCCCGCACCCCCGCCGAAACCGCCGACGAAGCCCCCGACGAAGCCCCCGACGAAGCCGCAGCCGAGGAGAGCGTCTCCGGCGACGGCGGCAAGACCGTTGCCGGGGCGGGCGAGCCGTTCGCCGTCCGCATCCGGGTGACGTGGCGGGACGGGTGGGTGCGCGT
>NZ_SMKM01000483.1 GCF_004348665.1 Actinomadura sp. GC306 | reverse complement strand
CCCACAAGGCGTCGTCGCAGCCCGCCGCCCAGTGCCCCGCCGCCTCCAGCACCTCCTGCAGGTCCCGCGCCAGCTCGCCCAGCGACCGCAGCGCCATCGCGTCCTGGATCATCCGCTCCCGCGCCTCGTAGGGCATCCGCAGGCCGAACTCCGCCGGGAACCGCGGGCGGCGCCCGTCCAGCACCGGGTCCTCACCCGTCGCCGCCGCCCGCACCGCCGCGACCTGCCACCGCGTCCACTCCGCCAGATGCCCCAGCACCGCCCGCAGCGCCGCCGCGCCCGCCGTCCCGCCCCGCGCGCCGGGACGGGCCTCGGCCGCCGCGTCCCGCAGCCGCGACCGCACGAACTCCAGCCGGTCCAGCGTCCACGCCCGCGCCCGCGCCGCACCCGCCGGGCCCCGCGGCTCCGGCCCCGGCGGGGGACGCGGCACCGGCACCCGCAGCGCCGCCAGCAGCGCGTCCAGATCGCGGACCTCCGCGCTCCGCCCCGACAGGAACGCCGCGCCGACCCGGTCCAGCCGGAACAGCCGCGGCCCGTCCCGCATCCGGCACCACCCCACCAGGTACTCGGCGTAGGGGGCGGTGACCAGGCCGTGCGCCTCCACGTCACGGAAACTGCGCGCCCCCGCCCGGTCGGTGTAGGCCAGCCGCACCACCCGGCGGGTGCGGACCGCCTCGGCGAGGGTGTCGCGCACCGGGCCCGTCAGCGACGCCGCCTCGCCCAGCGGCACGGGCTCCGGCGCGCGCGGCAGCGCGACCCCGCGGCCCTTGCGCCGCCGCACCGGCAGCCCGCCGTGCTCCAGCAGCTCCAGGTCCCGCCGGACGGTCCGCTCGCCGACCTCCAGGCGCGCCGCCAGCACGGCGGGCTCCACCGGCTCGGGGGAGGCCGCGCGCAGCTCGCAGATCAGCGCCAGCAGCCGGTCAACACGGTCCACGCCCCCATGGTGGCCCCGCCCGCCGGTGATCCGCCCCCGGCGAGGGGGCCCAGATCCCCCGCGGGTAAGGCGATCCGCGCCGTCCCGGCACACCAGGCGCCGCACGAGCACCACGCCCCGCACCACGCCCCGGCACCGCTCACCGCCGCCGAGGGGACCCGGGCGACGAGTCCGCGGAGACCGCAGTGAAGGCCGCCTCGCGCACGCCCTCCACCGAAAGCACCGCCGCAGGGCAGGGCCCGGCAGGGGCACCGGCCGCGGTTCGGCGGGGGGCGGCCGGGGTCAGCGGCCCGACAGCTCCGCGGCCAGGCCCTCGAAGTCGGCCGCCGTCAGCGACAGCGCACCGCCGATCGCCCGCGTCTCCTCCGCGCGGCCCAGATGCCGCGTCGCCGCCCGGTCCAGGTAGGACTCCACCAGCCGCGCGCCGGTCAGCCGCCCCCGCGGCCGCAGCTCGGCCACCTCGCGCTCCACCACCGCCCACGCGTCCGGGCCCAGCCGCAGCCGCCGCTCCTCGGCCAGCAGCCCCACCAGCGCCGCCCGCGCCCGCGGCTCGTTCAGGTCCGGCAGCCGCACCGCCCGCAGATCCGTCACCAGCTCCGGCGCCACCGCCGACAGCTCGGCCAGCCGCCCCGGCTCGCACGTCGCCAGCAGCGCGGTGTCGTTGACGCCCTCCAGCCGCGTCCGGTACAGCACCGACGCGTAGGCCGGGCCCTGCGACTCGTCCAGGACCAGCGCGTCAAGGCCGTCCAGGAGCAGGACGTGGCCCGCGTGCTCGTCCAGCACCGCGCGCAGCCCGTCCGGGCCGTGCTCGCGCAGGTCCTCGGCGTGCGCGACGCGGACCTCGCCGCTGGAGGCCTCCACCTCCGCCAGCGCCGCCGCGGCCATCCGCGCCAGCCGCCGCTGCCCGCTGGAGGGCGCTCCGACCAGCAGCAGCGCCGGTGCCGACGCGCTGGACACCTCCTGCCCCCGCAGCCGCCGCGCCCACTTGCCGCGCCGCCGCACCTCGGTCACCACCCGCTCGATGTCGTCGGCGCCGCACAGGAACCGCGTCCCGTACGCCTCGGCGACCTGCACCCCGTGGTCCGGCGCCGCGGGCGGCGGGTCCGCCTGCGGCGCGGGGGGCGGGGGAGGCTGCGGGTCGGCGCCGGGCCACGCCGGGCCCGGGTCGAGCTGGGTCTTGAACGCGTCGGTGTCCAGCTGCGTCTCCTGCGGCCACCCCTGCTC
>NZ_SMKM01000482.1 GCF_004348665.1 Actinomadura sp. GC306 | reverse complement strand
GGAGTGCGGCCGGGATCGCGGGCGGGCGGGCCGCCGTCGCGTCCGATTGGAGCTTGCCGCGCAGGATGAACGCGCCCGCCAGCACGGCCGCCACGACCAGCAGCACCGCGATCGTGACGACCAGGACCGTCTTGCGGCGCTCCACCCGGTCGCCGCCGATGCCGTGCACGGGCGGCGGCGGAGGCTGCTGCCAGTTCGTGTACTGCCGGGGCTGCTCCCACGGCGGCGGCGTCTGCGGGCCCGGGGCCTGCCGCGTCCGCGAGGGCGGCGGCGTCCAGTCGCTCTCCCGGAACGTCCGCGCCTCCGGCCCCCCGCCGGCGGGCGGCGGCTGCGCGTAGGGCGCCGGCCGGCCCTGCCCCTGGCCCTGGTTTAAGGACCGTCCGGAACCGGGGCCGTAACCCTGGTCGCCGAACCCGACCGGGTCGTTGCGGGTGATCGGCTCCGGCTCGCCCGGGTCGCGGCGGGTGACCACGTCCAGCTCGTCCGGATCGAGGACGGTCTCCGACGCGTCGCCCGCCCGGCCGCCGCCCCGCACGTAGCGGCCCGACTCGTCGTCGGTCACCGTCTCGGCGGGACGCGGCGGCTGCGGGCGCGACGGCGGGAGCATCGCCGCGACCCGGGTGAGCAGCGGCTGCGCCTGCGCCGCCGTCATCCGGTTCGCGGGCTCGCGCGCCAGCAGCCCGTCCAGCACCCGCGCGAGCGGACCCGCGTTGCGTGCCGGCGGCACCGGTTCGGTCAGCGCGGCCTGCAGAGACGACATCGCGTCCGACCGCTCGTAGGGGGAGCGGCCCTCCACGGCCGCGTACAGCGTGGCGCCCAGCGCCCACAGGTCGGACGCCGGCACCGCGCGCTCACCCTGCACCCGCTCCGGCGGGATGTAGGCCGGCGACCCCATGACCAGGCCCGTCTGCGTGAGGGTCGCGTCGCCCTCCACCTGCGCGATGCCGAAGTCGGTCAGCACGACCCGCCCCGTGTCGGTGATCAGGACGTTGCTGGGCTTGACGTCGCGGTGCAGGATGCCCTTCTCGTGGGCGTGGCGGAGCGCGCCGAGCATCTGCAGCCCGATGTCGGCGACCCGGCGGTGGTCCATGGGCCCGCGGTCCAGCAGGTCCTGCAGGGACGGCGCGAGGACGAGCTCCATCACGATCCACGGGCTGCCGGACTCCTCGACCACGTCGTGGACGGTCACCACCCCGGAGTGGTTCAACCGCGCCGACGCCCGCGCCTCCCGGAACGTCCGCTCGTAGAGCACGGCGCGTTCGGAGTCGTCCAGGCCAGGCGGGAGCACGACCTCCTTGACCGCGACCTCCCGGTCGAGCATGACGTCGAAGGCGCGCCACACGGTGCCCATCCCGCCACGGCCGACCACCGAGTCGAGCCGGTAGCGATTACCGAGCAGACGTGCCTGTGCCATGACTACCGGATCCCCCCCCGCTCGTCATCCCACCCCGGAGGGACGGAACGTGTCGAGCACATTGTTCACGAGTGCCTCGTTCTCGTTCCACCGGGCGGCGGGAACCGCGACGATGACCGCGTACGACCGGCCCCCCGCGATCACCCCGCGGTCGCGGGCGCGGGTGAGGCCGCTGTCACGGACCCAAGTGAACTCGATGTCGGCGGCGGGCACGCCGAGGACGCTGGTTTCGGTGATCGCGATCCGCCTGAAGTTCCGCAGCTTGCCGTCGGCGATGGCCTCCCGCTCCCAGGTCAGCCAGTGGTCGTACGGGTCGCCCGTCCAGGGTGTCCGGTCGACCTGGATGTAGGCGGTGCTCGCCGGGTCGTTCCAGATGACGCTGTTGCCCTGCTCGGTGCGCTGCCACCCGCGCGGGATCGCGATGGAGAAGCCGGGGCCGGCCGAGCGGACGAGCCCGTCCGGGAGGGCCGTCCGGGACGGCCCGCCGGACGAGGCCGGCTCCGTCGCGGGCACGGTCGGCGTGTCCCGCTCGGCGGGGATGGACTGCTTCGCGACGGTCGTCGGCTGCCGGGACTCCTCCGGGCCGCCGCCGGACGGGCCGTCCGGCCACAGCACGAACCCGGCGACCGCCAGGATCGCCGTCGCCACGACCGCCCCGGCGAGGATCGCCGGTAGCACCGGTCTGCGGCGCGCCGTCCCGGCCGGCGGGTACTGGGCCGTCATCCCGGGCACCGTCCCCGCGAAGG
>NZ_SMKM01000481.1 GCF_004348665.1 Actinomadura sp. GC306 | reverse complement strand
AAGAGACAGGATCTGGGCTTCGTAGTGCTCGCGCTGGGGTGCGGGGTCGCCGAACCAGGTTTTGACTCCGTTGTGGCGGACGTGGACGTGGGGGCGTCCGAGGTGGGGTGGTGTCGCGCCTCGGATGATCTCGCCGACCTGTTCGAAGAGGTCCCGGCCGGTGATGGGGGTCGGTCTCATGGGCGGTTACCGGCGGCGGGGGTCGTCGACGTTGCCGAGGAGCGGGTGGACGCGCATGGCCGCCTCCAGTTCTCCGGGGAGTTCGTCTCGGTAGCGCCCCAGCGTGGACAGGTCGGCGTGGCCGAGGACGCGGCGCACGGCGTCCATGTCGGTGGCCGCTGCGAGCAGGTGGGTGGCGGTGGTGTGCCGTAGTCCGTGGGGTGTGACGCTTCGCCGGCGTCCGGGCTCTACCCGTGCCAGGACGCGGTCGATGACGGCTTGCACGTCGCCGCGTGCGAGGCGGCGTCCTCGCCAGGACAGCAGGAGGGCTTTCGGTTCTCGTCCTCGGTCCAGGAGTTTCCGTCCCTCGGCGAGGTAGGCGTCGAGGACTTCTACTACGGGGCCGGGCAGGGGGACGTCTCGTGTCCGGCCGCCTTTGCCGAAGATCCGCCAGTAGCGTGTTCCGCCGTTGACGAAGAAGTCCTCCACGTTCGCGGCCGTGAGTTCGGAGACGCGCGGGCCGACTGCCGCCAGCAGCAGGACCACGAGGCCGTCGCGCAGTTCGGTTCGCTGATCGGGTCGTTTGCCCGGGGCGGCCGGGGCTGTTTCGGCGAGGTCTTGTGCGGCTCCTAGCAGGCCCTCGGCCTGCTCCACTGTCAGCGCTCGCCGCTGTGCCCGCAGCCCGCCCCGCTGCCTGGGGCGCACCGTGACGGCCTGCATGGGGTTCAGCTGCACCCACCCCGCCACCAGTGCGTATTTGAAGAACGCCGATACCGACCGCCGGAAACGCGCCTGCGACGCCCCGCTCTGCAGGGCACCGGCTCCCGCCGCGGCATCCCCCGCCGCGGCCCGCCGGCGGCCGTCCGGCTTGCGCGCGAACCCCAGCAGCGCCTCATCGACGTCCTCACCGGTCAGATCGTCCAGCACCCGGTCCGCGCCCGCCAGTGCCGCGAAGGTCACCACGTCCCGCACGTAGACCTCCGCAGTCTTCGGCGACAGCGCGCCCGTCGAGGTCTTCGCGCGCACCATCCCCGCGTACCGGTCGACGCACTCGGCAACGGTCAGGCGCTGAACATCAGAGGGACGCACCCGCCGGACGTTAGCGCCCCCCACCGACAGAACCCACCCGGGCGGCGGTGCCGGTGGCGGGCGCCGCTCCCCCCGGGGCCGCCCGTCCGGGTGATCACGCGGCGGCGGTCATCGGGAGGCGTTGCGGGCGAGGGTGTAGGCCTCGGTGAGGTCGGTGCCGCGGTAGTCGAGGGCGGCGATGTCGGCGAGGTGGTGGTCGGCGTTGACGGCGACGGTGTTGGTGAGGTGCCGGAACAGCGGCGCGTCGGACATGGAGTCGCCGTAGGCGGTGCATTGGGCGGTGGTGAGGCCGTGGCGGGTGCGCAGTTCCTCGGTGATGCGGACCTTGTCGCCGGGGGTGAGGACGCCGGAGGGGTCGAGGGTGCCGGTGAACGGCATCGGGGGGAAGCGGGAGGCGATGACGTCGTCGAAGCCGAGGTCGAGGAGGTGGCGGGCGAAGAAGTCGGGCGACATGGTGATGACGGCGGAGTGCTCGCCGCGGGCGCGGATGTCGGCGCAGACGTCGGCGATGCCGGTCAGCCAGGTCGCGGCGGTGTAGGCGGCGGCGACGATGTCGGGGGTGAGGGCGCGCCAGAGCCGGTGGATGCGGATGGAGAAGCCGCGGGTGTCGAGGGTGCCGGCGGCGAAGCGGGCTTCGAGGTCGTGGAGTTCGGGGAGGGTGCCGAGGTGCCGGGCGATTTCGAGGTTGGCGGTGGTGCCGGCCAGCAGGGTGCCGTCCATGTCGAAGATGTGCAGGTGTGCCACGGGTTGCAGTGTGGTGGAGGGGCGGCGCGCGACGCGACCCATATTTCGCTGTGTCCGGGGTCAGTCGTCGGCCGAGGGCCAGATGGCGTAGGAGATGAGGATGGCGGCCCAGATGCCGAGTGGTGCGGCGGGCCAGTAGCCGGTTTCAGCGTCAATGCATGGGCTTCGACGTGGTCT
>NZ_SMKM01000480.1 GCF_004348665.1 Actinomadura sp. GC306 | reverse complement strand
GACGTGAGAACGGCAACGGGGGGCTTGGGCGGTCGCGGGTCAGCGGTGCGGGACTACTGCTATGCCGGTTCTCGTCCGGGTTATGGCTATGTCTCCTTCCTGGTCGGTGCGGTGGATCTGGGTGCCGAGGCGCTGGAGGAGTTCGAGGGTTGCCGGGGACGGGTGGCCGTAGTCGTTGTCGTCGCCCACTGAGATCAGGGAGACGGGGGCGCGGGCGGCGGCCAGGAACTCTGGGGCCTGTCCTCTGGCTCCGTGGTGGGGAACCTTCAGGACTTGGACGTGAGGGACGGCCGTTATCAGGGCGCGTTGTGCCTCCTCTTCTATGTCGCCGGCCAGGAGGGCGCTGAAGCCGGGGCTGCGGGCCACGACGACCACGCTGGCGTTGTTGATCTCGGTGCCGTCGTCTCCGGGGGTGAGGGCCGGGCCGGTTCGCGGGGCGAGTACCGAGAGGGTCAGGCCGCCGATGCGCCATTGCTGGCCCGCCTCGGCGTGGTGGGTGCGGACGCCGGGGGCGAGGCGCGCCTCCCGGCCGGAGGTGCGGGAGGTCGTCAGCATCGCGTGTACTCGGCGGCCGTTCCTGACGCCGGACGTGCCGTCGATGTGGTCGGCATGCGGGTGGGTCAGGACGAGGAGGGGGACGTCCCGCACGCCGAGCCGGCGGAGGCATCGGTCCACCAGGGCGGGGTCTGGGCCGGTGTCGACGACGACGGCCTGGGCGGGGGCGGTGGACAGGACCAGCGCATCACCTTGGCCCACGTCGCAGGCGACCATCCGCCAGCCGGGCGGCGGCCAGCCCGGGGCCGTCACGCGCATGGCGATGACCGCCGCCAAGATCCCGGTCATCGCGGCGGCGGCGAGGAGGCGCAGGTGGCGGCTGCGCAGGATCAGGACGGCGATTCCGGCGGCGAGGAGCAGCGTGATGGCCCCCAGCCCGCCGCCCGGCCACGGGATCGTGGCGTAGGGCAGTGCGGCGGCGGTGCGGGCCACCCGGATGATCCAGCCGACCGCCAGGCCCGCGGGCCACACGATGGCCTGCGCGAGGGGCAGGGCGACGAGGGCCGTCACGGCGCCGAGTGCGCCGAGGAGGGTTGCAGGGGCGACGGCTGGAGCGGCCAAGAGGTTCGCGAACACCGCGATCACGCCTATCTCCCCTGAGAGCATCACCAGGACGGGGGACACGGCGACCTGTGCGGCGGCCGCGACGGCGAGGGCGTCGGCGAGGGGGCCGGGCAGCCGGCGGGCCAGCCGCTCCCGCCAGCGCGGCGCCAGGACGAGCAGCCCGGCGGTCGCCAGTACCGACAGCGTGAACCCGTAGGAGCGCGCCAGGGCCGGGTCGATCAGCACGAGGAGCAGCACGGCGGCGGCCAGGGCGGGGACGCCCTGGCGCTGCCGCCCGGTGACCAGCGCCAGGAGGCCGATGAGGCCCATGACGGTCGCCCGCAGGACGCTCGGTTCCGGACGCGCGACCAGGACGAAAGCGACCACCGCGATGACGGCGACGGGCGGGGCGCGGCGGCGGCCGAGGCCGAGGAGCCGGCACAGGCCGAGGACGGCCCCGATGACGATCGCGAGGTTCGCCCCGGACACGACCATCAGGTGGGTGAGCCCGGCGGTGCGGAAGTCTTCGGCCAGCGCCGGGTCGAGGCCGGAGGTGTCGCCGACGACCATGCCCGGCAGGACTCCGCGCTGGTCGGGCGGGAGTCGCGCCACCGCGGCCCGCAGCCGCGCCCGGACGTGCTCGGCCGCGCGCTGCATCCGCGACGGCGGCCCGAGAACGGTGGGCGGGCCCCGGACGATCACGACCGCGGCGAGCAGGTCGGCCCCCTCGGGGAGCAGGAACTTGCCGTGGAGACGAACCCGCTGGCTGGGCACCATGCGGCGCCAGCGCGCGTCGTCCGCGATCAGCAGCACGGGCACGCGGACGTCCGCCCGGGGGACCGTCTCCGCCCGGCCCCGGATAATGATCACCTGCCGGCCCTTTCCCGGCTTCGCCCGCGGGTCGCCCGTCACGACCACCTCGGCGGTCGCGAACCGCCCCTCGCGCGCCAGCTCGCGCACCGGCCCCGTGCCGACGGCCGTAGCCCGGAGGGCCACCCCGGACGCGGACGCGGCCGCGCACACGAGCACGACCCCGACCAGCCTCCGCCGCGCCCCCATCCTCCCCAGCACACCTGATGGCGC
>NZ_SMKM01000047.1 GCF_004348665.1 Actinomadura sp. GC306 | reverse complement strand
ACCCGGCACAGATCGACCCGGCACAGATCGACCCGGCACAGATCGACCCGGCACAGATCGACCCGGCTGCGCTGTCGCCGGAGCAGGCCAGGGCGCTGTTCCGCGCCGGGCTGCAGGCCCCCACGTCCGGCTGGTGCGCCGGGTGGACGCAGGCCAACCTCATCGCCGTGCCACGTGCGCAGGCTTACGACCTGCTCCTGTTCGCGCAGCGCAACCCCAAGCCGTGCCCCGTCCTGGACGTCACCGAACCCGGCGAGGTGTCCGCCTCCCTGTTCGCCGGCGACCTCCGCACCGACCTGCCCGGCTACGTCGTCTACGCGGACGGGGAGCCCGTCGCCGAGGTGGCCGACGTGACCGCCCACTGGAGGGACGACATGGTCGCGTTCCTCATCGGGTGCAGCTTCACCTTCGAGGACGCCCTCCGCGAGGCCGGTGTGCCCGTCCGGCACACCGAGCAGAACCGCAACGTCCCGATGTACCGGACGAACCGGATGTGCCGCCCCGCCGGGGCGTTCGGCGGACCCCTCGTCGTGTCGATGCGGCCCGTCCCGGCCGGGCAGGTGGCCGACGCGGTGCGGGTGACGTCCCGCTACCCGGCCGTGCACGGCGCCCCCGTCCACGTCGGCGACCCGGCCGCCCTCGGCGTCGCCGATCTCGGCCGGCCCGACTTCGGCGATCCGGTCGAGATCCGGGAGGACGAGATCCCCGTGTTCTGGGCGTGCGGTGTGACACCGCAGGCGGCGGTGATGGCGTCCCGCCCCGAGCTGGCGATCGGGCACGCCCCCGGCCACATGGCGATCACCGACGTCCGCGACAGCCGGTACCTCGTCCCCTGAACCGGCGCCCACGGTACGGAATAGGCTGCGGTCCATGGCCGAGATCATCGCCCCGGGAGTGGTCCTCGGGGACCGCTACCGCCTGGAGCGCCCGCTCGGCGCCGGCGGCATGGCGACCGTCTGGCGCGCGGAGGACCTCGTCCTCGACCGCGCCGTCGCGGTGAAGGTGCCCAGGGAAGGGTGGCCGGAGGAGTTCACGCGGCGGCTGCGCACGGAGGCGAAGGCCGCCGCCGGCCTGGCGCACCCGAACATCACCGGCGTGCACGACTACGGCGAGCACCGGGGCGTCCCGTACGTGGTCATGGAGCTGCTGGACGGGGAGACCCTGTCGGCGCGCCTGTCCCGGGGGCCGCTGCCATGGCGCGAGGCGGCCGGGATCTGCGCCGGGGTCGCGGACGCGCTGGCCGCCGCCCACGCCGCCGGGATCGTCCACCGCGACATCAAGCCCGCGAACGTGTACCTCACCCCGGTCGGCGTGAAGGTCCTCGACTTCGGCATCGCGTTCACCGGCCCGTCCGCGGCCGGCGGCCCCCTCCTCGGCACCCCCGCCTACGTCGCTCCGGAGCTGCTGGACGGCGCGTCCCCGACCCCCGCGGCGGACGTCTTCTCCCTCGGCGTCGTCCTCCGGGAGTGCCTCGGCGGCGCCCCGTCCGCGGACGATCCCACCCTGCCGCCGGACGTCCCCGACCAGGTCACCGCCCTGTGCATCCGGTGCCTGGACGTCGACCCGGAGGCGCGGCCCACCGCCCCCGAGGCGGCGCGAATCCTCGCCGAGGCGTCCGGCGTGCGCCTCGCCGCGCTTCCGGTGCTGCGGCCCGCCGGCGACGGCGGCGAGCCGGCCGGCCCGCCACGGGAGGCGACGCGCGTCCTGGACGACCCGCTCCCACCCGCCGCGGCACCGGCACCGGCACCGGCACCGGCGGCGTCGGCGGACTGGGCGTCGGCGCGCAGGCCGCTGCTCATCGCGGGCGCGGCGACCGGGGTGATCGCGCTGGCGGCGGTGCTGCTGGCCGCGCTGTCCCCGGACGCGTCCCGCGAGGCGGCCGGGCCGCCCGTGGCGGCGAGCCCGTCGCCGACGCGGCCGGCGGCCGCCGCCTGCGCGGTGGCGTACCGGATCGACGGCACGTGGCCGCAGGGCTTCCAGGCCACGGTGCGGATCACGAACCTCGGGGACGGCGCGATCGACGGCTGGGAGCTCGGCTTCGAGTTCCCCGACGGCCAGGCGATCACCCAGCTGTGGAACGGCAGCCAGGTCCAGAACGGCTCGGTGGTCACGGTGCGGGCGGCGGACTGGAACCGGTCGATACCGCCGGACGGCTCCGCCGAGTTCGGGTTCCTCGGGCGGCAGGACGGCGCCAACGGACGCCCGTCCCGCTTCACCCTGAACGGCGGCGAGTGCCGCGGCTGAGGCGGCCCCGATCTGGGAGCGCTCCCAAGATGTTCGCGCAGGTCAGCGAGGCCGAACTCGAATCGATGCGGTGCGGACTATTGTGCCGCGGCGCACCGCGGCCTAGCATCCGGGGCAATCGAAGCGCTTCGACAGTGCGTCGATCCCCACCCCCGGAGGTGACCATGTTCAAGGCAGGCAGGAGCGCGGCGGTGCTCGCCGCCCTCGCCACGGCCGCCCTGTCGCTGACCGCGTGCGGCGGCGACGGCGGCTCCGGTGGCAAGGAACTGAAGCTCTGGCACTACGAGGCCCCCGACAGCGCCATGGGGAAGGCGTGGAGCGAGGCCGTCAAGGAGTTCGAGGCGAGCCACCCCGGCGTGAAGGTCACGTTCGAGGAGAAGGGCTTCGAGCAGATCCAGAAGACCGCGCCGATGGTGCTGAACTCCAAGGACGCCCCCGACGTCATGGAGTACAACAAGGGCAACGCGACCGCCGGGATGCTGTCGAAGCAGGGCCTGTTGACCGACCTCACGGCCGAGGTCGGCAAGCGCGGCTGGGACAAGCTGATCAGCCCGAACGTCCAGGTCACCGCCAAGTACGACGCCAAGGGCACGATGGGCGGCGACAAGTGGTTCGGCGTCCCCAACTACGCCGAGTACCTGCAGATCTACTACAACAAGGACCTGTTCGAGAAGCACGGCGTAGAGATCCCGACGACGTTCGACCAGCTGGTCGCCGCCATGGACGCCTTCGTCGCCGAGGACGTCACGCCGTTCACCAACGCCGGCGCCGAGTACATGGCGCACCAGTTCGTCTACCAGCTCGCCCTCGCCAAGGCCGACCAGGGCTGGGTGGACGCCTTCCAGCGCTACACCGGCAAGACGGACTTCAACGACGCCGCCTGGACGTACGGGGCGACCACGTTCGCCGACTGGGTGAAGAGGGGCTACATCGCCAAGAACTCCGTCAGCCTCAAGGCCGAGGACGCCGGCGTCGCCTTCATGAAGGGCGAGTTCCCGATGATGTTCTCCGGGAGCTGGTGGTTCGGCCGCGTCGCCGCCGAGGCGGACTTCGCGTGGGAGACCTCGGTCTGGCCCGGCGCCACGATGACGCTCGGCTCGGGCGGGAACCTCTGGGTCGTCCCCGAGGGGTCGGAGAACAAGGAGCTCGCCTACGACTTCATCGACATCACGATGAAGAAGGGGATCCAGAACACCCTCGGCAACGCCGGCGGCATCCCGGTCGCGGCGGACCCGGCCGCGATCACCGAGGAGAAGGCCAAGAAGCTGATCGGCGACTTCGACGGGCTGGCGGAGTCCGGCGGGCTCGCCTACTACCCGGACTGGCCGGTCGCCGGCTTCTACGACGTGTGGGTGTCGCAGACGCAGAAGCTGATGAACGGCACCGCCCCGTCCGAGGTCCTGGAGGGTCTGCAGAAGTCCTACGACGGCGGCCTGCCGAAGTGACGACGCCGGTCCGCGGCGGGTCGCGGGAGCGGTGGGGGTACGTGCCCTACCTGCTCCCGGGCCTGCTCCTGTTCACCGCCGTCATCGGCGTGCCGTTCCTGATGAACATCGGGACGAGCTTCACCGAGTGGACGGGCGTCGGGAAGCCGGAATGGATCGGGCTGGACAACTACCGCGACCTGGTGCGGGACGAGCAGTTCTGGGCGTCGTTCGGGCACAACGCGCTGATCATCGTCGGGATGGCGATCGTCCCGACGATGATCGGGCTGGTGCTCGCCTCGGTGCTGACCGACCTGATCGGCCGGCACTTCGGGGCGCGGACCGCGAGTTTCCTGCGCGCCTGCATCTACCTGCCGCAGGTGCTCCCGATCGTCATCGCGGGCGTGGTGTGGAGCTGGCTGCTGGCCCCCGAGGACGGCGCGGTCAACGCGCTGCTGGACGCGGTGGGCCTCGGCGCGCTCGCGCACGACTGGCTCGGTGATCCGGCCACGGCGCTGTGGAGCGTCATCGCGGTGATGGTCTGGATCCAGATCGGCTTCCCGCTGGTGATCTTCATGTCGGGGCTGCAGCGGGTCGACCCGTCGCTGTACGAGGCGGCGGAGATCGACGGCGCCTCCTGGACGCGGCGCTTCCGGCACATCACGATCCCGCAGATCCGGCCGGAGATCTTCGTCGTGCTGCTGTGGACGACGATCGCCGCCCTCAAGGCGTTCGCGCACATCTTCGTCCTGACGAAGGGCGGTCCGGGCGGGGCGACGAACGTCCCGGCGTACTACTCGTGGGTCAGCTTCTTCGAGAAGTCCGACGTCGGCTACGGCTCGGCGATCTCGACCGTGCTGACGCTGGTGATCGTCGCGCTGACCGTGCTGTTCCTGCGGATGCAGGGGAGCGAGCCGGGGGAGGAGCGGTGACCGCGACCCTCGCGAAGGAGACCGGGACGCCGCCGCGAGCCCGGCGGCCCGGCACGTCCAAGCGCAGGCGGCGCGGCCCGTCGGCCTATGCGGTGCTGGTGGCGCTGACCGCGTTCGCGGGCGTGATGCTGATCCCGTTCGTCGTGGTGGTCTTCAACGCGCTCAAGACGCCGCAGGAGTACTCCACCAAGGGGCCGCTGGCGCCGCCGGACGGGTTCGACCTGGACGCCGTCCGCGCGTTCTGGGAGCGGGTCGAGTTCGGGCAGGTGCTGCTGAACAGCGTGTTCATCAGCGGGTCCGTGGCCGTCCTCGCCGTGCTGCTGTCGGTCCTGAACGCCTACGCCCTCGGCATCGGCCGGATCAAAGGGCGGATGTGGGTGCTGGTCCTGCTGCTGATGGCGAACACCGTGCCGCAGGAGGCGCTCGTCTACCCGCTCTACTACCTGTCCAAGCAGGTCGGCCTGTACGACACGAGGATCAGCGTGATCATCGTGTTCACCGTCATCCAGAGCGCCTTCGGGACGTACTTGCTGGCGTCCGTGCTGTCGGCGTTCCCGCGCCCCTTGCTGGAGGCGGCGCGGATCGACGGCGCGGGCCGGTGGCAGGTGCTGTGGCGGGTGGTCGTGCCGGTCGTGCGGCCGACGCTGTCGGTGCTGATGGTCTTCTTCTTCGTGTGGACCTGGAACGAGTTCCTGATCCCCATGGTCTTCCTCATCTCCAACGAGAACCAGACGGTCTCGGTCGCGCTCGGCGTGCTGCAGGGGCAGCGGCTCATGGACGCCACGATGTCCAGCGCCGCGTCGCTGCTCGGCCTGCTCCCGACCGTGCTCTTCTTCCTCATCTTCCAGCGCACTCTGTCGCGCGGGCTCACTGCGGGGGCGATCAAGCAATGAAGTTCAGTGACGGCTACTGGATGATGCGCGAGGGCGTGCACGCGTCTCACCCAGTGGAGGTCCTCGACGTCGAGACCCGGCCGGGCTCGTTCACGGTGTACGCGCCCGTCCAGCGCATCCGGCACCGGGGCGACCTGCTCAAGGGCCCGGTCGTCACGCTGACCTGCGACTCGCCGATGCCGGACGTCATCGGCGTCACCCTCACGCACTTCGCGGGCGGGCAGCGGCGCGGCCCCGATTTCGAGCTCGCCACCGACCCGGGGGGTGAGGTGTCGGCCGGCGACGACGCGGTGACGCTGACGTCGGGTGCGCTGTCGGTGCGGGTCCGGCGGACGGGGGAGTGGGGCGTCGACTTCCTGGCGGACGGGCGGCGCCTCACCGGCAGTGCGCCCAAGGCGCAGGCCGTCATCGACACCGACGACGGACGCCATTACGTCCGCGAGCAGCTCGATCTGGGCGTGGACCATTTCGTCTACGGGCTCGGTGAACGGTTCGGGCCGCTGGTGAAGAACGGCCAGGCGGTGGACATCTGGAACGCCGACGGCGGCACGGCCAGCGAGCAGGCGTACAAGAACGTGCCGTTCTTCCTGACCAACGCGGGCTACGGCGTCTTCGTCGACCATCCGGGCCGGGTCTCCTTCGAGGTGGCGTCGGAGGCCGTCGCCCGGACGCAGTTCAGCGTCGAAGGCCAGTCGATGCGGTACCTCGTCATCTACGGGCCGACGCCGAAGGAGATCCTGCGCAAGTACACGGCGCTCACGGGCCGCCCCGCCCGGCTTCCCGACTGGTCGTACGGGGTGTGGCTCTCCACGTCGTTCACCACGTCCTATGACGAGGAGACCGTCACGTCGTTCATCGACGGGATGGCCTCGCGCGACCTGCCGCTCAGCGTCTTCCATTTCGACTGCTTCTGGATGCGCGAGTACCAGTGGTGCGACTTCGAATGGGACCCGCGGGTCTTCCCCGATCCGGAGGGGATGCTGCGCCGACTACGCGAGCGCGGCCTGCGCGTCTGCGTCTGGATCAACCCCTACATCGGGCAGCGCTCACCCCTGTTCGAGGAGGGGCGGGCACGCGGCTACCTGCTGAAACGCCCGAACGGCGACGTCTGGCAGTGGGACAAGTGGCAGCCCGGTCTAGCCGTCGTCGACTTCACCAATCCCGAGGCGAGGGAATGGTACGCGAGCAAACTCGACGCCCTGCTCGACATGGGCGTGGACTCCTTCAAGACGGACTTCGGCGAACGCATCCCCACCGACGTCGTCTACCACGACGGCTCCGACCCGGAACGGGCGCACAACTACTACACCCATCTCTACAACCAGACCGTTTTCGACCTTCTCCGCAAGCGGCGCGGCGAGGGCGAGGCGGTGGTGTTCGCCCGTTCCGCCACGGCCGGCGGCCAGCGCTTCCCGCTGCACTGGGGCGGCGACGCCGAATCGACGTTCGAGGCGATGGGGGAGAGCCTTCGCGGCGGTCTCTCCCTGGGCATGTCGGGGTTCGGGTACTGGAGCCACGACATCGGCGGATTCGAGGGCACACCGGACCCGGCGCTGTTCAAGCGCTGGATCGCGTTCGGCCTGCTGTCCTCGCACAGCCGCCTGCACGGAAGCCGTTCCTACCGTGTGCCCTGGCTGTTCGACGAGGAGGCGGTGGACGTCCTCCGCGATTTCACCCGGCTGAAGATGCGGCTGATGCCCTATCTTTCCGGGGCCGCCCGGCAGGCGCATGAAGAGGGACTTCCGATGATGCGGGCGATGGTCGCCGAGTTCCCGGACGACCCCGCGTGCACGCACCTGGAGCGGCAGTACATGCTCGGCGACGACCTGCTCGTGGCGCCCGTGTTCTCGTCGGACGGCGAGGTCTCCTACTACGTCCCGGAGGGGACCTGGACGCACTACCTCACCGGTGAACGCGTCGAAGGCGGACGCTGGGTGCGCGAAACGCACGGGTTCGGCAGCGTGCCGCTGCTCGTCCGCCCCGGCGCGGTCGTCCCGGAGGGCGCGGTGCAGGACCGTCCCGACTACGACCACGCCGACGGCGTCACGCTCCGCGTCTACGAGCCGGCCGACGGGACGACCGTCACCGCACGCGTCGGCGACACCACGTTCACCACAACGAGAAACGGTGAAAACCTGCGCGTCACGGGCGGCGGAACCTGGAACGTTCTTCTCGTCAACGCGCGTCCGGCCGTGGTGCGGGGCGGCGATCAGGCGGAGCATCCGCAGGGCGTCCTCATCAGGGCGGCAGGCGACGAACTGGCTATCACTCTGGAAATGGAGAACCGATGAGCTTCCCGGAAGGGTTCGTGTGGGGTGCGGCCACCGCCGCCTACCAGATCGAGGGCGCGGCCCAAGAGGACGGGCGCGCACCGTCCATCTGGGACACCTTCAGCCACACGCCCGGCAAGGTGCTCAACGGCGACACCGGCGACGTCGCCACCGACCACTACCACCGCCGGCAGGAGGACGTGGCGACGATGGCCGAGCTCGGCCTCGACGCCTACCGCTTCTCCATCTCCTGGTCGCGCGTCTTCCCCGAGGGGACGCCCAACCAGAAGGGCCTCGACTTCTACTCCCGGCTCGTCGACGAACTCCTCGGGCACGGCATCGCCCCGGTCGCCACCCTCTATCACTGGGACCTGCCGCAGGCGCTGGAGGACGCGGGCGGCTGGCCCGAACGCGACACGGCGCGCCGCTTCGCCGACTACGCCGAGCGGATCGGGCGCGTCCTCGGCGACCGCGTGCACACGTGGACGACGCTGAACGAGCCGTGGTGCACGGCGTTCCTCGGCTACGCGTCCGGCGTCCACGCCCCGGGACGCACCGACCCCGCGGACGCGCTCGCCGCCGCCCACCACCTCAACCTCGCCCACGGCCTGGCCGTGCGGGCGCTGCGCGGCGTAGTGTCCCCGTCCGCGCGGCACTCCGTCACCCTCAACATCCACCACCTGCGCGGCGACGCGGACGCCGTCCGCCAGGTGGACGCCGTCTCCAACCGCGTGTTCCTCGACCCGATGCTCGGCAACGGCTATCCAGCCGACCTGCTGGAGGACACCGCGCCGGTCAGCGACTGGGGTTTCCTGCGAGACGGCGACACCGAGATCATCGCCGCGCCCCTCGACGTCCTCGGCGTCAACTACTACTCGCCCACGCTCGTCCGGCGCTGGGACGGGGTCTCGCCGCGCGAGCACGCCGACGGGCACCGCCGGGGCGCCGCCTCCCCGTTCGTCGGCTGCGACACCGTCGAGTTCGTCGCGCAGCCCGGCCCGTACACGGCGATGGGCTGGCCGATCGACGCGACCGGCATGGAGGAGCTGCTCCTGCGGCTGCACCGCGACTACCCCCACACGCCGCTGCTGGTCACCGAGAACGGCGCCGCGTTCGACGACGCGGTGGACGATGACGGCCGCGTCCGCGACGAGCGCCGCATCGCCTACCTGCGCGACCACATCACCGCGGTGGAGCGGGCCTGCGCGGCGGGCGCCGACGTCCGGGGCTACTTCGCGTGGTCGCTGCTGGACAACTTCGAATGGGCCTACGGCTACTCCAGGCGGTTCGGCCTCGTCCACGTCGACTACCCGACCGGCGAGCGGACCTGGAAGGACAGCGCCGCCTGGTACCGCGACACGATCGCCGCGCATCGCCGATGACCAGGACGACTACGATCAAGCGCACGGTGGACGGCTACGAGGACGACGGGACGGGCCGTGGTCAAGATCACTGATGTGGCGCGGCACGCGGGGGTCTCGCCGAGCACGGTCTCCTACGTGCTGAGCGGCAAGCGCTCGATCTCCGAGGAGACCCGGCGGCGGGTCCGCGACAGCATCCGCGAGCTCGGCTACCGGCCGCACGCGGGCGCCCGCGCGCTCGCCAGCAGCCGCTCCAACGTGCTCGCGCTGATGGTCCCGCTGCGCTCCGGCATCGCCGTCCCCGTCGTCATGCGGTTCGCCGTCTCGGTGGTCACCGCCGCGCGCCGGCACGACCACGACGTCCTGCTGCTCACCCAGGAGGAGGGCGAGGACGGCCTGCGCCGCGTCGCCGACAGCGCGCTCGTGGACGCGCTGATCGTCATGGACGTGCAGATGGAGGACCCGCGGCTGCCGCTGCTGCGCTCCCTGGACCGGCCGAGCGTGCTGATCGGCTTCCCCGCCGACGCCGGCGACCTGACCTGCATCGACCTCGACTTCCACGCCGCCGGCGCCCTCTGCGTCGAGCACCTGGCCGGGCTCGGGCACCGCGAGATCGCGATGATCGGCTCGCCGCCCGAGGTGTACGCCCGGCAGACCGGCTACGCGCGGCGGGTCGCGGACGGGTTCGCCGAGGCCGTCCGGGCGCACGGCCTGACCGGGGACGTCCACCCGTGCGAGGCCGCCCCCGACGCGGCCCGCGACCTGGTCGGGCGGCTGCTCGCCGAACGCCCCGGCCTGACCGGGGTGCTCGTCCACAACGAGCCGGTCGTGGGCCCGGTGGTGGCGGCGCTGCGCGCGGCCGGGCGCCGCGTCCCCGAGGACGTGTCGGTGGTCGCGATCTGCCCGGACGAGATGGCCGAGCACGCCGAGCCGCCGCTGTCGTCGGTCGCGATACCCGCCGAGGAGGTCGGCGGGCGCGCCGTGGAGCTGCTGATGGCCAAGCTGGACGGGGTTCCGGTGCCCGCTGCGACCCTGCTCCCGCCGACCCTGACCCGGCGCGCCAGCAGCGCGCCCGCCGCCGTCTGACACCCGAAGGGGGAATGCCGGGGCCCGCCACGGCCCGTTATCGAAGCGCTTCGACACGTCATCGGGGGGCCAGTTCCCAGAGGAGAATCGATGCCCAGACCCCATCGACACCCCCGTTCCCCCGGCCGGCGCGGCCGGCCGCTGACCCTCGTCCTCGCCGCCGTGCTGGCGGCGCCGCTGGCGCTGGCGGCACCGCCCGCCGCCGCCCGCGAGACCCTCCCGTTCCGCGACCCGGGCCTGTCCGTGGACGCCAGGGCCGGCGACCTGCTCGGACGGCTCACGCTCGACGAGAAGATCTCCCTGCTGCACCAGTACCAGCCCGCCATCCCGAGGCTCGGCATCGGCCGGTTCAAGACCGGCACCGAGGCGCTGCACGGCGTCGCGTGGTCCACGGACATCCACAACCAGGGTGCCGTGGTGCGGGCCAAGGGGACGGTGTTCCCGCAGTCGGTCGGCCTCGGCGCCACCTGGGACCCGGAGCTGCTCAAGAAGGTCGGCTCGGTCGTCGGCACCGAGGCCCGCGGCTACCACGCCGAGAACCCCGACGTGTGGGGCCTGCAGCTGTGGGCGCCGGTCGTGAACCCGCTGCGCGACCCGCGCTGGGGCCGCAACGAGGAGGGCTACTCCGAGGACCCGCTGCTCACCGGCCTGCTCGCCACCGCCTACGGCCACGGCATGCAGGGCGACGACCCGGACCACCTCAAGACGGCCCCGGTCCTGAAGCACTACATGGCCAACAACAACGAGATCCGGCGCGACCAGACGTCCTCCAGCCTGCGGCCCAGGGTCGGCAAGGAGTACGACGAGGTCCCGTTCAAGATGCCGATCAGCCGGGACGCCGTCACCGGGGTCATGACCGCCTACAACCTCGTCAACGGCCGCCCCGCGACGGTCACGCCCGACGCGGGCGGCCTGATCCGGTCCTGGACGGACCGCACGCTGTTCAACGTCACCGACGCGGGCGGCCCCAACAACCTCGTCAACTCGCAGCGGTACTTCCCCGACCTCGCCACCGCCGACGCGGCCGTCCTCAAGGCGGGCGTGGACAGCTTCACCACCGACAACACCGACTCGTCCATCACGGTCAACGCGGTCAAGGAGGCGCTGGCGCGCGGGCTGCTCGCCGAGTCCGACATCGACCGCGCCGTCCGCAACATCCTGAGCATCCGGGTCCGGCTCGGCGAGTTCGACCCGGGCGGCGGCCCGCACGGGAGGATCACCAAGGACGTCGTGGACGGCCCCGCCCACCGCGCCGTCGCCCGCGAGGCCGCGACCGAGCAGATGGTGCTGCTCAAGAACGAGGGCCGGACGCTGCCGCTCCCGGCCGGGAAGGTCGCCGTCGTGGGGCAGCTCTCGGACACCCTCTACACCGACTGGTACTCCGGCGACCTGCCGTACGAGGTCACGCCGCTGGACGGCATCCGGAGCAGGGCCGGCGCCGGGAACGTCACCACCAGCGAAGGCGTCGACCGGATCGCCCTCAAGGACGTCGAGACCGGCGAGTACATAGCGGGCGGGACGGGCGCGGGCACCGTCCTGAAGACCGGCGCGGCCGACTCCGATGACGCCACCACCCGGTTCGACGTGTTCGACTGGGGCCAGGGCGTCGTGACGCTGCGCAGCGCGGCCAACGGCAAGGTCGTCGGCCGCCACAACTGGGGCGACACGTTCGCCAACGACCAGGACCAGCCGAACGACTGGTTCGTCCAGCAGATGTTCAAGCTCGAAGAGCAGGACGACGGCACCGTCCTGATCCGCTACGCCGGCTACGAGAAGGCTTACGACTGGGCCGACCCGGCGAAGACGTACCTGAAGGCCCAGGACGACGGAACGCTCGTCCTCACCACCAAGGACGACGCGGGCCGGTTCGCCAAGGACGTCATCAGCAGCGGCGTCGAGTCGGCGGTGCAGGCGGCGGCCGGCGCGGACACCGCCGTCGTCGTGGTCGGCAGCATGCCGTTCATCAACGGCCGCGAGGACCACGACCGCACCACGATGGCGCTCGCCGAAGGCCAGTCCGAGCTCGTCAAGGCCGTCCGCAAGGCCAACCCGAACACCGTCGTCGTGGTGGAGAACAGCTACCCGACGACGCTCAACTGGGAGCAGGCGAACGTCCCGGCGATCCTGTGGACGAGCCACGCGGGCGCCGAGACCGGCAACGCCCTGGCGGCGGTCCTCTTCGGCGACGAGAGCCCCTCGGGCAAACTCCCGCAGACCTGGTACCGCTCCGAAGCCGACCTTCCCGGCATCCTCGAATACGACATCATCAAAAGCGACCGCACCTACCAGTACTTCAAGGGCGAGCCGCTCTACCCGTTCGGCCACGGCCTGTCGTACACGACGTTCCGCTACGGCAAGCCGCGGCTCGGCACCCATTCCATCGGCCGCGACGGGACGGTGGCCGTCACGGTCCCGGTCGCCAACACGGGCCGGACGGCCGGCGACGAGGTCGTCCAGCTCTACACACGCCAGCGGGACTCCCGGGTCAAGCAGCCGCTCAAGAAGCTGCGCGCCTTCGACAAGATCCACGTCGAGCCCGGTGAGACGGTGCACGCGAAGTTCCGGCTGAGCGCGTCCGACCTCGCCATCTGGGACGTCACCCGCGGCAAGTGGACGGTCGAGAAGGCGAAGCACGACCTGCTGATCGGCTCCTCGGCCGCCGACATCCGCAGCCGCGCGCACCTCAACGTGCGCGGCGAGACGATCCCCGACCGGGACCTGTCCAAGCCGACCCGCGGCGCCGACTTCGACGACCACGACGGCATCGAACTGGTCGACGAGTCGAAGGCCGGCGGCGACGCGGTGGCGGGTGCCGCCGGTTCGTGGCTGAAGTTCGCGGACGCCGACCTCGGCCGGTCCACCGGCAAGGTCACCGCACGCGTCGCGGGGACGAACGCCACCACGATCCAGGTCCGCCTGGACCGTCCCGACGGCCCCGTGGCGGGCACGCTGAACGTCCCGTCCACCGGCGGCGAGTACACCTACAAGGAGATCACCGCACCGCTCACCGGAGCCCGCGGAGACCGGGACGTCTACCTGGTCTTCACCGGCGAGACCCGCCTGAGCACCTTCTCCCTCACCCGCTGAGACCCGGCCCTCCCCGGCCTCGGCCGGGGAGGGCCCCTACGACTCGGCGAAGCGGGTGTGCAGGTCGCGCATCGCGGACTCCAGCGCGGCGACCGGGCCGTCCACCGGGAGGCCCGGCGCGACCTGCCGCACCGGGAGCGGCGCGACCGGCCCCGGCGGCAGCCCGAGGTCGGTGCGCCAAGCGGTGAGCTGCGCCGACGAGTGGACGTAGACGATGCGGCCGAGCCCCACCCAGGCGTGCGCGGCCGAGCACATCGGGCAGTGCTCGCCGGAGGTGAACACGGTCGCGGCGGCGCGGTCGCCCTCGGCGAGGTTGCGCGCCGCCCACCGGGCGATCTCGAACTCGGGATGCCGGGTGTGATCGCCGCCCGCGACGCGGTTGCGGTCCTCGAAGAGGACCTCCCCGGACCCGGACACCAGGACGGACCCGAACGGCTCGTCGCCCGCGCCGAGCGCCTCGGCGGCGAGCTCGACGCAGCGGTTCAGATGGCCGAGCTCGGCGGCGGTCGGTTCGTAGGCCATGGCACGATCATAGGCAGCGGAAGCGCCGGTGAGGGGCCCGCCGGACGGGCGCCGGCCCGCGCCCGCCCCTCACCGGCACGCCCCCGTGGCGCACCTCAGGCCGATTCGCGCCGGACCAGGTGGGGCCGCATGATGACGACCGGGTCCTCGATGGTCTCGCCGCGGATCCGCGAGATCAGCAGCCGGGCCATCGCCACGCCCATCTCCTCCACCGACTGGTGGACGGTCGTGAGCGGCGGGTCGGCCAGCGGGGCGGCGGCCGAGTCGTCGAACCCGATCACCGCGACGTCGCCGGGGACGCGGCGCCCGTGCCGCCGCAGCACCCGCAGCGCGCCGAGCGCCATCGGGTCGTCCGCGGCGAACACCGCGTCCAGGGCGGGCTCGGCGGCCAGCAGCCGCTCGGTGGCGGCGATGCCGCTGGCCTCGCCGAAGTCGCCGTACTCGACGTACTCGGGCAGCCCGGCCTCGGCGAGGGCCTCGCGGTAGCCGGCCAGCCGGTCGATGCCCACCCCCATGTCCTGCGGGCCGGCGATCGTGGCGATCCGCCGTCGGCCCCCGGTGATCAGGTGGGTGACGGCCTCGCGGGCGCCGCTGCGGTTGTCGACGTCGACGTAGCTGACCGGCGACAGGCCGGGCGGGCGCCCGCCGAGCACCGTCGGGACGCCGTTGGCCTCCAGCTTGGCGGGCAGCGGGTCCTCGGCGTGCAGGGAGGTGAGGAGCACCCCGTCCACGTGCTGGGTGGTGAGGTACTCCTCCAGCCGCCCGTACTCGTCGGGGGAGCGGGCCAGCGCGAGCAGCAGCTGCAGCCCCGTGTCGGCGAGGCCGTTGCTGATCCCCCGGATGATCCCGGCGAAGTACGGCTCGTCGAACAGCCGCTGGTCGGACTCGGCGACCACCAGCGCCACGGTGTCGGTGCGGCGGGTGACGAGCGTCCGGGCCGCCCGGTTCGGCACGTACCCGAGTTCCGCTATCGCCTTCAGCACCGCCTCGCGGGCCTGGGCGCTGACCCGCGGCGATCCGTTGACCACCCGCGACACGGTGCCGCGCCCGACACCTGCCCTCGCCGCCACCATTTCCAGCGTGGGACGGGTGCTGCTGCCCGTCATCCGACCCCCTCCGTCCGTCCGGTCCCCGCGTGCGTCAGCCCTGTCCGGGCAGCCCGCCCCGCCGGATGACCCCCGCGTACCACCGCGCGCTGTCCTTGGGCACCCGGCGCTGCGTGGCGTAGTCGACGTGGACCAGCCCGAAGCGCTTGGAGTACCCCCACGCCCACTCGAAATTATCCAGCAGGGACCAGGTGAAGTAGCCGCGAAGCGGTACCCCGTCGGCGATGGCGCGGTGGCACGCCCGCAGGTGGTCGTCGAGATAGGCGATGCGCCCCGCGTCTTGGACCGTGCCATCGCCGTCCGGGACCTCGTCGTAGCCGGCGCCGTTCTCGGTGATGTAGAGCGGCACCTCCGGGTAGTCGCGGTGCACCCGGGTGAGGACCTCGTGCAGCCCGTCCGCGTCGATCTCCCAGCCCATCCCGGTGACGGGACGCCCGGCGGAGACGAACCGGACGTGGTCGCTGCCGACCCACGGGGAGTGGGTGGAGAACGGCGACGACGCGGTCTGCGCCGCCTCGCCGGGCGTGCCCGCGACGGTGTGCCGCGAGTAGTAGTTGATGCCGAGCTGGTCGAGCGGCGTGCCGAGCACGGCCATGTCGGCGTCCGCGGGGGCGAAGCCGAGCCCGTCCATGTCCGCCATGACGTCCTCGGGGTAGCGGCCGAGCAGCAGCGGGTCGAGGAACAGCCGGTTCTGCAGCCCGTCGATGCGGCGCGCCGCGTCCACGTCGGCGGGGTCGTCGGACGCGGGGGTGATCGCGTAGAGGTTGACCGCGGCGCCGAACCGGTTGTCCGGGGTGCGGGCCCGCATCGCCTCGATCGCCAGGCCGTGGCCGAGCATCTGGTGGTGGGCGGCCCACAGGGACGCGGCCGGGTCGCGCCGGCCGGGCGCGTGCTCTCCGGAGGCGTAGCCGAGGAACGCCGCGCACCACGGCTCGTTGATGGTGGTCCAGTGGTGGACCCGGTCGCCGAGGGCCGCGTGCACGTGCGCCGCGTACTCGGCGAAGCGGTGGGCGGTCTCCCGCTCCGGCCAGCCGCCCGCGTCCTCCAGCGGCTGCGGCAGGTCCCAGTGGTAGAGCGTCGGCCACGGCTCGATGCCCGCGTCCAGCAGCGCGTCGACCAGCCGGCGGTAGAAGTCGAGGCCCTCCTCGTTGAACGCCCCGGCCCCGGCCGGCTGCACCCGGGGCCAGGAGATCGAGAACCGGTAGGCGGTCAGCCCGAGGTCGGTCATGAGCCGCACGTCCTCGGGGAAGCGGTGGTAGTGGTCCACCGCGACGTCGCCGGTGTCGCCGCCGAGCACCTTGCCGGGCGTGCGGCAGAACGTGTCCCAGATGGACGGGCCGCGCCCGCCCTCCCCGGCGGCGCCCTCGATCTGGTAAGCGGCGGTCGCGGCCCCCCAACGGAACCCGGTCGGGAACTGCGCGGCCGAGGTCGCGCTGGTGTCGTCCTTAAGGGAGGTCACGCCTTCACAGCACCTTCCATGATTCCGCCGATGATCTGGCGGCCGAAAATGATGAACACGATGAGGAGCGGCAGGACCGCCACGCTGGTCCCGGCGAACATGAGCGTGTAGTCCTGGAAGTGGGCGTTCGCCAGGTTGTTGATCGAGAGCTGCACCGTCGGGTTGTCGGGGTTCAGCACGGCGAGCGGCCACATGAACTCGTTCCAGGTCTGCATGAACGTGAACAGGCCGAGGACGCCGGCGGCGGGCCGCAGCGCGGGCAGCACGACGCGCCAGTAGATGCCGAACGTGGTGCACCCGTCGACGCGGGCCGCCTCGATCAGCTCGTCCGGGACGGCCTGCTCGGCGTACTGCCGCATCATGAACACGCCGAACCCGGTGACCAGGAACGGGACGATGACGGCCTGCAGCTCGTTCTGCCAGCCCAGCTCCACCATGATCATGTAGAGCGGGATGATGCCCATCTGCACCGGGATCATCATCGTCGCGATGATCACCAGCAGCAGCCCGTTCTTGCCGCGGAAGCGCAGCTTGGCGAAGGCGAACCCGGCGAGCGAGGCGAAGAACACCGTGGTGATCGTCACCACCCCGGAGGCGATCACCGAGTTCAGCAGGCCCTTGGCGAAGTAGGCGTCGGGGTTGCCGAACAGCCGCTCGATGTTCGCCGCGCCGTTGCCGCCGGGCAGCAGCGGCGGCGGGACGTCGGCGACGACGTCGTTGGTGCGGGTCGCCACGGCGATCATCCAGTAGATCGGGAAGAGCGACAGGAACAGCGCGGCGATCAGCGTGAGGTAGGTCAGCGGGCTGGCGTTCCACAGGCCGCGGAAGCGGCCGGCGGGCGCGGCGGCGTGCTTGCCCTCGGGGCGCCGCCCGGGGCCGGCCAGGAGCGTGGTCACTTGGTGCCTCCCGTGCGCCGCACGGCCAGGAAGTTGATGAGCGAGAACACGATGATCATCAGGAAGAGCGCCCAGGCGACGGTGGCGCCGTAGCCGTACCGGTCGCTGTTGAAGGCGTTGTCGTACATGTACATCGTGATCGTCTGGAACTGGTGCAGCGGGCCGCCGTCCATCTTGTTCGGCGTGTGGATGCTGAACAGGACGGGCTCGGTGAACAGCTGCAGCCCGCCGATCGTCGCGATGATCACCGTGAAGATGATCGTGGGACGCAGCATCGGCACGGTGATCTGCCAGAACTGCCGGATGCGGGACGCGCCGTCGATCGCGGCGGCCTCGTAGAGGTCCTTCGGGATGGCCTGCATGGCGGCCAGGTAGATCAGCGCGTTGTAGCCGGTCCAGCGCCAGTCGACCATGACGGCGATGGCCAGCCAGGACCAGCCGCGGCTGCTGCTCCACGCGATCGCGTCGACGCCGAACAGCCCGAGGAACCAGTTGATCATCCCCCAGTCCTGGTCGAACATCTGGGTGAACACGATCGCGACGGCGGCGGTCGAGGTGACCAGCGGCGCGACCATCCCGATGCGGAACAGCGTCGGCGTCCGCATCCGCCGGTTCAGCGCGTTCGCGATCATCAGCGCGAGCAGCAGCTGCGGCACGGTCGCGATGATGAAGATCCCGACGGTGTTGACCGTGGCGTGCCAGAAGTCGGAGTCGGTGAGCAGGTAGTCGTAGTTGTCCAGCCCGACGAAGTCGCGCGTCCCGGACGCCAGCTCCCAGTCGTGCAGGGAGACCCAGAGGGTGAAGACCAGCGGGAACGCGCCGAAGATCAGGAAGACGATGTAGAACGGCGAGATGAAGGCGTACGGTGCGCCCTTCACGTCGAGCCGGGCCAGCCGGGCCCGCCAGGTGCGGCGGGGCCCCGGGTCGGCCTTCGCCGGCGTGGGCGGCGGGGGGCCGTTCCGGCTGGGGCGCAGATCGGTGGTCACGTCGTGCGCCTCCTTTCCGAGGACGGGGCTGAGGGAGGGATGGGTACGGCGGCGGCGCCGGCGGGGAGGTTGCGGCGCGGCGCCGCCGCCGTGGTCGAACGGCCGCCGGAACTAGCGGGCGGCCTTCTCCGCCTCCTCGACCGACTTGCTCCACGCGCCGCCGGCGTCCTGCTTGCCCTGGCCCACCGACACCAGGACGTTCTCGACCGCGGCCCGCACGTCCTCGTTCTTCGGCCCGAGGTGGACCGGCTTCACCGCGGCGACCAGGTCACCGAAGATCTTGCCGACCGGGGCGTCGTTGAAGTACTCGCTCTTCGCGCCCGCGACCGCCGGGTCCTGCGCGGCCTGCGGCGAGGACGGGAAGACGTTCGCGGCCTTGTACGCGGCGACCTGGCCCTCGGGGGAGGTCAGGAACTTGGCCAGCTCGGCGGCCTCCTTGGCGTGCTTGGTCTGCTTCGGAACGGCCAGCCACGAGCCGCCCCAGTAGCCGGAGCCGCCCGGGATGGTCGCGACGTCCCACTTGCCCTTGCCGGCCTCACCGGAGAACTCCTCGATGCCGCCGAGCATCCACGACGGGCACGGGAGGGTGGCGAACGTGTCGCGCTTCAGCGCCGTCTGCCACGGCGGCGTGAAGATCGACATGTCGGCGGTGAGCTTGCTCTGCTCGAACTTCAGCGCCGTGTCGAATGCCTGCTTGACAGCCGGGTTGGTGCCGAAGACGAGGTTGTTCTCCTTGTCGAAGAAGCTGTGCCCGGGGCCGCTGCCGGCGTTCTGCAGGACGGTCGCGCGGAAGACGGCGGTCGGGCCGTCCAGCCACTTGGTGTCGGGGACCTTCTCCTGGAACTCCTGGCCCTTGGCGAGGAACTCGTCCCACGTCGGCCAGAGCGCGCCGACCTTCTCGCGGTCGGTCGGGAAGCCGGCCTTCTCGAACAGGTCCGTGCGGTAGCACATGGCCAGCGGGCCGACGTCGGTGCCGAGGCCGACGAGCTGCTTGCCGTCCGGGCTGACGCCCATCTGCCACTTCCAGGGCAGGAAGTTCTTCTCCAGCTCCTTGCCGCCGTGGTCGAAGAGGTTGACGAACTTGTCCGGCTGCTGCATGTAGAGCGGCAGGATGCCCTCTTCCAGCATGACGACGTCGCCGGCGCCGCTTCCGGTGGACATCCACTGCTGGATGCGCGGCTTGTACTCGTCGAGGCTGGAGACCTTGCGCAGCTTGACGGTGACGTTGGGGTGGGACTGCTCGTACTGCTTCGCGATCTCCTCGTACCCCGCCTCGCCGAAGACGTCGACGGTGAGCTCGACCGGACCGCCGTCCGAGCCGCCGTCCCCGCCGTCGTCCCCGCCGCAGGATACGACCAGGCCGCCGACGAGCACCGCCGCCATCGCCGTACTCAGTCCGCGCCGCATGATGGCCCTCATGGCGGACCCCTCTCAGGTTGTGACTTCCAGTGTGTGGGAGCGCTCCCACGGATGAAAGACCGTGACGGGCCTCACTGTCAATGAGCTGAAACATATTCGTTACAACATCTCCGCCGGGACGGCGGGCCGGTCAGGCCCGCCCCGACCCGCGGTCAGCCCCCGGTCAATCATCCCGGACGGACGCCGGCCCGGCCGCGGCGGGGGCCGGGCGGGCCGCCGCGGGCGCCGCCGCGGTGGACCGGCGGACGACCAGTTCCGGCCGGTAGACCAGCTCCGTCCGCGGCGCGCGGGAGCCGCGGAGCGGCCGCCGATATCGGCGACGCCGGGGCCGTCCGGCGTCGCCGACGGGAGGTATGAGCGCCAAGTCCGGACGCGCCTGCGCTGAACCCTGCGACGTCTTCCCTCCGTGCCACGGGGTATACGGACCGTCCAACGCAACCACCTGGTGCCTCGGCCACGTAGTACAGGGTGATTGCGGAGCCGAGGAAGGGGAGCGATGCGGGACCAGGGCATCGACCAGAAGGACATAGCGGAGGCGGATCTCCGGACGAGGCGCGGCGTCTTCCGCGCCGTCGCGTTCCGGGACCCGGTCGACGGGCACGAGCACATGGCGCTCGTGCGCGGCGACGTCGCGGGCAGGGAGAACGTGCTCGTCCGGATGCACTCCGAGTGCATGACCGGCGACATCTTCGCCGCCACGCGCTGCGAGTGCGGGGACCAGCTCGGCGCGGCCCTCGACGCGATCGTCCGCGAGGGCGCCGGTGTCCTGGTGTACCTGCGCGGCCACGAGGGGCGGGGGATCGGGCTGGTGGCGAAGGTCCGCACCCACATCCTCCAGGACGACCAGGGCCTCGACACCGTCGACTCCGCGACGGCCATCGGCCTGCCGGTCGACGTCCGCGATTATGGGCCGGCGGCGCGCGTCCTGCGCCACCTGGGGGTCCGGTCGGTGCGGCTGCTGTCCAACAACCCGGTCAAGGTGAGCGCGCTGGAGTCCTACGGGGTCGCCATCGCGGCGCGCGTGCCGCTGCTCGTCCCGGTCAGCGACGACAACGTCCGCTACCTCACCGCCAAGCGCGACCGGCTCGGCCACGACCTTCCGCAGCTGGAGGCCCCGGGGCTGGACGGCGCCGGCGAGGCGCCGGTCAGCGAGGTCCACGGATGACGCGCCCCATGGCGGTCACGCGGCCGCTGACGACGGCGCCGCCGGGCGTGCTCTACACCGCCGGGTCGCCGCGCCGCAGGATTCCGGTGCCGCCGCGCGGCGTGGAGCTGGCGGCCGCGGTCGGCGTGCAGTTCGCGGTGCTCGCCGCGCTGCGGCCCGGGATCGCGGGCATCGCCGCCGGTGTCGCCTACGCGCTGGTGTCGTGGGCCGTCCTCACCATGGCCTTCCGCCACCGGCGGACGCTCGGGCCCGCCGACCACGTCACTCTTGGTCGCGTCGTCCTCACGGGTGGTGTCACCTCGCTGGTCGCGGGGCATCTGATGGGGGACGGCCACACGTGGACGCTGGTCGCGGCCGCATCGGTGGCGCTCGTCCTGGACGGCGTCGACGGGCAGGTCGCCCGCCGCACCGGGACGGCGTCGCGGCTCGGCGCCCGGTTCGACATGGAGGTCGACGCGTTCCTCGTCCTGGTGCTGAGCGTGCACGTGGCCTGGTCCGCCGGGGCGTGGGTGCTGGCGATCGGGGCGATGCGGTACGTGTTCGGCGCGGCGGCGTGGGCGGCGCCGTGGCTGCGGGCCGAGCTGCGGCCGAGCATCGCGCGCAAGGCCGTCGCGGTGGTGCAGGGGGTCGCGCTGACCGTGGCCGCCTCGGGCGCCGTCCCGTTCGCGGCCCTGCTGGTGGCGGCGGCGCTCGCGGTGCTGGTGTGGTCGTTCGGGCGGGACGTCGCGTGGCTGTACACGCGGCGGCACGCGAACCGGCCGGCGGGCCGGGAGGATCGGGGGAGGAGCACGGATGGAGCGCGACGCCCGCGCCTTCTGGATCCGGTCGCCCGGTAAGGGGGAGATCCGCGACGTCGCCCTGCCGGAGCCGGGGCCCGGCGAGGTGCTCGTCCGGACGGTCTGCTCCGGGGTGAGCCGGGGGACCGAGTCGCTCGTCTTCAACGGGAACGTCCCGCCGAACCAGCACGCGATCATGCGGGCGCCCTTCCAGGACGGCGCGTTCCCCGGCCCGGTCAAGTACGGCTACCTGAACGTCGGCGTGGTCGAGCACGGCCCGCCGGACCTGCTCGGCCGCACGGTGTTCTGCCTCTACCCGCACCAGACCCGGTACGTGGTCCCGGCGAGCGCGGTCACCCCCGTCCCCGCCGAGGTGCCGCCGGGCCGCGCGATCCTGGCCGGGCCCGTGGAGACCGCCGTGAACGCGCTGTGGGACGCGGCGCCGCTGGTGGGCGACCGCATCGCCGTGGTCGGCGCCGGGATGATCGGCTGCTCGGTCGCCGGGGTCCTCGCCGGGTTCCCGGGCTGCGACGTCCGGCTCGTCGACACCGACCCGTCCCGCGCCGAGGTCGCGCGGGCGCTGGGCGTGGGTTTCGCGTCCCCCGAGGACGCCGAAGGCGGCTGTGACATGGTCTTCCACGCGAGCGCCACCGAGGCGGGCCTGGCCCGGTCGCTGGAGCTCCTCGCGCCGGAGGGGGAGGTCGTGGAGCTGAGCTGGTACGGCGACCGGCGGATCAGCGTCCCGCTGGGGGAGTTCTTCCACTCGCGGCGGCTGACGATCCGCGGCAGCCAGGTCGGCACCGTGTCGCCGGCGCGCCGCTCGCGGCGGACCTTCGCCGACCGGGTGGCGCTGGCGCTGCGGCTGCTCGCGAACCCCGCGTTCGACACGCTGGTCACCGGCGAGACCCCGTTCGGCGACCTGCCGCGCGTCATGCCGCGGCTGGCGAGCGGTGAACTTCCCGCGCTCTGCCGGCGAATCACTTACTGAGTCCTTGCGTTTGCAGTCCTTTCCATCCCGACCATCTGGAGGACGACCTTGTTCGGTATCACCGTCCGCGACCACGTCATGATCGCCCACAGTTTCCGCGGCGAGGTCTTCGGGCCGGCGCAGCGGCTGCACGGCGCGACGTACGTGGTGGACGCGACGTTCCGCCGCCCCGGCCTGGACCCGGACGGCATCGTCGTCGACATCGGGCTCGCCACCCGCGAGCTGGGCGAGGTCCTGGGCGGGCTGAACTACCGCAACCTCGACGAGGAGCCGGACTTCGCCGGGGTGAACACCTCGACGGAGTTCCTCGCCAAGGTCATCGCCGACCGGCTCGCCGACCGGGTCCACGCGGGCGCCCTCGGCGAGAACGCGCGCGGCCTGACCGGCATCACGGTGACGCTGAAAGAGTCGCACGTCGCCTGGGCCAGTTACGAGCGCGCGCTGTGAGCGGCCCTGTGAGCGGCCCGGTGAGCGCTGCGAAGGAGATCTGCTTCGTCGTCCCGGGCGACATCGACGACCCGGACGTGCCGAGCGGCGGCAACCGCTACGACCGGCGGCTGAGCGACGCGCTGGCCGCGTCGGGGCGCACGGTCCGCGAGCTGGCGCTGCCCGGGGCGTGGCCGCGCCCGGACGAGGCCGCGCGGGACGGGCTCGCCCGGTCGCTCGCCGGCCTGCCCGACGGGAGCGTCGTGCTGATGGACGGCCTCGTCGCGTGCGGCGTCCCCGACATCGTCGTGCCGGAGGCGGGCAGGCTGCGGCTGGCGGTCCTCGTCCACCTGCCGCTGGCGGACGAACCCGGCCAGGCCGATCTCAACGCGGGCGAGCGCGCGGTGCTGGAGGCGGCCGGGGCCGTGGTCGCGACGAGCCCGTGGGCGAAGGAGCACATCACCGCCCACCACGGGCTGGAGGCGTCCCGCGTCCACGCCGTCACGCCCGGGACCGACCCGGCGTCCCTCGCGACCGGCACCGACGGGACGACCCGGCTGCTGTCGGTGGCCTCGGTGACGCCGCGCAAGGGCCACGACGTCCTCGTGGAGGCCCTCGGCACCCTCGCGCACCTGCCCTGGCAGTGCGAGATCGTCGGGCCGCTGCGCCGCGACCCCGAGTACGTGACGCGCCTGCACCGGCTGATCGCCCGGCACGGCCTCGGCGAGCGCGTCCACCTGGAGGGGCCGCTGACCGGCAAGCGGCTCGACGACGCCTACGCCGGGGCCGACCTCGTCCTCCTGGTGTCCCGCGCCGAGACGTACGGGATGGTCGTGAGCGAGGCCCTCGCCCGCGGCATCCCGGTCATCGCGACGGCGGTCGACGGCGTGCCCGACACGCTCGGCTGGGACCCCACGGGCGCCGTCCCGGGCCTCCTCGTGCCGCCGGACGACCCGGGCGCACTGGCCGCGTCGCTGCGCCGGTGGCTGGTGACGCCGGAGCTGCGGGGCCGGCTCCGCGACGCCGCCCGGCGGCGCCGCGGCATGCTCCCCGGCTGGGACGACACCGCCCGCCAGATGGCGATCGTGCTGAACCGCCTGCGCAGGGAGGCCCGGTGAAGGAGGACACGCTCCAGGAGGACACGGGGGGCTTCGACCCGTCCTGGCTGACGCTGCGGGAGGGCGCGGACGCCGTCGCCCGCGCCACCGAGCTGCTGGACCCGCTCCGCGCCGCGCTCCCGCCGGGCGAGCCGCTGGTCATCTGGGACCTCGGCTGCGGCACCGGCTCCCTGGGGCGCTGGCTGGCCGGGCGGCTGCGCGGCCCGCAGCACTGGATCCTGCAGGACCGCGACCCCGCCCTGCTCGACCTGGCCCGCGGCAACGCCTACGTCACCGCCGACGGGCTGCCCGCCACGATCGAGACCCGCGCCGGCGACCTCGGGTCGTTGCGCGCGTCCGACCTCGTCGGCGCGTCGCTGGTCACCGCGTCGGCGCTGCTGGACGTGCTGACCGCCGCCGAGGTCGAGTCCATCGCCGCCGCCGTGAGCTGCCCGGCGCTGCTGACCCTGTCGGTGGTCGGGCGGGTCCGGCTGCACCCGCCCGACCCCCTCGACGCCGAGATCGCCGCCGCGTTCGACGCCCACCAGCGCCGCGGCGGCCTCCTCGGGCCGGACGCCGTCACCGCCGCCACCGAGGCGTTCGGCCGGCGCGGCGCGTCCGTGCGGACGCGCCCGAGCCCGTGGCGGCTCGGCCCCGGGCAGGCCGCGCTGACCGCCGAGTGGCTGCGCGGCTGGGCCGCCGCCGCCGTCGAGCAGCGCCCCGAGCTGGGACCGCCCGCGGCCGAGTACCTGCGCCGGCGGCTCGCCGAGTGCGCGGCGGGGGCGCTCACCGCCGAGGTCCACCACGTCGACCTGCTCGCCCTCCCCGGGGGTACCCCTTGACGAAGCTCTGGCCCTGGCTGCGCCTGCTCATCGGGGTGGGCATCCTCGCCGCACTCCTCTGGTGGCACAGCACCGACGCGTTCGTCGACGCGCTCAAGGCCATCGACGCGGGCGCGGTGGCGGTCGCGCTCGCCATCGGCCTGCTGACGACCGTGCTCAGCGCGGCCCGGTGGTGCCTCGTCGCCCGGCGCCTTGGCCTGCCGCTGACCATGGCGGGGGCCGTGCCGGACTACTACAGGGCCCAGTTCCTCAACGCGGTCCTGCCCGCGGGGGTGCTGGGGGACGTCCACCGCGCGGTGAGCCACGGCCACCGGTCCGGTGACGTCGGCCGCGGGGTGCGGGCGGTGTTCCTCGAACGCGTTGCGGGGCAGGTCGTTCCGGTGCTCGTGGGCCTGGCCGTCCTGTTCACCCAGCCGGCCGTGCTGTCGGCGATGGCCCCGGCCGTGACGCCGGCCCTGGTCGTGCTCGGGGTCGTCCTGAGCCTGCTGCTCGTCGCCGCCCGCCGCCGCCGCACGGGCCACCGCACGGGCCGGCCGCGGGCGGTAGCGGCCGTGTTCGCCGACACGCGCGCCGTCTTGGACATCTGGCCCGCCATCGTCGTGCTGTCCGTGGCGGCCCTGGCCGGGCACCTGACGCTGTTCGTCGTCGCCGCCCGCCTCACCGGCGCCACGGCACCGCTCGCCACCCTGGTGCCGCTGCTCCTGCTGGCGCTGCTCGTGATGGTGCTGCCGGTGAACGTCGGCGGCTGGGGGCCGCGCGAGGCCGTCCTCGCCGTCGCGTTCGGCGCCGCCGGGCTCGGCTCAGCGCAGGGGCTCACCGTCTCCGTCGTCTACGGGGTCCTCACGTTCGTCGCGTGCCTGCCCGGCGCCGCCGCCCTGCTGGTGAAGCGCCGCGAGGTGGCCCCCGAAGGCCGCGACCAGGCTCCGCAGGGCGTCCCGGCCCTTGCCGGCGTCGGCCAGTGACGGCCGCCCGATGACGCCCGACGCGGTGTAGGCGGCCATTCCGGACGTCAGCAGATGCCGCCGGTCACCGGCCAGGTGATCGGCGGCCTCGTACCCGGCGCGGACGAGTTCCGGGTGGGCGTGCAGCAGGATCGACGTCTCCAGCTCCCCGGCGTGCATGTCGTCGTCGTTGGAGGTCTCGACGCCCGCCGCCGCGCGGGCCTCGGCCCACTCGTCCAGGCCGGGGAACAGCGCCATGTCGCCGCGCGCCTCCTGCACGACGTTGCCCAGCACGTAGTTGCCCCCGTGCCCGTTCACCAGGACCAGCTTCGGCACCCCCGACCGGCGCAGCGACTCGGCGATGTCGCGGACGACCGCGTGCAGGGTCGCCGCGGAGATGCTCACCGTCCCCCGCCAGGCCGGGTCCTCGTGCTCATGGGAGCACGAGATCGTCACGGGCGGGAGCAGCCGGACGGGGTACGCGGCGGCGATCTCCCGCGCGACCGTGCAGGCGATCACCGTGTCGGTCGTGAGCGGCAGGAACGGGCCGTGCTGCTCGTGGCTCCCGACCGGCAGGACCGCAACCGGGACGTCCGGGACCTCGGAACTCGTGTGCGTCGGCAACATGCCCACAACTCTGCCGTACCGGAGGGCTCCCGCGTCCTCAGCCGCCGAGCAGCTCGCGGACGAGGCCGCCGACCTGGGCGGTCTCGGTGAGGAAGCCGTCGTGGCCGCTCGGCGACTCGATCACCCGCAGCCGGTCGGCGGTGGGGATGCCGGCCGCCAGCTCGGCCTGCTGCGCCAGCGGGTAGAGCCGGTCGGAGTCGACGCCCGCCACCAGCGTCCGCGCCGTGACCCGGCGCAGCGCCGCGGCGGTGCCGCCCCGGCCCCGGCCCGCGTCGTGCCCGTTCATCGCCTCGCTGAGCACCACGTAGCTGCCCGCGTCGAAGCGCCGCACGAGCTTGGCGGCGTGGTGGTCGAGGTAGGACTCCACCTGGTAGCGGCCGGACCGCAGCGGGTCCTCGCCGTCCTGCGCGCGGCGGCCGAAGCGGGCCTGCAGCTCCGGCTCGCTGCGGTAGGTGATGTGCGCGAGCCGCCGCGCCGTGCCGAGCCCCGCGTGCGGCCCCTGCCCCGGCGCCGCGCCGTGGTAGTCGCCGCCGCGCCAGCCCGGGTCGGCGCGGATCGCGTGCAGCTGCACCGCGGCCATGGCGATCTGCTCGGCGCTCGCCGCGGCCGTGGTCGCGAGCAGCAGCAGCGCCCCGACCCGCTCCGGATACGACACCGCCCACTCCAGCGCCCGCATCCCGCCCATCGAGCCGCCGGTCACCAGCGCCCAGCGCTCGATCCCCAGCTCGTCGGCGAGCAGCGCCTCCGCCGCCACCATGTCCCGCTGCGTCAGATGGGGGAACGCCCCTCCCCAGGGCCGCCCGTCCGGCCGGGGCGAGGCCGGCCCGGTACTGCCCTGGCAGCCGCCGAGCACATTCGGGACGACCACGAACCAGCGGTCGGTGTCCAGGGGGCGGCCCGGCCCGATCAGCCCGTCCCACCAGCCGGGCGTGGGGTGCCCCGGCCCGGCGGGACCGGCGGCGTGGCTGTCTCCGGTCAGCGCGTGCAGCACCAGCACCGCGTTGGACGCGTCGGGCGCGAGCCGCCCCCACGTCTCGTACGCGAGCCGGATCCCGGGCAGGACGCCGCCGGCCTCCAGCGGCAGCGGCCGGCCGAGCGTCACCCAGCGCCGCCGGCCGGGCGGATCCCCCTCCCGCCAGGCCCCGGAGACCGGCGGGAGGGGGAGCGGCGCGGTCTCGGGACCGGCGGTCAGAGCGCGCCCTTCGCCGCGCGGAACCCGGCCTCCAGGTCGGCCTTCAGGTCACCGACGTTCTCGATGCCGACCGACAGCCGCACCAGCCCGGGGGTGACGCCGGCCGCGGTGTGCTCCTCGGGCGTGAGCTGGCTGTGCGTGGTGGACGCCGGGTGGATGATCAGGCTGCGCACGTCGCCGATGTTCGCGAGGTGGCTGAACAGCTTGACGCCCTCGACGAAGCGCCGTCCCGCCTCGATGCCGCCGGGCAGCTCGAAGCTCACCATCGCGCCCTCGCCGCGCGGCAGGTAGCGCTTGGCGGCGTCGTGCCACGGGCTGGACGCCAGCCCCGGGTAGTGCACGGCCGCCACGTCGTCGTGCCCCTCCAGCCACTCGGCCAGCTCCTTGGCGTTCGACGAGTGGCGCTCCATCCGCAGGCTGAGCGTCTCCACGCCCTGCAGCAGCAGGAACGCCGAGTGCGGGGAGATCGCGGGGCCGAGGTCGCGCAGCAGCTGCACCCGCATCTTGACGGCGTAGGCGCCCGGACCCAGCGCCGGCCAGTACCGCAGCCCGTTGTAGCTCGGGTCGGGCTCGTTGAAGTCGGGGAACCGCTCGGGGTGCGCGCCGAAGTCGAACGTGCCGCCGTCGACCACGATGCCCGCGATGGTGGTGCCGTGCCCGCCGAGGAACTTGGTCGCCGAGTGGACCACGATGTCGGCGCCGTGCTCCAGCGGGCGCACCAGGTACGGGGTCGCGACCGTGTTGTCGATGATCAGCGGGACGCCCGCCTCGTGCGCGACGTCGGCGACGCCGCGGATGTCGAGGATGTTGCCCTTCGGGTTGCCGATGCTCTCGGCGAACACCGCCTTGGTGTTCGGCCGGATCGCGGCGCGCCACGCGTCGAGGTCGTCGGGGTCGTCCACGAGGGTGACCTCGATGCCGAACTTCGGCAGCGTGTGCCGGAACAGGTTGTGCGTCCCGCCGTAGATCGTGGAGGCGGAGACGATGTGGTCGCCGGCGCGCGCCAGGTTCCAGATCGCCATCGACTCGGCGGCCTGCCCCGAGGAGACGGCCAGCGCGGCGACCCCGCCCTCCAGCGACGCGACGCGCTGCTCGAACGCGTCCTGGGTCGGGTTCATGATCCGGGTGTAGATGTTGCCGGTCTCGGCGAGCGAGAACAGGTTCGAGGCGTGCTCGGTGTCGCGGAAGACGTAGGAGGTCGTCTGGTAGATCGGCACCGCCCGCGCCCCCGTGGTCGGGTCGGGCTGGGCGCCGGCGTGCACCTGCCGGGTCTCGAACGACCAGGCGGACTCGGCGTTCTCGTCGTGCTGGCTCATGGGTCTCCTCGGGCTGTACGGGGCCGTGGTGGGTGAGGTCGTGCGGGACCGGCCCGCTCGTGCGGGGTGCGGCGGGCGCGGAGCGCGGCCGGAAGGGACGCCGCCGGGTGCCGCGCGGGCGCGGCCGGGACGCCGGACGGCGCCGCGGCGGGCGGCGTCAAGAAGCGGCGCGGCAACAGCCGGAGCTGGTGACGCGCCCGTAGTCAACGTGCCGGCGGGCCACGAGCAAAGTCATTGAGGCAGTTTATCCTGGTCACAGGCTTGTTTGCGGGTAATGTGCATCACAGGTAATCAAATTATGGACGGTCCGTCAGGCCGCCACGAGATCGTCGCGTGCGGGCGCCTCCCCGGAACGGCGGTCCGCCCCGCCCGCGCAGGCTCCGCCGACCCGGCCGGTATGCCCGTTCCCTGCTGCGGGACACGCCCGCGTCGCCCGTGCCGCCCGTGCCGCCCGTGCCGGCACGCCCCGCCGTACCCGCTCGGCGGCCGCGACCGCCGCCATCGCCCCCGCCAGCAGGACGGCCGCGACGAGGGCGTCCGTCCAGTAGTGGTTGGCCGTCACGACCACCACGAACACCGTGACCGGCGCGTGCATCGCGACCGACCACCGCCACCGGCTCCGCGACACCCGCACCACCGCGACGGCGACGAGCAGCGCCCACCCGACGTGCAGCGACGGCATCGCCGCGTACTGGTTGGCGAGGCCGTCGGTCGCCGCCGGGTACGCCGACGGGCCGACGGTCAGCATCGTGTCGGTGGCGCCGATGCCGGCCAGCCGCGGCGGCGCCAGCGGGAACAGCACGTGCACGACCAGCCCCGCCCCGGTCAGCACCACGAGCTCGTTTCTCACCCGGTTATAGGACGACCGGTGCCGCACATAAAGCCAGACCAATAGCAGGGTCGTCCCGGGAAAGTGCATGCCCACGTAATACACATTCGCCAAGAAGGCGGTGTGGTCCCAGCCCAGCGCCCACTGCTGCAATTCCACTTCGCTCGGCAGCAGGCCGTCCTGGAACCCCCACAGCAGCGACGCGTTCGCCATCGCCTCGGCGGGGCCGTGGTCGAACAGCGTCCGGCCCCACCTGTAGAACGCGAAGAGGACCGCCAGCAGCCCGATCTCGGTGGCCAGCGGCCGCAGCCCGCCCCCCGCGCCCCGCCGAAGGGCC
>NZ_SMKM01000479.1 GCF_004348665.1 Actinomadura sp. GC306 | reverse complement strand
CCATCGCCCCGACTGCGCCCGTCCAGCCGCTTCAGCCCCCGGCCTCGACCCCGTCCTGCAGCGCGAGGCTCTCGGTGCCCTCGTGGCCGCTGCTGCTGTGGACGAGCGGCACGCCGGCCGACAGATGGCGGCGGGCACGGCGCTGTGGACGGTCGTCCGACTAGGGTGCCGGGGGGCGAGTTCAGCGCCGGATCGGGGCGGGGTTCGATGGTCGGGTTGGTGTTGGTCCCGGTGGGGCTGGTCGTCGGCCTGCTCATCGCGCCGCTGGCGGCGCCGTTCACGGGTGACGTGCCGCGCCGCCGCCGGATGCTGATGGGGCTGACCACGGCCGCCGTGTTCGGGGTCCTCGGGTGGCGCGTCGGGCCGGAGCCCGTCTTGGCGGCGCTGCTCTACCTGGCCGCGGCCGGTGCGCTCCTCACCTTCATCGACGTCGCCGTCAAGCGGCTGCCCGACCGGTTCACGTTGCCGTCCTACGGCATCGCGGCGGCGCTGCTCGCCGCCGCGGCGCCTTTCACCGACGACGGCATGCGGCGATTCCAGCACGCGCTCATCGGCATGGTGGTGTTGTTCGTCCTCTATTTCGTGCAGGCGTTCATCGCGCCTTCGGGCATCGGCATGGGGGACGTGAAGCTCTCCGGCGTCCTCGGCCTCTATCTCGGCTGGTTCGGCCAGGACGCGTGGATGGTCGGCGTCCTGGCCACCTACCTCATCGGCGGCCTCGTCGGCGTCGGCATCATGATCGTCCGGCGTACACGGAAAGGCGAATTCCCGTTCGGCCCGTACATGTTCGCCGGCACATTAATCGCCGTCCTGATGTTCGCCGGCTAGCGCGCGCAAGGTCCGCCGGTCGCGTTGAACTGCGGCGTGTTGTCCCCACGGGAATGCCGAAAAGGGCAATGCGCCGCAGGTCAACGAGTGTCGAACCCGGCCGACGTTCGTGGGCACCGCGTTAGCCGCAGAGCTTCTTGCCGCCCCGGACGCCTCCGCCGATCTTATTGATGGGCGGCGGGGCGAGCCGGACCCCGTTCTTTCCGATGACGAGCCGCACGCCGCCCGCGGAAGCGCCGGAGTCGGCGGTGAGCAGCGCGTCGGGGACGTCCCGCGCGAGCGCCGTCGCCTGCGCCTCGGCCGCCGCCGCGTACACCAGGCGGCTTTCGGGTGCCTCGGCGCCCTTCTCGACTTTCCGTGCCACCTGGTAGCCGCGCTTCCTGAGCTGTGTCACGACCCGCTTGACCAGGGCGTCCTTGCCGCCCGCGTCGACGACGGAGACCTTCACGTCCTTCGGGCGCAGCGGCGCCTGCTCGGTCTTCACCGGCTTGGCGGGCTCCGCGGGCAGGTCGTTGTCGTGCCGGATCGCCTCGAACAACTGCCCGGCCTGCGCCTGGTTCCACTGGACGCGGTTGGGATCGGGTGCGTACCGCTCGACCGGCACGGTCACGAACCGCACTTGCCCGGCGCTCATCCCCTTGAGCCCGTCCGCCAGTTTCCGCATCGCCGAAAGATCCAGGTCGTCGTCCGTGGTCATCGACTTCGTCGCGGCCTTCAGGAACTTGTACGTCTTCGCCGGGTCGCTGAGCACCGAGTCGGTGGCCTTCTCCGCGACCGCGGCCATGAACTTCTGCTGCCGCTCGATCCGCTCAAGGTCGGACCCGTTCCCGAGCGAATACCTCGCCCGCACGTACCCGAGCGCCTGATCGCCCTTCACGGTCTGCTTCCCGGCCTTCAGATACAGCTCGGCCCTCGGGTCGCGGACGGGCCTGTCGACGCAGATCTCGACGCCGCCCAGCGCGTCCACCATCCGCTTGAACCCGGAGAAGTCCACCTGCACGAAGTGGTCGATGTGGATTCCGGTGAGCGATTCCAGCATCTTCCAGGTGCACGTGGGCCCCGCGAACGCGAACGCGGTGTTCAGCATCCCGAACCGCGCCGGAACGGTCCCGCCCTCGTCCTTCTCGCACGCGGGGATCTTCACCATCGAGTCCCGCGGAAAGCTGATCCCGACGGCCTGGTCCCGGTTCGGCGAGAGATGCAGCAGGATCGCGGTGTCCGACCGCGCTCCCGACATCCCCGGGACGGCATACTCCGCATTGTCGCCTTCCCGGGTGTCCGACCCGATCAGCAGCACGTTGAGCGACTTGTTCAGCTTCCGCGGGCGATCGTCCCCAAGCTGCCCCCCGACGTCCTTCTGCTCGATCCCCCCGACGAGAT
>NZ_SMKM01000478.1 GCF_004348665.1 Actinomadura sp. GC306 | reverse complement strand
CCCCCGGATGGGTCCCGTGGCCCCCGACCAAACGCCATCGCCGGCGCCCCCACACACCGGCGGCCCCCCTACGCCACCACCTGCCCGTGCCCACGATGGAGACCCGCGCCCAGATCCTCTACGCACACCACATAGCCAAAGCAGCGCAAACCGCCGAAGACTTCACACAACACCTCCCGTCCATACGGGAAACGGCCCAGGCGCTAACCCTGGACCCAGCCTCCCAAAAGCACGTCCACAATCGCCTGGCACAGGCATGGGCATCCCACCCAGCAGCGCTATCCCTACTCCAGGCCCTCTAAAAGACCTGCCGTCGTATCGGGAATGCGACTGGAACCACGAGGCGAGCGAGGTTACAGGGCGCCACAGCGTCCGGATCCGGACGTCGCATGAAGACCTCCGGGAAACGTCCGTGGCCTGCCCTAGCCTTACTGCAATCCGACCGATGATGTTCGGAGGGCGGTCATGGCGGGGCGCTGGATTACGAAGAACGGTCGACGGATCTGGATCGGCGACGACGGCGGCGGGAAGATCATTGTGGCTGGAGTGGCCGCGATCATGATGGCGGGAAGTAGCGGAGTCGTCGGCGGTGCCGCGGGCGCGGGTGCGGGCGGCGCCTCCTCGGTGAGCGCGAAGAACTTTAAGGCCCGTAAGGGGGACGCGAAGCGTTCCGCGCGTAAGGGGGACGCCGAGAAGGCGTGGCGGCGCCTGGGCATGCGGCGGGTCACACGGTCGCTCGACCGGCGAACTGCGGGGTGTGTGCGCGTCACATGGGGTGAAGTGCAGCAGGCCGCCATCCGCAACCCGTGCACCTCGCTGGATCGGAGGCTTTTCGCGATCGCCGATCGGAAGGGGAACACCGCACTGATCACGGTCGCTTGGGCAAGGTTTCGCAGTAACGGTGACCGGCGCCGCTTCCAGCGGGTGATCGACGTCTACGGCACCGGCGACATCAAGCCGCTGGCCGCGAGCAAACTCGGCTTGGCCGACATCCGCTTCACCGGCCGCTATTACCACTCGATCCCGAAAAGGACGCGGCTTACCGTCGCCGAAGCCGAGGCCGTCAAGGGCAGTTTCAGCCCCGAAGTGCTGGACGGTTTCGCCCAGATCGCCGCCGAACTGCCGAGCCCACCGAACAGGCGAAGGCGCCGCTGACCCGCCACCGCCCAGCGTGAAGCTTCCTCCGCGACATCCTTCGCAATCGACACCGTCCTGCAGGTGTATGGCCCGTTTCCGGGGTCGAAAGTGCGTAATGTGCCACTTTTTGGCGGGATGGGCCGTGTGATCCTGGGTGACGACCGCAACTGTCGGGTCGCGGGAGGTATCGCACGTGGCTACAGTCCGGCTCCCGCGAAGGCTGACCATCCCGGCCTGGGAGAACGCGGTCGGCCCCGGGAAACTCCCGGCACGGTTCACCGACCTCCGCCTCGACTTCGGCCAGGTGGAGTTCGCCGACTTCGGCGCGCTCGCCCGCGCGCTGCTCATGGTGGACGCGGCGGTGCGGGCCGGCGTGGTCACCGAGATCGTGCTGCCCACGGAGGCGCTCCCCGCCGAACCGGCACCGCCGGACGGGCATACGTCCGGAATGTCCGCCGCAGCGGAGGCCCGGAGCCAGATCAACCGCCGCGCTCGCGCCCGCCGCGACACCCGCGCGTACATGCGGCACATCGGTTTCCTGGACGCCCTGCACGCACCGCACTGGCCGGACGGAGCAGTCCAGATCACCAAGGCGGGCGACGGGAGCCACCCGCTCACAAGGACCCGGGAGGCCGCCACAACGGACGGAAGCGTCCCCGACGACGATCCCCGCGACGCGCGCTACCGGCCGCGCCGGATCATGCCGCTCCAGTGGTTGCTGTCCGACCGCGGCGAGAAGCTCCAGGAGTCGGACGACTTTCACGCCGCGCTCGCCAGGCTGGGTGAGCTCGGGATGGCGGAGCCGGGCGGCCGCGTGCTCAGCCAGACGCTTCTCACCGAACTGGTGGAGAACGTCGAAGAGCACGCGGTGCCGGCGGGCGGCCGTCCGCCGGCGGCGCTCGTGGGAGCGGTCCTGCTGGACAGCGACACGTTCGTGATCCGCCGCGGCGACCTCCCGGCGGAGCTGGGGGAGCTGGCCGACCGCTCGGCCGACGACGGCGGCCGGGTGCTGCGGCTGGTGGTGGGGGACGCGGGGCAGGGGCTGGTCGCGAGCCTTGCATCCGCGCACCCCAGGAC
>NZ_SMKM01000477.1 GCF_004348665.1 Actinomadura sp. GC306 | reverse complement strand
GGCCCACCCCGCAGGGGCCTCTGGCAAGGGACGTTGCTAGAGTTCGGCGCCGTAGGCCCCCAACGGAACCGTGTGAGGAAGACGAGACGCATGTCGACTGGCAGCCACTCCGGGCGCCCCAAGTCCTGGGTCGCCGTGAGCATCATCTTCATCGGGTTCGTCATCGGCGGCGTCGGCATCGTCATGGGCCCCGACTGGGTCGTCTTCGGGATCGGCGCGGCGGTGACCGTGATCGGCGGCATCGTCGCCCTGGCCGTCGACATCATGACCGACGTCGTCGTCGACGAGCCGCGGCAGTAGCGGTGTTCGGCCGCCCTCCCATCGAGGAGCGGATCGCCGCGCGGCAGCGCGAGCGCGGGCCGCTCAAGGCGGGCCGGGTGTTCCCGCACGCCCCCGCCAAGCTGCTGTTCTTCGTCAGCATGGGGGTCGTGGTGGTCACCCACGTGATCGCGCTCGGGCTGCTCTTCGTCGACTCCGGCCCCTGACCCGGGCTCGGCGGCCGGGGTCAGGGACCGGGGTCCGAGCCGCTCGGCGGGCCGCCGCTCTCCCTGCGGTCGCCCAGGTAGAACAGCCCCACCAGGATGAAGATCACGACGGCCGCCAGGATCGCCAGCACGCCGAACAGAGCCGAACCGGACATGGGACCCACCTTCCTCGCCTCGCGCGGCGCCTCCCCGCTTCCTGCCCGCTGAACGGCGGATCAAAAGGGGGTAAAGAGGAATCCCCGAAGCCCGCGCGGCGGGCCGCCCGCGGGTGCGGGCGGGACGGCGGCGACGTACGGTCGAAGTGATGTGAGCGCCCGCGTCGCCCCGAGCCCGAGGTGGTGGGATGCCCCTGCGACTCGGTGTCGAGGAAGAGTACTTCGTCGTCGACCCCGTCTCCCGCGAGGTCGTTCCCCGGGCCGCCGCCGTGGTGCGGCGAGCCGCCGCCGCGCTCGGCGAGCGCGCCTCCACCGAGCTGGTCGACTTCGTCGCCGAGGCCAAGACCCCGCCGTGCGACGACCTCGGCAAGCTCGACGAGCACATCCGGTCGATGCGGGCGGCGATGGCGGCCGCCGCCGCGGCCGAGGGCGTGCGGCTCGCCGCGACCGGGACGCCCGTGCTGGGCGAGGTGGTCCCCGCGCCGATCAGCGCCGGTCCGCGCTACGCCGAGAGCCGCGCGACCTACCGCGGCCTGGACGACGAGCAGAGCATCTGCTCGTGCCACGTCCACGTCGAGATGCCGGACCGCGAGCGCGCGGTCCAGGTGAGCAACCACCTGCGGCCCTGGCTGCCGACGCTGCTGGCGCTGACGGCGAACTCGCCGTACTGGTGCGGGCGCGACACCGGGCACGCCTGCTGGCGGGTGATGGCGTGGGCGCGGTGGCCGGTCGCGGGCCCGCCGCCGTACTTCGCGTCGGCGGCGCACTACGACGACGTCGTCGGGACGCTGCTCGGCTGCGGCGCCCTGATGGACACCGGCACGATCTTCTGGGACGTGCGGCCGTCGGCGCGGCTGCCCACCGTGGAGGTCCGGCTCGCCGACGTCGCCCCCACCGCGGCGGAGGCCACCGCGTTCGCCGCGCTGGTCCGGGCGCTGGTGCAGGTCTCGGCCGCCGCGGTGGAGGCCGGCGAGCGGGCGCCCGACCCGCCCCAGGAGATGCTCCGCGCGGCGTACTGGCTGGCCGCGCGGGACGGCCTCGCCGGGACGGGCATGGACGTGCGCACCGGCCGGCCCGCCGCGCACCGGGAACTGGCCGGCGAGCTGCTGGCGCACGTGCTCCCGGCGCTGCGCGACGGCGGCGGCCTCGGCACCGTCGCCGGCGGCGTCCGCCGGCTGCTGGCGGACGGGACCGGCGCCGAGCGGCAGCGCGGCGCCTACCGCGGGCGCGGGCGGCTGACCGACGTGGTCGACGCCGCGATCCTGCGCGACCGGTGACCGGCGGGAGCCTCCCGCGGCGTTCACCGGCGGCCCGGAAGCGCTTCGGCGGCCCGCGGAAGCGCTTCGATGATTGGTGCACGCGTTTTCCCGTGTATCGTCCGTTTTTCGACGGCCATCTTCGGGTAGTCGTGGAGTGTTCATCGTCAGGAAAGATCAGCTTGACCTCGGGGGATGCGCGTGCGGGGCCGGTCCCGCGCGATCGTGTCCGCCGGGCACGTTCACCGGGAACACATGAGCCGAGAACAGGACCCCGAACGGAGTGACCGCACCATGACCCTCGCGCCCGGGCGGGCGG
>NZ_SMKM01000476.1 GCF_004348665.1 Actinomadura sp. GC306 | reverse complement strand
GCCAGGGGGTGGTCAGGGGGTGTCGCCGGGCGGGCCGAGGTGGCGCCGGCCCCAGTCGACGAGGGGGCGCAGGCGGCGCCACGCGTCCCTGACTCTCGGGACGACCTCAGGTGTCCGCACCCAGGGGTCGTCGGGCCAGCCCGCGTGCGCGTAGAGCGACCGGTGGCGCAGGAGTTCCAGCCGCGGATGGTCGGGGGGCGTGCCGCGGGGACGGGTCTTGAGCCGGTCTCCGGCGATCTCCATCCCGGTGGCGCGCAGCTCGTCCACGATGGCCTGGAGTTCGCCGCCGGACGTGTCGGAGCCGGCGGCGTCCCGGTAGCGGCGGAGCTGCTCGGGGGTCGGGGCGTACATGCCGCCCGCGGCGAGCAGCCCGTCCGCGTCGACCTGGAGGTAGAAGCCCTCGCCCGTGTGGCCGCCCTGGTGGGTCTTGTAGGGCGTCTTGTCCTTGCTGAAGCGGAGGTCGCGGTACGGGCGGAACAGCTTGACGGCGCCGAACTCGTCCTCCAGTTCGGCGCACAGCTCGGCCATCGGTTCGCGCACGTGGCGTTCGTACATGTCCTTGTGGGCCGTCCAGTAGGACTTGCTGTTGTCGGCCTGCAGGCCCTCGTAGAACGAGAACGTCTCGTCGGTGAAGCCCTTGAACGCCACGGCTCGCCTCTCAGTCGCGGGCGACGACCCGGTTGGTGAGACCGCCGACGCCGTCGATGGTGACCGTCACCTCGTCCCCGATCTCCAGCGGGCCCACGCCTTCGGGGGTGCCGGTGAGGATGACGTCGCCGGGCAGCAGGGTCATGACCTGGCTGACGTACTCGACGAGGGCCGGGACGTCGTGCAGCAGGTGGGACGTGCTGGAGTTCTGCCGGACCTCGCCGTTGACGGTGGTGGAGATCGCCAGGTCGGCGGGGTCGGCCTCGGTCTCGATCCACGGGCCGAGCGGGCAGAACGTGTCGAATCCCTTGGCGCGCGTCCACTGCCCGTCCTTGGCCTGCAGGTCGCGGGCGGTGACGTCGTTCGCGCAGGTGTAGCCGAGGATGACGTCGGCGGCGCGGGACGCCGGCACCTCGCGGCACATCCGGCCGATGACGACGGCCAGCTCGCCCTCGTAGTCGACCCGCTCCGACAGCTTCTCCGGGTACATGATCGCCTCGCCCGGGCCGATCACGGCGGTGGACGGCTTGCCGAACAGCATCGGCTCGGCGGGGGCCTCGCCGCCCATCTCGGCCGCGTGGGCGGCGTAGTTCTTGCCGATCGCGATGACCTTGCTCGGCAGGATCGGCGCGAGCAGCCGGACGTCGGCGAGCGGGAAACGCTGCCCGGTGAACGTCAGCTCACCGAACGGGTGGGCCGCGATGGCGGCGACGGTGTTCTCCTCCACCACGCCGAAGGCCATTCCTTCGTCGGTGGAGAACCTGGCGATACGCATGTTCGAAAGCCTAGTGCGTCGGTCAGAAGCCGCATGCCTCGCCGTTGAGCTCGCAGTCCCGCACGGGCGTCGTGGCGCCGGACGCGCCGAACTGGACCTCCCACGTGCCGCCGGGCGGGATCGCGGGGGCGCCGTCCAGGTTCTTGATCTCGACCTTCTCGCCGCCCTTGGCGAGCTTGGCGCCCCAGATGTTCTTCACGTCCGCGCCGGGCGTGCGGAAGGTCAGCTTCCACGTCTTCATCGGCTCGTCGGTCCGGTTGGTGATGACTATCCAGCCTTCGAAGTACCCCGGGTCCTGCTGGACGAGCTGGTAGGTGATGCCGGTTCCGCGCAGGACCGGGCCGATCGGCGCGGTGGGCACCGGCGGCGACGCGGGCTGCACGCCTGGCGCCCCGCTGCCCGGAGGCGTGCCGGGCGCCCCGCCGGCCGGAGGCGCGGTGGGCGCTCCGCTCGGTGCCGGGCCGCCGGACGTCGCCGGGGCCGGGCCACCGCCCTCGGTCGCCGGAGCGGACGGCGCCGGTGAGGTGCCCGCCCGTGCCCCGTCGTCCTTTCCCGGCCCGCCGGTCAGCAGCAGGACGGTGACGCCGGCGGCGGCGAGGAGGAGCACCAGGCCGCCGGCCAGCGCGACCAGCAGCAGCGGGCACTTCGACGGGCCCTTCGACCTGGGCGGGCCGGACGGCGGCACTCCCCCGGACGGCGGTACTCCCCCGGACGGCGAGGCGGCGGCCGGCATCGTGCCCTGCGGCGGCGCGCCGGGCACCGAGTACGCGACCGCCGGGACCGGCTCGGCGGGAGGAGGAGGC
>NZ_SMKM01000475.1 GCF_004348665.1 Actinomadura sp. GC306 | reverse complement strand
CCCGCCGAGAGTCTGCACCCCAACCGCCCCCCTCAAACGAGAAGGCCAGGTCGTGCGGCGATCGTCCCTGATCGCCGCACGACCTGGCCGCCGCGGCTACCGGGGAAGTTCGTCGGTCCATCTGGACGCGGAGGTGGTCCCGCCCATCGACTCCTGCTTCCCGTTGACGTCGGCGTAGCCTTCGGCGCTCACCTCGGAGGTCTTGGGATTGACCACCAGTTTCGTCCCGCCACCGTCGCCGGCGAAGAGCAGCTTCTGCCCGCCGGGGGCCTTCCCCAGATTCTTGACGTGGGGGAGCGTGGCGAGCGCCCGCAGGGCCGCAGCACGCACCTTCGGCGGCGCCGGCACGTCGCTGAGCAGATCGGTCAAGAGGACCAGCAGGCTTGTCTCCTCCGTGATCTGCGCCCTCCTCTGCTCCGTGGTCCTGCTTTTCAGCAACGTCGCCTTCAGCTCGTTGGCAGAGGTCGGAAGCTCCGCGATCTCCGCAAGCCCGAGCCGGGTCCCGCGCACCGTGATGGGAGAGCGCTCAGGGGACGTCTCCAGGGCTCCTCCATCGAAGCGCGACCACTGCCGGCCGTCGACCGTGGTCCAGGATTCGAAGGTCTTGTAGTTGGCACTGCTCGGGGAGTGGCTCCGCACATACCAGTACCTGCCCGAGCCCGCCGGCTTGGTCTCCGCCGCGGTGGCCGCAGCGAGAAGCACCTGCGAACCCGACATCTGGACGACCGCCGTCCCGTCCTTGGACCCGGCGTCCGGCGCCCCGCCACCTCCGACGACGATGGCGACGGCCGCGCCGCCCGTGGCGACCGCCACCCCGATCGCGATCACCGGCCTCCGGGCCCGGCGCCGCCGAACGGGCTCCCGCATCGCGATCTGCAACCGTCGCCGACCGGCCTCGACGGTCTCGTCGGAAGGGTCGGGCTTGGTCAGCGTGGCCCCGAGAAGCCGCAGGTCATCCATTGAATTCCTCCCGATCGATCAGCTGCTGGAACTTCTTGCGGGCCCGGCTGAGCCGAGACCGGACCGTGCCGTCCGCGATCCCGAGCGTCTGCGCCACTTCCTCGTGACTGAGCTGCCCCACGGCGATGAGCAGGACGACGTCCCGCTCCCCCGGGTTCAGCTTGGTAAGGGCCTTGAGCAGCTGCGGCTGCAACCGCTGCGCCGCCACCGAAGTGACCACGAGACCCTCATGACCCTCGACGAAACCCGCCGACGCTCCCGACCGCATCAGCGCCTTGTAATGCCGGGCCTCTTTGCGTCGGTGCCGCGCCATCAACTTCGTGGCGATCCCGAACAGCCACGGCCGCAGGCCACCTCGTTCGGGATCGAAGCGGTCCCGCTGCGCGAAGGCGACACAGAACGTCTCCGCGGCGATGTCCTCGCCCGTCTGCACGTCCAGCCGCCCGACCGCGTACCGGTACACGTCGAGGAAGTAACGGTCGTAGACGGCGGTGAACGCGTCCGCATCCCGCCGAAACCGAGCAACAAGCTCAGCGTCCCCGACCTGCCGCTTCAAATCGGCGGTCAATGTCGCATCTCCATCGTGCACACCCCTTCATCCGAAGTACTCGCCTGTCACCACCCCCTTCGCCGCACCCCGGATTACCGTTCCCGCGAGGCGGCGGGCTCCCCATCCTCTGCTTCCGCGGCGGGCGGGCAGCCCCCGCCCAATCTCCGGCGGTCGTCTCGGAAAGACAATCGCGCGCGCAGTCAGGGAGAACTGGGGGGATGTCGCCCTCAGGGCGATCGCCCGGTACGGCAGTAGAGTGAGCCAGTGCCCCCCCACCCCGGACGATCCGTCGCGACCGATCGGCGAAGAAGATCGCGACTCGGCAGTGCGGCGTCTCCAGGACGCGTACTCCCAGGGGCGCATCTCGCAAGAACATGGACGGGCTCCTCCACCAGGCGCTCACCGCCAAGACACACGGCGACCTCGCTACAGCCCTGGCCTCACTCCCGGAAGAGCGGGCGGACACGTCCACGATCGCCGCCCTCAGCGGACGGATCCGGCGCCGCGGCCCGTGGCGTGTGCCTCGCAACCTCAAGGTCGAGTCGGCGTTCGGAGGGGTGCATCTCAACCTGGCCCGAGCGGTCATCGAGCACCCGGTGGTCGACATCGAGCCGCAACTCACCACCGGCAAGGCGAAGATCACGGTTCCGCGCGACGCGGTCGTCGAAATCGATGACCTGAACACCGTGTGGAAGGACTCCCACTACAAGCCCCGGCGCCC
>NZ_SMKM01000474.1 GCF_004348665.1 Actinomadura sp. GC306 | reverse complement strand
GCAAGTCTTCGCGCAGGCGCCGCTGAGATGACGCCGAACGTGACCCGTCCCCCTGGACGCCGTCCCCCTGGACGCCGTCCCCCTGTGTCCCGTCTCCCTGAACGCCGTGCCCCTGAACGCCGTGCCCCTGAACGCAGTGCCCCTGTGCGCAGTGCCCCTGTGCGCAGTGCCCCTGAACGCAGTGCCCGCCGGTATGGCCCTCGTGCCCTGCACCCCGCCCGGCGGGCGCTGTCCGCGCCCGCGGTGACCGCCGAGACCCCTCCCGGCGGTCACCGCGGGTCCGCCCCACCCACCGCCACGGGCTGTGTCACATCCCGAGGCACAGGCCGTGTCACATGCCGTGTTACATCCCGCGGGACTGCGAGATGGAGCCCGACGTCGCGAGGGTGAACGTCCGCATCGACTCGGCGAACTTCGACAGGTCCCACTCGGCGGGGCCCTCGTACCAGTAGAGGTTGTCGGCGCCCTCGGCCCGCTCGCCCGCGTCCTTGACCGTCTCGGCCCACTTCCCGACCGCGTCGAACACGACCGCGTACGGCAGGAAGCGGGAGAACAGCGCGATCCGCTGCCGGGACGCCGTCTCGTCCTCGTCCGGGAGGACGCCGCGCTCCAGGAACGCGCGGAATCCGATCGTGTGCGCGAGGACGGTCGAGCCGCGCGCCGTCTTCGCGGGCATGTACTGGCCGCCGTACGCCAGCGCCGCGCCCGCGATGATCACCGCGAGCCCGGCGAGGGCCCACTCGGTGGTGAGCGCGAGCGCGATCGTCCCGCCGATGCCGAGGACGGTCAGGACGATGCCCGCGAGCGTCCAGCGCGACCGGACGGTGTCGGGCCGCCGCGCGAACCAGCCCTGCTTCACCACGTCGTCGTACATCGCGGACCTGACCTGGGCGAGCTTCGTCGCGAACGTCCCGCCGAGCTCCGACAGCTTCACCGCCTCGCGGGCGCTGCCGTCCGGGGCGGTGAGCAGCGCGTCCAGCAGGATCCGCTCGTAGGGGAGCAGGTCGGCGACGGGCCGCTCCAGCTTGCGCAGCGTCCAGTCGAGGCGGCCGGTGACCGCCCGGTCCTCCTCCTCGATCAACAGGTAGCCGCGGACGGCGAGGTCCACGATCGTCGCCGTCACGTCGATGACGTCGGCCTGCTCGTCGATCAGCGTGCCGATCTGGCCGGGGCGCACCCCGTCCGGCGGCTCGAACTCCGACCCCGCGACCGGCGCGTGGTCGCCCTCGGCCGCCTTCTTGACCACGACGCGCGCGTCACGCCCGCGCAGCAGGTAGAGCGCCGCGACGCCGCCGACGAGCAGGATCAGCAGCGCCACGAGCGCGGAGCCGGTGACGGTGTTGACGGCGAACGCGGTCGCGAGCGTGTGCCGCCGCTCGTAGATCGGCTGCCCGCCGGTCGTGCCCGCCGGAAGGCCCGCGACGACCGTGACGTACTCGCCGGGCAGCATCCCCTGCTGGGCGTACACGCCCTGGGTGTGCGTGTGGTTCATGTAGTACTGCGTGCAGCCGATCGTGCTGCCGATCGGTCCGGTGAAGCAGTTGACGCTGCTGATCGCCGCGCCGGCGTCCACGGTGGCGCGCGCCTCGTCCACCGGGACCTTCCAGCCCCCGATGACCGGCCAGCGCATCTCCTCGATCTGCCCCATCCGGGTGATCGCGCCGCGCAGGTCGTACTCCAGGACGACCGTGTGGTCGCCGGTCAGCTCCTGCCCGCCGGTCACCTCGACCGTGGTCCGGGTGTCCTCGCTGGACGAGGCGACCTGCGCCGGGCCGCCGTCCGGGCTGCTCGCCCGCAGGTTCGACAGCCGGTAGACGCGGTCCTCGGTGAGGCTCTCGTGCACGCGCGTGGGGAACGTCCGCTCGAAGCCCTTCTCCCCGGCGAACCGGTAGACGATCGTCTCCCGGACCTTGACCACGCCGCCCTGGCCGGTGGTGAGGACGGCGTCCTCCTTCAGCACCCGGCCCTGAGCCGCCTGCCCCGTTCGCGCCGCCTGCCCGGCCTGGCCCTGCGCGGCCTGGCCCTGCGCGGGGGCCGTTCGCGCGGCGGGCTCGGCCGCCGCCGCGGTGGCGGAGGCCGCCAGGGGGAGGAGGACGGCGGCCGAGAGGGTCAGGACGACCGGCCGTACCCGGAAGAACGCCGCAAGAGCAGACATGGCCGCAAATGGTACCGGGAATGCGTGCGATGATTCTCTGCTATGGCTGGTCAGTACCCCCCACCGCCTCCCCCGGGAC
>NZ_SMKM01000473.1 GCF_004348665.1 Actinomadura sp. GC306 | reverse complement strand
GGGCGCGACCGCCGGCGGCGGGCCCGGCGCGTCCTGGGTCGGCTCGGGCACCGGCGCCACCGGCCGGTCCCCGCCCGCCGCGCGCTCGGCGGCCATGTGCGCGCGGGCCGCCTTGATGATGTCCCACGCCGACAGCTCGTCGGTCGAGGGCGGGGTGTGCATCGCCGGGGACGTCAGCTCCGCCGCGACCGCCTGCGGCACCGCGAACCCCGCCGCAGGCGGCGCCGCCTGCGCGAGCCGGCACCACGTCAGCCCGAGGGTGTAGGTGGTGGCCAGCAGCGCGGCCAGCGCGTCGGCGTCGGCGGTGCGCAGCGCCTCGGGCAGCCGCCCGTCGCGCGGCCACAGCGACCGCAGCGGGCTCGCCGGGTCGTTCAGGACGGACTGCAGGGTGCGGGCGCTGTCGGGGTCCAGCCACCGCTGCACCGCCGGCACCGCGGCCGGCGCGGCCTGCAGGTCGGCGGCCAGCACCGCGATCCCGGCGCGGCGGACCTCGTCGTGGCCGCGGCCCGGCGGGGCCGGGCGCGGGCCGGTCAGCCCCGCGACGACCTCCTGCAGGTCGTACAGGGCCAGGCGCAGGAACTCGCCGGGCGCGGTCTCGCGCAGCATCGGCGTGGCGAACTCGGCCGGGCAGCGGCGGCGCCACTCCTGCACGACCGCCTGCGGCCCGTACCGGACGGCCGCCATGTCCTGGTTCACCATCCGCAGCGACGCCGCCGTCACCGCCGCCAGCGCGCCCGCGCCGGGCCGGAACCGCGGGTCGGCCTGCAGGCCCGCGGCGACCTCGTACATGACGCGGGCGATGTGCGCGGCGCCGCCGGCGTCGCCGGCGCCGAGGCGGTGGACGTAGTAGCCGGCCAGGGTCGCGAAGTCGGGCGGCATCATCCAGTGCAGCTGCTCCGCCGAGGTCGTCAGGAACGGGACGAACGACTCGACCAGCGGGTTCTCGGTCAGCACCACCGGGGACCCGGCGCACCACAGCAGCGCGCCCCACGCCGCCGCGACGGTGCTGGGCGTCCCGGGCTGGAACATCGGGTCGCGCTGGGTGAACTGGTTCGGGTCGACCGCGAGCGCGGTGGTGAGGGCCTGGGAGATCCGCGCCACGACCGCGGTGTCGGGCACCGGGCCGAGGAACCCCAGCGGCGCGACCCGCCCGGCGGCCAGGTCCGGGCCGGTGGGGAACAGCTGCGGCGGGACGGGCGGCGTCCCCGCCCCGGGCGGGGCGGGGACCGCGACGCGGCGGTCCTCGAACCCGGGCGGCGGCGGGCACGGGTGCCAGGTGCCGTCCAGGCCGCACCGGTACCAGCGTCCCCACGCCCCGAACAGCCACCACTCGCCCGCGCCCCACAGCATCCGCGCGGCGATCTGGCCGGCGCGGTCGGCGGGCCGCGCGCTCTGCCACCAGGGGGAGGCGACCAGCTCGCGCACGTTGCCCTCGACCTGGGCGAACAGGTCCCCGCTCGGGCCGCCACCGGTTCCGCCGGGCCCCGCCCCGGCCGCCTGCCAGCTCATCCGGCGAATAGTAGTCCCACCGGGTCGCCGGGCCGGAATCGCCGCAGTCACGTCCCCGTATCGCCGCCCGCCCGCCGGAGGGGGCGGGCCGGCCGCGTCCCGCCGAAAACGAGTGCCCGGGCGCTCGCGATCATTCCTACACTCCATGGGTGCGGAGGCGAACAACCATGGACACCCCCACGTTCCTTGCCCACCTGCAGGACCACGGCACCCCCCTCACCCTGCCCAGGGGAGGGACCCTGCGCTGGGACGACGCGGACCTGCACCGCGCCGCGCACACCCGCGACCCCGAGGGCTACGCCCTGGCCGGCGTCGCGGCGGGCGCGCGGGACTGGCAGCGCGCCCGCGTGCTGCTGCAGATCCTCGCCGCCTCCCAGGCCGGGCTGGACGAGCCGGCCCGCGCCGTGCAGGCCCGCGTCGCGCGGGTGCTGACCCTCGGGCTGCCGCCCGCGCACGTCATCACCGTCCTGCTCGCGCTGCGGCGGCTGCGCGCCAACCACAAGCACACCACCCGCACCGCGCTGCGGTTCGTCCTGGAGCACCCCGACGCCGACGCGCTCATCGCCGCGCGCCGCCCCGCCCTGCTCGACTGCTTCGAGCACGCCCTGGGCAAGGCCGCCGCCCGCGGCTGCGCCCGCCGCATCGGCGCCGGCGACACCGGCTCGGAGTACCTGCGGCGGCGGCTGCTGCGGTTCCTCACCGCGCCCGCCGCCGCCCCCGCCCGCGTCCGCGCCCTCTAC
>NZ_SMKM01000472.1 GCF_004348665.1 Actinomadura sp. GC306 | reverse complement strand
CCCCGAGCCCCACCCCGAACGACCCGCCGGGCACGCCGGGGAACCCCGGCAAGCCCAAGACGCCCGTGCTGTCCCTCGCGCTGTCGGTGTCGTCGGCCACGATGAAGCCCGGCGGATCGGTCACCGCGACGGTCCGCGTGTCGTCGGCGAACGCGACCGCGCAGAACGCCGCCGTGCGGATGTCGGCGTCCGGCGCGTCGGTGAGCCCCGGCACGCAGCGCCTCGGCGCCGTCGGCTCCGGCGGCGCCTCGGCGATCGCGACCGTGCGGGCCCCGTCCGGCGCGAAACCCGGGCTGATCACGGTGCGGGCCACCGCCTCGGCGGCCAAGGCGGGCAGCGTGTCCCGCAGCTACAAGCTGATCATCACCGACGCCGCGGGCGCCCCGCCGCCGGGGGTGAGCCTGGCGAACCTGCCGCCCGGCGTCCCGCCGCTGACCCCGTCCGCCTTCAACCCGCTCGCCGGGATGAAGGGGCCGCAGGTGGCGCTGCCCCCGATCGCGTCCCCGCAGATCGCGGCGAGCCCGCTGCCCCTGATCCCCGTCGCCGGCCTCCGCACGATCGAGGGCGAGACCCTCACCGTGGAGCGGCTCTCGTCGCTGCAGGCGGGCTTCCTCGCCGCGCTGGCGGTCGCGGTGGCGCTGCTGCTGCTCCGGGTGCGGCTGTCGCGCCGCCCGCCGGCCGTCCGCATCCCGCTGCCGCGGTCGCAGCGCAGGCGACTGGCCGGCAAGCGGCTCACCGAGGCCCGGGTGCGGGCGCTGCCGCCGCAGCCCGCGCGCAGCCCCGTCCGGATCGTCTGGCTGCCGGTCCGGCCGGCCCGCGTCGCCCGCCTCTGAGCGCGCCGCCCGCGGGCGCCGCGGTCACTTGTCCGGGGCGAAGTCACTTGTCCGGGGCGAACATGGGCCGGAAGCCCGCGACGAGCTGCCGGATCACCGGGCGCTGCTCCGCCGGGGTGCGGCCGCGCAGGTCGTGGATGGGGTCGAGGCCGTCGTAGTACGGCGCGAGCGCCAGGAACGGCAGGATGGTCAGGACGAGCGTCGCGAGGACGTCGAGGTCGGCGTCCGCGCGGATCCCGCCCTGGGCCTGCCACAGCTCCAGCGTCGGGTGGATCACCTGCAGGTAGTGCTGGTTGGCGGTGTCGCGGACCACGGACCGGACGCCGTTGTCGAGCTCGAAGTTCGTCGCGGCGGTGACGCCCCGCTCCAGCGGGTGGTCGGCCATGTACTCGGTCCAGTCGCACAGGACGTCGAAGAGCCACTCGTCGAACGGCTGGTCGAAGTCGATGAGCTCGATCCGGCGCTCCATCTCCTCCCGGATGCGCCGCGACGTCTCGTCGCACACGAACGCGAAGAACTCCAGCTTGTCGCTGAAGTACTGGAACAGCGACCCCTTGGCGATGCCCGCCTCGCGCGCGATGGTGTTGAGGCTGCCCGTCGAGTACCCGTTCTCGCCGAACTCGCGCATCGCCACCTCGAGCACCCGCTCGCGCTTGGCGACATTGAGGCGGAACCAGGTGGACGTCGGCATGACCCTTCGACTTCCCGTCAGGAACCGGTAACAGGACGGTCAGGATAACGGTCCGTGGCGTCCCGTGTGACCCGAAACGTCACCCGCGCTCCACCTCCCGTGACCCGGCCGGTCAGGGGGCCGGTCAGGGGACCGGTCAGCGGGCCAGCCGGATCAGGATGCGGCAGACCTCCTCGATGATCTCCGCGGCCTCGGCCTCGCTCTCGGCGGTGGCGATCTCCCGCCCGGCCTCGCCGATGACCGTGGTCAGCACCAGGCTCAGCACCTGCTCGGCGCGGCCCGCGGGCTCGCCGCCGCGCAGCAGCTTGGTGTTCTGCGCGATCCAGTGCTGGGCGCGGCTGCGGCGCATCAGCGACGACCCGGACGGGCCCTCGCCGCCGAGGAACAGCCGCGCCGCCTCCCGGTGCCTCCAGCACACCCGCAGGTAGGCGCGGGCGCCGGCGATGAACAGCGCGATCGGGTCGGCCTCGCCCTCCTTGCGGGCGTCGGACACGGCCTGCGCCGCCCGCGCCTCCTGCTCGGCGGTGAGGTCCTCCCAAAGCGCCACGTAGAGCCCGGCCTTGCCGCCGTAGTGGTGGTAGAGGCTGCCGACGCTGATGCCGGACCGCTCGACGATCTCTGCGATGCCCGCGTCGGCGTAGCCGCGGTCGGCGAAGACCTCCAGCGCCGCGCTCAGCAGCGCCTGCCGCGTCGCGTCGGCCCGCGCCCACTGGCGCCCGCCGCCCGAC
>NZ_SMKM01000471.1 GCF_004348665.1 Actinomadura sp. GC306 | reverse complement strand
GGAGGGCCGGGACGAGCACCTCGCGCGGCACCGACTCGCTCTCGCCGTAGACCTGGATGAGGAAGTGCTCGACCAGGTCGGCGGTGGTGACGTCCTCGACCTTGTCGACCACCCAGCCGCGCTGCCCGCGAATCCGGCCGCCGCGCACGTAGAAGACCTGGACGGCCGCCTCCAGCTCGTCCTCGGCGAAGGCGATCATGTCGCAGTCGGTGCTGTCGGGCAGGACGACCGCCTGCTTCTCCAGGGCGCGCTCCAAGGCGCGGATGTCGTCGCGGAGGCGGGCGGCGCGCTCGTACTCCTGAGCGGCGGCGGCCTCGCGCATGTCGCGTTCGAGGCGCTTGATGAACCGGGTGGTGTGGCCCGCCATGAAGTCGCAGAAGTCCTCGGCGAGCAGGCGGTGCTCGTCCGGGGAGACGCGGCCGACGCACGGCGCCGAGCACTTGCCGATGTCGCCGAGCAGGCAGGGGCGGCCGAGCTGGTGCTGCCGCTTGAACACGCCGGCGCTGCACGTCCGGACGGGGAACACGCGCAGCAGCTGGTCGACCGTCTCCCGGATCGCCCACGCGTGGGAGTACGGCCCGAAGTAGCGCACGCCCTTGCGTTTGGCGCCCCGCATCACCATCACCCTCGGGAAGTCCTCGTCCAGGGTGACGGCGAGGTACGGATAGGACTTGTCGTCGCGGTAGCGGACGTTGAACCGCGGGTCGAACTCCTTGATCCAGGAGTACTCCAGCTGGAGGGCCTCGACCTCGGTGGCGACGACCGTCCAGTCGACGCGGGCGGCGGTGCGCACCATCGTCTGGGTGCGGGGGTGCAGTGCGGAGAAGTCGGCGAAGTAGGAGTTCAGCCGCTGGCGCAGGCTCTTCGCCTTGCCCACGTAGATGACCCGGCCGTGCTCGTCGCGGAAGCGGTACACGCCGGGCGATTCCGGGATGGAGCCCGGTGCGGGTCGGTAGGTCGCCGGATCAGCCACGCCCTTGAGCCTAGTCGGCGGGGACGACACGCCGTGCCCGCCGGCGCACCCGTCAGGGGCCGGGGCCCGCGGGTGACGGAGATCTCCCGCCGGGCCGGGGTGATGCGCGGGGCGTCGGAAAGGCAGAATCAAACGCACGTATCGTGCAGGAAGATCGTCGCAGCCCGAGGGGGTCGTCGCACCGGTGTCCGCGTTCTGGGGATGGTTCATCCTGGCCGCCGTCGTCGGCACGTCCGCGATCGTCGTGGAGGCGGGCCGGCGGCTGCTGGCCGGCCGGCTGTCGGCGCGCTGGCCGGGCGCCGGACGCGTCGCCCGGCGCGTCGCCGCGCCGGCGTTCGCGTTCGCGGCGGTCGTCAGCTCCAACGCGGCGATGCCGTACCACCTGCTGGGCGACGGCGCGGAGGGCGCCGTCCGGCACGTGCTGCGGATCGCGGCGATCGGCGCCAGCACCTGGCTGCTGCTGCGGATCGTCTACGCGCTGAGCGATCCGCCGCTGGAGCGGCTGATGCACATCGAGGGCGAGCGCAACCGGCGGGCCCGGCGGGTGCGCACCCAGATGCTGCTGCTGCGTCGCATCGCCGCCGTGGTGATCGTGGTCCTGGCGGTGGGCGCCGCGCTGTTCACCTTCCCCGGCGTCCGCGCGATCGGCGCCGGGGTGCTGGCGTCGGCGGGCGTCGCCGGGCTGGTCGTCGGCATCGCGGCCCGGCCGACGCTGGGCAACCTGCTCGCCGGGCTGCAGTTGGCGTTCAGCGACGCGCTGCGGCTGGACGACGTCGTCGTCGTGCAGGGCAACTGGGGCCGGGTCGAGGAGCTGACGCTGTCGTACGTCGTCCTGCGCCTCTGGGACGACCGCCGCATGATCTACCCGGTGTCGCATTTCACCGAGCAGCCGTTCGAGAACTGGACCCGGCATTCCAGCCGGCTGCTCGGCTCGGTCGAGCTGCACGTCGACTGGTCCGTGCCGGTCGACGAGCTGCGCCGCGAGCTGTACTCCGCGCTGCGGGAGAACCCGCTGTGGGACCGCCGGGAGTGGATCCTGCAGGTGGTCGACGTGCAGCCGAACGGGCTGGTCACGCTGCGGGCGCTGATGAGCGCCGCCGACTCGGCCAGCACCTGGGACCTGCGCTGCGACATGCGCGAGCACCTGGTCGCCTACATCCGCGAGAACCACCCGGACGCGCTCCCCCGCTTCCGCGTCGGCGACCCGGACGCGGCCGGCGGCTCCCCGAACGGCGCCTCTCCCGAGCGCGGGCGCGCGGACGGCCGTCCCGCGGACGGCCGGAAGGCGGCGGACCGGGAGGT
>NZ_SMKM01000470.1 GCF_004348665.1 Actinomadura sp. GC306 | reverse complement strand
GCCCCGCCGTCCGTCCGGCGGACGGCGGGGCCGCCCCGTCAGTGGTTGTCGGTGTCCTTGCTGGGCTGGACGCGCTTGGGCTCGCCGGGCATCTTCGGGTAGTTCGGGGGATACGGCATGTCGCCGAGGCCGTGGTCGCGCTCGTCGCGGTCGGCCAGCTCCAGCAGGCCCTCCAGGGAGAACGCCTCGTCGTCGATGGACGCGTGCAGGTCACCGAGTTCGGCGAAGCGCGCGGGCATCGTGGCGATGGTGAAGTCGCGCGGGTCGGCGTCCGGCAGCTCGTCCCAGGTGAGGGGCGCCGACACCGGAGCGTGCGGAGCGGGCCGGACGCTGTAGGCCGAGGCGATCGTCCGGTCGCGGGCGTTCTGGTTGTAGTCGATGAAGATCTGCTGCCCTCTCTCCTCTTTCCACCATCTCGTGGTGACTCCGGAGGGGTCGCGGCGCTCCACCTCGCGGCCGAACGCGAGGGCGGCGCGGCGGACCTCGGTGAACGTCCAGCGCGGCTCGATGCGGACGTAGACGTGCACCCCGGCCTTGCCGGAGGTCTTCACGTAGCCGGTGAGGCCCAGCTCCGCAAGCAGGTCGCGGGCCGGGCCGAGCGCGACGCGGACGGCGTCGGAGAAGTCGGTGCCGGGCTGCGGGTCGAAGTCGATGCGCAGCTCGTCGGGGTGGTCGACGTCGCCCCTGCGGACGGGCCACGGGTGGAACGTCAGCGTCCCGAGGTTGGCGGCCCAGGCGATCACGGCGGGCTCGGTCGGGCAGACCTCGTCGGCGGAGCGGCCGCTGGGAAACTTGATCTTGGCGGTCCGCACCCAGTCGGGCGCGCCCTTCGGGATGCGCTTCTGGTAGAACGCGTCGGACTTGCCGGCGCCCATGCCCGACTGGCCGCGCGCGTAGTCCTCCCGGGTGGCCATCCTGGCGCCCTCGAACACGCCGGCGGGCCAGCGCTCCAGCGTCGTCGGGCGGTCGCGGGTCGCGCGGACGATGCCCTCCCCCACGGCCAGGTAGTACTCCACCAGCTGCCGCTTGGTGTAGCCGTGCTCCGGGAAGTAGACCTTGTCGGGATTGGTCACCTTGACGAGCCGATCCCCGACCGGGATCTCGATGAAGGGCGAGGCCATAACGGCACGTTAACCCACGGGCACGACAGTGCCGGGCGACCACCCCGGCGGGTACCGTCGGAGGCATGGAGAAGATCCGCAAGAGCGAGGAAGAGTGGCGGGCGCAGCTCAGCCCCGAAGAGTTCCACGTGCTGCGGGAGGCGGGGACCGAGAAGCCGTTCACCGGCGAGTACAACGACACGAAGACCGTCGGCGTGTACCGGTGCCGTGCCTGCGGTACGGAGCTGTTCCGCTCGGAGACCAAGTTCGAGAGCCACTGCGGGTGGCCGTCGTTCTACGCCCCGGCGGACTCCGACGCGGTCACCCTGATCGAGGACCGCTCGCTCGGCATGGTCCGCACCGAGGTGCGCTGCGCGGCGTGCGACTCGCACCTGGGCCATGTGTTCCACGGCGAGGGCTACGGCACCCCGACCGATGACCGGTACTGCATTAACTCGGTGTCGCTCACCCTGGAACCCGCCGGATAGCCAACCGGGCCGGGCGCTCGCGCGTCTCATGGACGACGGCTCACCGCCAGGGGGTGGTCTCCATGAGCGAGTCCGATGTCGACGACATCGAGGAATCCGACGACCCACCGGAACTCGACGAGTTCGATCATTACACGACGGCCCTGCTGTTCGGCGGGCCGCCGCGGGTCGTCCAGATCGCGCTGTACCTGCTGGACGAGCAACGCCGCATCCGGCTCTTCCGGGGGACGCGCCGGATCGAGGTGCTGCTGCGCGAACGGCCCGACCCGGAGCGGGAAGAGGACCCGGTCCGCGAGGCGGTCATCGACGAGATCCCCGACGCGGGCCTCCGGCTCGGCGAGCTGATCGCGGCGGCCTCCCGGTCACCGGAGGTCCGCGCCGTCGGGCAGGCGTTGCGCGAGGAGGGGCTCGTGCGCGGCAGGCGGTTCCGGCTCACCCGCGACGGCAGGGAGGTGTGCCGGTACCTCGTCGAGGAGCTCGGCGACTCGCAGCTGGAGCGGCTCGCCGTGCTCGGTCCGGCCGGGCTCGCGACGTCCAAGATGCGGTCGATCCTGCTGACCGACGACCCGAAGCCGGCCGCGTACGGGTGGAGCCGGCTGCGCGACCACACCCCCGGCGGCCGCGGCCGCTACATCCACGGGATGTCCGACCTGCTCGACGACAACAGCGGCGGGTATTCGGGCGGCGGCGACTACGGCGG
>NZ_SMKM01000046.1 GCF_004348665.1 Actinomadura sp. GC306 | reverse complement strand
CCTGTGTCCCGACCCTCACGGGAAACGCTTCCCGGCCCGCCCGTGTGCCGATCGGTGGCGGAACGGGCCGGGAAGCGTTTCCCGTGAGGGTCGGGACACAGGTCACCTGACACCGGGTCGCCCCACCGGAAAGGGTGGCGGCAAACACCCGCGACGGCGGGGCGCGAAGGGAGAGGGACGGGATGCGAGCGGTACTGGCACGCGTCGCCGTGCTGGCCGGCGCGTTCACCGCGGGGGCCGTGGCGGCACGTGCCGCGACCATTCCGCACCTCCGCAGCCTGACCGCCGACCTGCAGCGCTCCCGGGAACGGATCCTCGCCAGCCGCGAGGAGGAGCGCCGGCGGCTGCGCCACGACCTGCACGACGGGCTCGGGCCGACCCTGGCGAGCCTCGCGATGTCGCTGGACGCGGCGCGCATCACCCTCGCCGCCGAGCCGGAGCGGATGGACCCGCTGCTCGCCGACGTCCGCGACCGGCTCGCCACGGCCGTCGGCGAGATCCGCGAACTGGCGCACGGCCTGCGCCCGCCCGCGCTGGACGACCTCGGCCTCGTCGCCGCCATCGAGTCGTTCGCCGAGGGCTGCTGCGAGCGGGTGGACGTCCGGTTCGACGACGAGCACCTGGAGCTGCCCGCTGCGGTGGAGGTGGCGGCCTACCGGATCGTGCAGGAGGCGCTGAAGAACGTCCGGCTGCACGCGCCGGGGAGCACCGCCACGGTCCGGCTGTCGCGGGACACCGAGCTGCGGGTCGTGGTGGCCGACACCGGCCCCGGCCTGCCGGACACGTCCCGCAACGGCGGGCGGCGCGGGTTGGCCGCGATGAAGGAGTGGGCCGCCGAGGTCGGCGGGCACTGCGTGATCACGTCCCGCAACGGCGCCGGGACGGTCGTCTCCGCCCGCCTGCCGCTGGCCGCCGCGGAGTACCATCGGCCTCCCATGGGGAAGGGCGGGCGTAGATGAGCGAGAACATCCGTGTTCTCATCACCGACGACCACCCGGTGTTCCGGCAGGGCCTCAAGGGCCTGCTGCACGCACTGGGGGTGGAGGTCGTCGGCGAGGCCGAGAACGGCCCGGACGCGGTGCGGCTGGCGGCCGAGCTGCAGCCGGACGTCGTCGTGATGGACCTGCACATGCCGGGCGGCAACGGCATCGAGGCCACCCGCACCATCACCCGGACCAGCCCGCGGATCGGCGTCCTCGTGCTGACGATGTTCCGCGACGACGACTCGGTGTTCGCGGCGATGCGCGCCGGCGCCCGCGGCTACCTGCTGAAGGAGTCCGGCGCCGAGGAGATCGCCCGCGCGGTGAAGGCGGTCGCCGCGGGCGAGGCCATCTACGGCCCCGAGATAGCCCGCCGTGTCCTGACGTACTTCACCGACATGCCCGACCCGCGCCGGGCCGCGTTCCCCGAACTCACCGAACGCGAACGCGAGGTGCTCGCCCTGATCGCCCAGGGCCGCAACAACGCCGAGATAGCCGGAACGCTCTTCCTCAGCCAGAAGACGGTCCGCAACCACGTCTCGAACATCTTCATGAAGCTCCACGTGGCAGACCGGGCCCAGGCCATAGTCGTAGCCCGCGAAGCCGGCCTAGGCGAATCGCGCGCCTGACCCGCCCGCTCGCCCGCGCTCGTACTCGGCGAGTTCCTCGGGTGTCCCGGGGAAGGCGCCGCCGCATCCGTCCGGGAGCCGCTCCACCACCATGGCGATGGCCTCTTCGGCGGTGGCCGCCACACCGACCTCCTGGGTGCGCGACGGCCCGGACACCCGGTAGCCGCCGCCCATGGCGGGCGCGACGTAGGGGATGTCCCACGTCCACCGCTTCTCGGTGCAGCGGCTGAAGTGCAGTTCGCCCATGCCCGTCCACGGGAAGAGCCGCCGCAGGCGTGGCTCCGCGTAGGCGGCGGCGGACAGCCGACCGTCCACCCATGCGTCGCGGCGGACGTCCCGCCAGGCGGCGGCCACGATCACCTCGGCGCTCGGCCGGCCGTTCACCCCGGTCAGGCGCTCTTCTCGCGCGGTTCGCGCTTGGGGCGGTCTCTGGGGACGAGGGTCGGGTTGACGTGTTCCAGGACGGCCTCGCGGGTGATGACGACGCGGGCGACGTCCTGGCGGCTCGGCACCTCGTACATCACCGAGAGCAGGACCTCCTCCATGATGGCGCGGAGGCCGCGGGCCCCGGTGCCGCGGAGGATGGCCTGGTCGGCGATCGCCTCCAGGGCGTCGTCGGTGAACTCCAGGTCGACGCCGTCGAGTTCGAAGAGGCGGTGGTACTGGCGCACCAGCGCGTTCTTCGGCTCGGTGAGGATGTTGATCAAGGCGTCGCGGTCCAGGTTGTGGACGGACGTGATCACCGGGAGCCGGCCGATGAACTCGGGGATGAGCCCGAACTTCAGCAGGTCCTCGGGCATGACGTCGCCGAAGATGGCCGACGACTCCTCGAAGTCGGACTTGGAGCGGATCTGGGCGCCGAAGCCCATGCCCTGCTTACCGACGCGGGACTCGACGATCTTCTCCAGGCCGGCGAACGCGCCGCCGCAGATGAACAGCACGTTCGTGGTGTCGATCTGGATGAACTCCTGGTGGGGGTGCTTGCGGCCGCCCTGCGGCGGGACGCTCGCGGTGGTCCCCTCCAGGATCTTGAGCAGGGCCTGCTGCACGCCCTCGCCCGAGACGTCCCGGGTGATCGACGGGTTCTCGCTCTTGCGGGCGATCTTGTCGACCTCGTCGATGTAGATGATCCCGGTCTCGGCCTTCTTGACGTCGTAGTCGGCCGCCTGAATCAGCTTGAGGAGGATGTTCTCGACGTCCTCCCCCACGTATCCGGCCTCCGTCAGCGCCGTGGCGTCCGCGATGGCGAACGGGACGTTGAGGAGTTTGGCGAGCGTCTGCGCGAGGAGCGTCTTGCCCGATCCGGTGGGGCCCAGCAGCAGGATGTTGGACTTGCCCAGTTCGACGGGGTCGTCCCTGCCGGTGTCGCCCGACTGGATCCGCTTGTAGTGGTTGTACACGGCGACGGACAGCGCCTTCTTCGCCGTGTCCTGCCCGATGACGTAGGAGTCCAGGAACTCGTAGATCTCCCGCGGCTTGGGCAGGTTGTCCCACTTGAGGTCGGAGGTCTCGGAGAGCTCCTCCTCGATGATCTCGTTGCAGAGATCGATGCACTCGTCGCAGATGTACACGCCCGGACCCGCGATGAGCTTCTTGACCTGCTTCTGGCTCTTACCGCAGAACGAGCACTTCAGCAGATCACCACCGTCGCCGATGCGTGCCACCCAACTGTCTCCTTTTCGTGGGGCCGCCCGCCTTGGAGAATGCGGCGCAGCTCGGTTGCGTCCCGAAGGCTCTCGACGTTGGAATCGACGTTACCGCCTCCGACTGACTTGGAAAGCCCCTCGCCCGGAAGTGTGGCGGCCGGGCTCGGGGACTCCCGCGTCCATGTGCCGTCTCAGGACGACACTACCTCGGCTTTGCGCTTCCTGCTGGCGAAGACATCGTCGATGAGGCCGTAGTCCTTCGCCTCGTCCGCCGTAAGGATCTTGTCGCGCTCGATGTCCCGGCGGACCTCGTCGATGCTCTTGCCGCTGTGCTCGGCCAGGATGCTCTCCAGCAGCTCGCGGATCCGCATGATCTCGCGCGCCTGGATCTCGATGTCGCTGGACTGCCCGTAGGTGCCCTCGGTCGCGGGCTGGTGGATCAGGATCCGCGCGTTGGGCAGGGCGGCCCGCTTGCCCGGCGTCCCGGCCGCGAGCAGCACGGCGGCGGCCGAGGCGGCCTGGCCGATGCAGACCGTCTGGATGTCGGGCTTGACGAACTGCATCGTGTCGTAGATCGCCGTCATGGCGGTGAACGAGCCGCCGGGCGAGTTGATGTAGATGCTGATGTCGCGGTCGGGGTCGATCGACTCCAGCGTGATCAGCTGGGCCATCACGTCGTTGGCCGACGCGTCGTCGATCTGCACGCCGAGGAAGATGATGCGCTCCTCGAACAGCTTGTTGTACGGGTTCATCTCCTTGACCCCGTACGTGGTGCGCTCGACGAACGACGGAATGATGTAGCGGCTCTGGGCCGGCGCCGGGGACTCGCCCCCGGGGACCAGATCGGTGAAGCCGGGTCGGATGAGGTCGCTCACTGTGTGCCTCCGCAGCAGAATCAGGTCGTCAGGAGACGGGGCCCTCGGAGGGCACCTGGTTGGCGCTGAGCACCACGTGGTCCACGAAGCCGTAGTCCTTCGCCTCGTCGGCGGTGAACCAGCGGTCGCGGTCGGAGTCGCGCTCGATCTGGTCGAGCGGCTGGCCGGTGTGCTCGGAGATCTTCTCGGCGAGCGTCCGCTTGACGTACAGCATCTGCTCGGCCTGGATCTTGATGTCGGAGGCCGTCCCGCCGATGCCGCCGGACGGCTGGTGCATCATGATGCGCGCGTGCGGCAGGGCGTAGCGCTTGCCCTGCGTCCCGGCGCACAGCAGGAACTGCCCCATCGACGCGGCCAGCCCCATGCCGACCGTGACGATGTCGTTCGGGACGTACTGCATGATGTCGTAGATCGCCATGCCGGCGGTGACGGAGCCACCGGGCGAGTTGATGTAGAGCGTGATGTCGCGGCGGCCGTCCTCGGCCGACAGCAGCAGCAGCTCCCCGCAGATGCGGTTGGCGATGTCGTCGTCGACCTGCTGGCCGAGGAAGACGATCCGCTCGCGCAGCAGCCGCTGGAACAGCTGGTCGCCCAGAGGCAACAGGGGCGCCTCGGCGACCCGCGCCTGGATCCGCGACGACTCGTCGAAAGTCGGAGGCATGCTCACCGGTGTTCCTCCGGTCCTTTAATCGGTTCGGATGCTTGGACATTAACGCGCGTACGGGCCCGCTTAAGCCGTGGGGGCCGCCTTTTCGCCAGGGGCGTACCCGCGCGCCGCCGGACGCTCCGGACAGGACGGACACTCCCGGCGCTCCCGTCGCGACGGCACCGCCCGGGGCCCTCTTCCCCGTCCCCCGGTTCGCGCCGTCCAAAAGACGGCCCCGCACCCGGTTTCCGGGTGCGGGGCCGCTCGATGCTGGGAACGCGTCCAGGGCGACTCAGGAGTCCTTGGCCTCGGCGTCCTTCGCCTCGGCGGCCGGGGCCTCCGCGGCGGTGTCCGCAGCGGTGTCCTCGTCCTTCTCGGCCGCCGGCTCACCGGCGTCGTCCCCGGCGTCCTCCTCGGCCTGGACGGTCTCGCCCGTCTCGCCGCTCAGCTCGCGCTGGAGGGCGTCGACGTCGATCTCGTTGCCCGACTCGTCCTTCACGGTGACGTGCTCGACGATGAGGTTCAGCGCCTTGTTGCGCAGCACCTCCGAGACGATCGCCGGGAGCTGGTTGTTCTGGGTGAGGTACTCGGCGAGCTGCTGGGGCTGCACGCCCATCTGCATCGCCTGGGTGACGACGTACTCGCTGAGCTCCTCGTTCTCGACGTTGAGCTCCTCCTGCACGGCGAGCTGGTCGAGGACGAACCCGCCCTTGACGGCGAGCCGCGCGGCGTCGGCGACCTCGGTGTCGAACTCCTCCTCGGTCTTCTCCTCACCGGAGAGGTAGTCCTCCTTGGTCATGCCGGCCATCTGCAGCTGCTGCTCCAGCTGCTGGTTGCGGCGGCCGATCTCCTCCTCCACGACCTTCTCGGGGAGCGGGATCTCGACCTTCTCCAGCAGCGCCTCAAGGGCCTTGTCGCGCGCCTCGGACAGCTGCTGCATCTTCACCTGGCGCCCGAGCCGGGTGCGGACGTCGTCGCGCAGCTCGTCGATGGTGTCGAACTCGCTGGCGAGCTGGGCGAACTCGTCGTCCGCCTCGGGGAGGTTCTTGACCTTGACGCTCCGCACGGTGACGGTCAGCTCGGCCTCCTCGCCGGCGCGCTCGCCGTCGGCCAGGGTGCCGGTGAACGTCTTCTCCTCCTCGGCGGAGAGGCCGACGAGCGCCTCGTCCAGGCCCTCGTGGGCCGCCTTGCTGCCGATCTCGTAGGAGTAGTCGCTGGTGGCGGCGTCCGCCACCTCCTCGCCGTCGATCTTGGCGACGAGGTCGATGGTGACGAAGTCGCCCTCCTCGGCGGCGCGGTCGGCGTTGGTGAGGGACGCGAACCGCTCGCGCAGGTTGCCGAGGGTCTCCTCGACCTGCTCGTCGGTGACCTCGGCGCCGTCCACGACGACCTCGAGGCCGTCGTAGTCGGGCACCTCGAACTTCGGCCGGATGTCGACCTCGGCGGTGAACGCGAACTGGGTGCCGTCGTCCAGCTCGGTCACCTCCACGTCGGGCTGCCCGAGCACGAAGATCTCGGACTCCTCGACGGCGCGGCCGTACAGCTCGGGAAGCGCGTCGTTGACGGCCTCCTGCAGGACCGCACCCCGGCCGACGTACTGGTCGATCAGCGGTGCCGGAACCTTGCCGGGCCGGAAGCCCTTGATCCGCACCTGCTGCGAGATCTCCTTGTACGCCTTGTCGAGGTTCGGCTTGAGCTCGTCGAACGGAACCTCGACGGTGAGCTTGACCCGCGTGGGGGTGAGCTCCTCGACATCGGTCTTCACTGGGGTAGGTCTCCTTGATCGGGCGCTGTCTCGGCCGCGGCGTTCGACGCGTGCTGCCTTCTTGCCTGCGAGCTTGCCTGCGAGCCCTCGGCCTGCACGCCTACGGGCCCGTTGCCCGGTCCGTCTGCGTCGTCTCTCAGCCGGTCAGTCTCTCAGCGGCACGGGCACGCCGAATACGGCTCCGCGCCTTCGCGCGGCCAAGTCTATGGGGTAGCGGCGCCGGGTGCGGACATCGGACGCCCACAAGACCGGCCAATCCGTGTCAACGGTCCCGCACCGGCAGTGACATAAAGGTTCGGAACCCCCATACTCGTCCGGGATGAACGGGATAGCCGCGGCCTTCAGTGCGACCGGTCTCTACTACCTCGGGTTCGCCGTCTTCAAGCTCGCAGCGGAGCGGATGGCCCCCCTCCGGGGCAACCGCATCCTGCACATGGCCTGGACGATCGTCACGAACTGGATCTTCCTGGTCGCGCTCGCGTTCGTGCTGGCCGGGCTCGGCCTGCAGATCCTCGCGCTCGGCATGCTGCCGCTGTCGACCGCGGTGCCGATCTTCATGTCCGGCATCGTGCCGCTGCTGTTCATCGCGCTGGTGTTCTTCGGGGAGCGGCTCACGCCGCGCGAGTGGCTGAGCCTCGTCCTGATCGGCGGGGCGATCCTGCTGCTCACCGCCTCGGTCGGCGGGGACGAGCCGATCGCCTCGGCGGGCGCGCCGCTGTGGAAGGTCGCCGTGGTGGTCGCCCCGGCGGTCGTGATCCCGGTACTGATCCTGGTCCTCGGCGACTACCGGCCGGACGGCCGGCACGCCCGCCCGATCACCGGGATCGCCTACGGGCTGAGCTCGGGCTTCCCGGTCGGCACCGCCGAGCTGGCGATCAAGGGGTGGAGCGACCACGCCGACGCCGCGAGCCTGCGGATCGCGCTGACGCCGTGGCCCTACCTCACGGTGCTCGCGGCGGCCATCGGGTTCGGGATCATGGTGATGGCGTTCCAGCGCTGCCGCGTGGTGATCGTGGCCACGGTGATGACCGTCACCGCGAAGACGTACCTGCTGACGATGGGCACGTTCATGTACGGGGAGGCGTGGCCGCAGGACGGGACGTACTCGGCGATGCGGCTGGGGGCCTTGACGCTGGGCGCGATCGCGGTCCTGCAGTTCCCGCGGCACCGGCCCGTGGCGGAGACGCCGCGCGATTCCGCCGATGCGGATGCCGCGTCCGCGCGGGACCTCTTCGGTGATTCCGCGCTGGGCGGGCCCGCGCTCGGCGGGCCGTACCCGGGGCACCCCGGTTACGGCCGGTATGCGGCACCGGACGAGCACGCGTCCCACCAGCGGATGCCGCAGGAGCAGATCCCGCCGCAGCGTTCCCCGTACGCGCAGGATCCGCTGGGCCGGGGCCCGTACGACCGGCAGGAGCCGGAGCCTGGGCCGCGGCCGCCGCGCCGCCCGGTCCGTCCGGAGGCTCCGACGGAGACCGGTTCGGACGGACGCTGGCGCGGCTTCAGCGAGTGACTCCGGCGGCCGACCTCCGGCGGCCGACGGCTGAGGTCCGCGGCCGACGCCCGGCGGTCGACGCCCGGCGGTCGACGTCCGAGGACCAGCGGCTCGCGACGCGGCGCGCGGGCGGTCACCGGCCCTCCGTGCGGAGACCGGCGACCGCCCGCGCGGAGCTCAGCGCTTGCCGCCGCCCTTGCCCGGCAGGCCCTTGTCGAGGCCGGCGCGGCGGAGGGCGTCGGCCATGGCGCCGCCGCCGGAGAGGTCGCCGCCGCCCTGACCGCCGCGTCCGCCGCCGCCCTGGCCACCGCGCCGGCCGCCGCGTCCGCCGCCCTGGGCGCCGCGTCCGCCCGCCTGCCCGCCGCGCCCGCCGGGCCGGCCGCCGCCGCGGTCCGGGCGGTCGGCCCGGTCGCGCTGCTCGCCTCGCCGGTCGCCGCCCTGCCGGTTGCCGCCGCCCTGCCTGTCGCGGCCCTGCCTGTCACCACCGGGCTCGTCGTCCAGGCGGAGCGTGAGGGAGATGCGCTTGCGCTGGAGGTCGACGTCCAGGACCTTGACGCGGACGATGTCGCCGGGCTTGGCCACGTCGCGCGGGTCCGACACGAACTTGTCCGACATCGCGGAGATGTGGACGAGCCCGTCCTGGTGGACGCCCACGTCCACGAAGGCGCCGAACGCGGCGACGTTGGTGACGACGCCCTCAAGGAGCATGCCGGGTTCGAGGTCGGAGAGCTTGTCGACGCCCTCCTTGAACGTGGCGGTCTTGAATGCCGGGCGCGGGTCGCGGCCGGGCTTCTCCAGCTCGGCGAGGATGTCGGTGACGGTCGGCAGGCCGAACGTGTCGTCGACGAACTGCGCGGGCTTCAGGGAGCGCAGGACGGCGGTGTTGCCGACGACCTCCTTGATGCCCTTGCCCGCGGTGTCCAGGATCCGGCGCACGACGGGGTACGCCTCCGGGTGCACGCTGGACGCGTCGAGCGGGTCGTCGCCGCCGGGGATGCGCAGGAAGCCCGCGCACTGCTCGAACGCCTTCGGGCCGAGTCGCGGGACGTCCTTCAGCCCGCCGCGGGTGCGGAACGGCCCGTTGGCGTCGCGGTGGGCGACGATGTTCTCCGCGAGCCCCTCGCCGATGCCCGACACGCGGGTGAGCAGCGGCGCGGAGGCGGTGTTGACGTCGACGCCGACGGCGTTCACGCAGTCCTCGACGACGGCGTCGAGGGAGCGCGACAGCTTCACTTCGGAGATGTCGTGCTGGTACTGGCCGACGCCGATCGACTTCGGGTCGATCTTGACGAGCTCGGCGAGCGGGTCCTGGAGGCGGCGGGCGATGGACACCGCGCCGCGCAGCGAGACGTCCATGCCCGGGAGTTCGCGCCCCGCGTACTCGGACGCCGAGTACACCGAGGCGCCCGCCTCCGACACCATGATCTTGGTGAGCTTCAGGTCGGGGTGCCGGGCGATCAGGTCGGCCGCGAGCTTGTCGGTCTCCCGCGAGGCGGTGCCGTTGCCGATGGAGACGAGGTCGACCTTGTGCTCGCGGGCCAGGCGCGCGAGCGTCTCGACCGACTCGTCCCACTTGCGGCGGGGTTCGTGCGGATAAATCGTGTCGGTGGCGACGACCTTGCCGGTGGCGTCCACGACGGCGACCTTGACGCCGGTGCGCAGACCGGGGTCCAGGCCCATCGTCGCGCGGGTCCCGGCCGGGGCGGCGAGCAGCAGGTCGCGCAGGTTCGCGGCGAACACGCGGACCGCCTCGTCCTCGGCCTCCTGCCGGAGCCGGGTGCGCATGTCGATGCCGAGGTGGACGAGGATCCGGGTGCGCCACGCCCAGCGGACCGCGTCCGACAGCCACTTGTCGGCCGGACGGCCCTGGTCGGTGATCTGGAACCGGCGGGCGATCTCCGCCTCGTAGGAGCTGCGCGCGCCGTCCTCCGGGGCCTCCTCGGGCTCCAGGTCGAGGTCGAGGACCTCTTCCTTCTCGCCGCGGAACAGCGCGAGGACGCGGTGCGAGGGCAGCTTCGTGAACGGCTCGGCGAACTCGAAGTAGTCGGCGAACTTCGCGCCCGCCTCCTGCTTGCCGTCCCGGACGCGCGACACCACCCGGCCCTGGTTCCACATGCGTTCGCGCAGGGCGCCGATGAGGTCGGCGTCCTCGGCGAAGCGCTCGACGAGGATGGCCCGCGCGCCCTCCAGCGCGGCGGCCGCGTCGGCGACGCCCTTTTCCGCGTCCACGTAGCCGGCGGCCGCGGCCTGCGGGTCGTGGGACGGGTCGTCCAGCAGCAGCTCGGCGAGCGGTTCGAGACCGGCCTCGCGGGCGATCTGCGCCTTGGTGCGCCGCTTCGGCTTGTACGGGAGGTAGATGTCCTCCAGCCGCGCCTTGGAGTCGGCCTCGGTGATCCGGGCCCGCAGCTCGTCGGTGAGCTTGCCCTGCGACTCGATCGACTCCAGGATCGCGGCGCGCCGCTCGTCCAGTTCGCGCAGGTAGCGCAGCCGCTCCTCCAGCGCGCGGAGCTGCGCGTCGTCGAGGGTGCCGGTCGCCTCCTTGCGGTAGCGGGCGATGAACGGGACGGTCGCCCCGCCGTCGAGCAGGTCCACCGCGACCCGCACCTGCCCCTCGCCGACCCCGATCTCTTCGGCGATGCGCTGGGTGATGGGCCGGACCCCGGGCGCGGGGCCCTGGCCGATGGACGTCTGGCTGGTGGTCGCTGTCACAGCTTGGATTCGCTTTCTCCCCTGGATGTCAGCGTGCATTGTCCAAGGAACGGGCCTCGTTGTCTTGCACACCGGGTGGTTTCGTCGCCGCCGGGCGGCGGCCGGAAACGCGCGGTACGAGGGAAGGGTAGGTCCAAGTCGCCGATGACCGCGGCCGAAAGGTCATCGCGCCCAGGGCGGGACGAGGCGTTCGTCACCCTGCGGGGCGATGTCGCACTTGTCCGCGTCGACGACGGCGTCGGGGTCGTAGACGAGGCAGCCCGCGTGGGCGGCGACGATCGCGGTGAAGCCGGTGCCGTCCGGCGCGGTCAGCCGGCGCGGCGTGTCGGCGGGCAGGACGACGGTGTCGCCCGCGGCCGCCTCCAGCTCGCGGCCGTCGAGGTCGATGGTGGCGGTGCCGTGCAGGAACGTCCAGACCTGCTCGGTGTCGAAGGCGTGCAGCGGCCCGGTCTTGCCCGGCGCCATGTCGACGCGCCACACGGCGAGACCGCCGGTGCCGCCCTGGGTGGGCGTCGCGAAGGTGGTCATGGTGCCGTTGGGCGTCTCGGTGCGGCGGCTTTCGGCGGCGCGGATGAGCGTCATGAGTCCCGGTCCCCTAACTTGGACAATGTGGTTGTCCATATAGTCAATGAGGTTGTCTTTCATGTCAAACGACGCCCCCGGCTTCGAGCTGCCGCTGCGGCTCTTCCTCGCCTTCCGCGTGATCATCGATGAGCTGCACGCGGAACTGGCCCGGGAGGGGCATCCCGGCCTGCGGCCGGCGCACGGCTTCGTCCTGCAGGCCGTCGGCCCCGGCGGCACGACGGCCGTGGAGCTCGGCCGGGCGCTCGGGGTGACCAAGCAGGCGGCGGGCAAGATGGTCGAGTCGCTGGAGCGGATGGGCTACGTGGAGCGCACCGCCGATCCGTCCGACGCCCGGCGCAAGCTCGTGCGGCTGACGGCCGGGGGCGCGGACTGCCTGGACCGCTCCGAGCGGATCTTCGAGCGGATCCGGGACGACTGGGTGCGGCGGCTCGGCGCCGACCGGGTGCGGGCGATGGAGCACGACCTCCGCGAGGTCACGCCCGCCGGGCCGTGGCGGCTGGACGTCCCCGGGTGGTTCGGGACGCCGTGAAGATTCTTTCCGGCATGTCCGGCCAGAGGAGTGCAGGCAGCCGCTTAGACCACCCGTGGGGGCGCTCGCGAGGCGGGCGCGGCCCCCTTGAACGCACCGTTCCACCCGGTTACCATCTGCCCAATTCTTAGGAAACTTTCCTAAGAATTATGCGGGATTCCTGTTTGCTCGGGGGCCGAACGAACGGAGAATCATGTCAAGACCGGGCGGACGGCGGGCCATCGCGCTCGCCGGCGCGACGACGCTGGCGGTCGCCACCGCCCTGCTGACGGCGCCCCCTGCGTCGTCGGCCGGGACGGTCACCGCCTCCTGTACCAAGACCCAGGACTGGGGCACGGGCTTCGAGGGCTCCTGCACCATCACCAACGGCACGGACGCGGCTCTGAACGGCTGGCGGGTCGAGCTGGACCTGCCGTCCGGCACGGCCATCACGACCGCGTGGAACGCGACCAGGACCGTCTCGGGTGACCACTACACGTTCACCAACCCCGGCTGGAACGCGACACTCGCCGCGGGGGCCAGCACCGGCTTCGGGTTCAACGGGTCCGGGCCGGGCTGGCTGACCGGCTGCACCGTCAACGGCGCCGCCTGCGACGGGTCCGGCGAGCCCGGCGGGCCCGGCGGGCCCGGCGGTGACGAGGAGGCCCCGTCCGCGCCGTCCGGGCTGCGGTCCACGGGCAAGCGCGCCACCAGCGTGTCGCTGGCGTGGAACGCGGCGACCGACAACGTCGGCGTCACCGGCTACGACGTCTACAACGGCTCCACGAAGGCCGCCACGGTCACCGGCACCAGCGCGACCGTGGGCGGGCTGTCGGCCGGGACCGCCTACACGTTCACTGTCCGGGCCCGCGACGCGGCCGGGAACACCTCCCCCGCGTCCGGCGCCGTCTCGGTCACCACCGACGAGGGCGGCGACCCCGGCGACGCCGGCGGAAAGGTCGTCGGGTACTTCACCGAGTGGGGCGTCTACCAGCGCAGCTACCACGTCAAGAACATCGAGACGAGCGGCTCCGCCGACAGGCTCACCCACATCAACTACGCGTTCGGCAACGTCCAGAACGGCCAGTGCACCATCGGCGACTCCTTCGCCGCCATGGACAAGGCGTACACGGCGGCCGAGAGCGTCGACGGCGTCGCCGACACCTGGGACCAGCCGCTGCGCGGCAACTTCAACCAGCTCCGCAAGCTGAAGCGGATGCACCCCGGCCTGAAGGTGGTCTGGTCGTTCGGCGGCTGGACGTGGTCCGGCGGGTTCGGGCAGGCCGCGCAGAACCCCGCCGCGTTCGCCGAGTCCTGCTACAACCTGGTCGAGGACCCGCGCTGGGCGGACGTGTTCGACGGCATCGACATCGACTGGGAGTACCCCAACGCGTGCGGCCTCAGCTGCGACAGCAGCGGCCCGGACGCGCTGGGGAACCTGCTGTCGGCGCTGCGGACCAGGTTCGGCTCCGGCAACCTCGTGACCGCCGCGATCACCGCCGACGCCAGCCCCGGCGGCAAGATGGACGCGACCGACTACGCGGGTGCGGCCCGGCACGTCGACTGGTTCATGCCGATGACCTACGACTACTTCGGCGCGTGGGCCGCCCAGGGGCCGACCGCCCCGCACTCGCCGCTGACGTCCTACCCGGGCATCCCGCAGCAGGGCTTCAACTCGGCCGAGACCATCGCCAAGCTCAAGGCCAAGGGCATCCCGGCGAGCAAGCTGCTGCTCGGCATCGGCTTCTACGGCCGCGGCTGGACGGGCGTGAGCCAATCCGGGCCGGGCGGGACCGCGACCGGCCCCGCACCCGGCACCTACGAGGCCGGCATCGAGGACTACAAGGTCCTCAAGGGCCGCTGCCCCGCGACCGGGACCGTCGCCGGCACCGCCTACGCCAAGTGCGGTGACCAGTGGTGGAGCTACGACACGCCGTCCACCATCGGCGGGAAGATGGCCTACGCCCAGGAGGAGGGCCTCGCGGGCGCCTTCTTCTGGGAGCTCAGCGGCGACACCCCGAACGGTGAGCTGATCACCGCCATCAAGAACGGTCTCGGCTGAACCGTTCGCAGAAGGGGGCCTTCGGCCTCCTGCGGCAGCTGAGACAGCGGGCCCCTGACCGTTCGGCGGTCAGGGGCCCGTTCCAGTACGGTCGGTCATGATCGCCTTTGACTTTGGGGGCCGGCGTGCGGGACTGGGAGCTGGGCAGGACGTACCGGAGCGGTTCGGGTGAGGTTCGCTGGGACGTGCTCGGGGAGCCTGGTGCGAATCCCGTCGTCCTGTTGCACGGCACGCCTTTCTCGTCCTACGTGTGGCGTGGCGTCGCGCGCGCTTTGGCTCTGACCCATCGCGTGTACGTGTGGGACATGCCGGGCTATGGGACGTCCGAGATGAGCGATGGCCAGGACGTGTCGCTGGCTGCGCAGGGCCGTGTCTTCACCGAACTGCTGGCCCATTGGGGTCTGGACGACGTTTCTGTCGTCGCACATGACTTCGGTGGGGCCGTGGCCCTTCGGGCGTACCTCCTGCACGGCATTCGTTACCGCGCCCTAGCCCTGGTCGATCCCGTCGCCCTTGCTCCCTGGGGTTCCCCCTTCTTCCGCTTGGTGGGGGCCAATGCGGAGGTGTTCGAGCAGCTCCCACCTGCGCTGCATGGGGCACTGGTGCGGGAGTACGTGTCGTCCGCAAGCCACCGTGGCCTGCACCCCTCGGTCCTGGACGCGCTTGTCCACCCTTGGCTGGGCGACGCGGGGCAGCCGGCCTTCTACCGGCAGATCGCCCAGGCGGACCAGCGGTACACGGACGAGATCCAAGACCGCTACGGCGAACTGGAGCTTCCCGTCCTGATCTGCTGGGGCGCGTCAGACACGTGGATACCCGTTGCCAAGGCTCACGAGCTGACCGCCCTGATCCCGGGATCGCGCCTCCACCTGATCGAGGGCGCCGGCCACCTCGTGCAGGAGGACGCCCCGGCCGAGCTGACCGCCGCGCTCACCGCCTTCCTCACATGATCACCGCCGTCCTGTTCGATCTGGACGGCACGCTCCTCGACCACGAGGGAGCGGCGGCCGAGGCGATCACCGGGTCGTTCCCAGACGCGGACCCGGCGTGGCTCGTCCAGCGCTGGAGGGAGCTGAGCGAGGAGGCCATCGACCGGTACCTCGCCGGCGAGCTGACCCTCGCCGCCCAACGCCGCGTCCGAATCGTCGCACTGGCCGGGGAGCTCGGCCTCGGGGACTGGGACGAGGCGCGTGCGGATGCGTGGTTCCTGGAGTTTCTGGCGTCGTACGAGGCGGCCTGGCGTCCGTTCCCGGAGGTGAGGTCGGCTCTGGAGGCTCTGGCAGAGCGCGGCCTGCGGCTGGGGGTGATCACGAACGGGGACACGGGCCAGCAGCACGCGAAGGTCGAGCGGATGGGGCTCGCGGGGCTGCTCCGCCATGTGGTCGCGTCCAGCGAGACGGGGATCGCGAAGCCCGCCGTCGGGATCTTCCGAACGGCCTGCACGAGGCTCGGTGTCGAGCCGGCCGCCGCGGCCTACGTCGGGGACCGCCTGCTCACCGACGCGCGGGCCGCCGCCTCCGCCGGCCTCACCGGCGTGTGGCTCGACCGCTCCGGAGACCCCGCACCGGACGGCCTGGAGGTCGCGCGCATCACGTCCCTGGACGCGCTCCCCGGCCTGCTCGACACCGCCCCGGAGCCGGCGGGCGGCGCCGCAGGTTCTCGGCGCCGCCCGTCCCGGCCCGGTCAGGACGTCTGAAGGGCCGCCTGGATCTCCAAGGTGATCTGCACCTTCTCCCCCAGCCCGAGCCCGGCGCCACCGGGCACCTTCGTGGTGTCGCCGACACCGAACTCGAGCCGGCTGATCTCGCCGGTCGCGGTCAGCCCCACCCGGGCGCCCTTGAACGGATCGTCCAGGAAGGGGTCGGGGCTGAAGCCGCCGACCTCAAGCTTGAGCGGGACCTGCCTGGTCAGGCCGCGCAAGGTCAGCTCACCGTCCAGGACGAAGTCGTCCCCGTCGGGGCGCATGCCGGTGGAGCGGTACGCCATCGTGGGGTACTTCTCCACGTCCAGGAAGTCGGCGGACCGGACGTGCGCGTCCCGCTGAGCGATGCCGGTGTCGATCGACGCCAGGTCGATCGTCGCGCTCACCGACGAGTCGAGAGGATCGTCGCCGGTCACGATCGTGCCCTCGAACGTCCCGAAGCGCCCGCGGACCTTGCTGACCATCAGGTGCCGGATGGTGAACCCGACGTTGCTGTGGGCGGGGTCGATGGCCCAGGTACCGGCGACGTACCCGGGGATCTCGACAAGCTGGCCCTTCATGCTGTCTCCTTGGGTTATGAAAGGTAAGGCGGTTCCGAAGAGGAACCGCCCCCATGGTGCGGACACCCGCGGAGCCGGCACAAGAAGGCACTTTTTTCTGCCCTGGTCACCTGGAGAGAACCATGCAGCTCACAGCCCATGCCTGCCGAGCACGGGAGGTCCTCGACCGGGTAGGCGACAAGTGGTCGCTCCTGGTGGTCTCCCTGCTGGGCGAGCGGACCATGCGGTTCACCGAACTCAAGCGTGAGATCGACGGCATCAGCCAGCGCATGCTCACCGTCACGCTGCGCGGCCTGGAACGCGACGGCATCGTCACCCGAACCGTCTACCCGGTGATGCCCCCGCGCGTGGAGTACTCCCTGACCCCCATGGGCGCCACACTCATCACGGCCGCCAGCACCCTCGTCGCGTGGGCAGAGGCCCACCGCACACAGATAGACGCCGCCCGAGCCGACTACGACGCCCGCACCGAGGAACCAACGCCACCCCAGCCCCAATGACCCGGCCAGCACACCACCCACGACCGAAGAACCCCGCCCTCACCAACCACCGCCCAAGCTGGGACGGCGAACCGGGGAACAAGCAGCCACGCCTACCCCACCTCGACGGCGCACACCATCACCCATCGCCCCTGCAAGACCGCCCAAGCTCCGCTCGACGCTCCTTGACGTCTTCCAAGAGCGACCACCGCGCCGTCCCGTCCAGCCCACTTCCTCCGTCCGCCCCCACGGTCCGCCGACGAACGCAAGTGCTGCCCCTACTTCCCCTAGGCGAGACCACACCGGAATACCCCCGGGGTTGTGCCAGTCCGGTCGTACGCAAACGTCCGCCATCGAGAACGTAGGCCGCACCACCAGGCACGCGACGTTCTTCCGAACGCTCGGCAACATCGTCGTCGGAGGCGATCTCCTAGCGCGGCGACTGCTGCTCACGCGCGAATGGGGCGCTGGTAACGGTAGAGAACACCGGAACGCGGACCCCGCGAGATAGCCGGCGGGACCAGCCAAGACCCCCGTTAACGGACGCGGGCGGCCGCGACCCAACCAAGCCCTGCCGAAGGCGCTGAAGACCGCTGCAACGGCGGCCCACACCCACCTGGAACGACACACGGCCGCCGCCCGGCACCGGACGGCGGCCACTTGTCGGGCTGGCGGGATTTGAACCCACGACCCCCGGCACCCAAAGCCGGTGCGCTACCAAACTGCGCTACAGCCCGCACACGATGACGGAGTCTAGCCCCCCACGCCCCGGCCCGCCGCTCCATTACCGGCCACCCGGACCACCCGGCACGTCCATCCCCGGAACCCTGTACGCTTACGCACTGACGCTAGAGGGCTCACCGCCCTCCGTCCCTTCGCGGGCGTAGCTCAATGGTAGAGCCCCAGTCTTCCAAACTGGCTACGCGGGTTCGATTCCCGTCGCCCGCTCCACTGTTTCCGCAGGTCAGAGCCTTGTCGGGCGATCTTGAGAGCCTCTTCCAAGATCATTTGTCACCCATTTGTCACTGGGATCTGGTACGTCTGGGCGGCATCCTGGTTCAACTGCCAACCTTGGTGATCATGGTCTGACCGTCTCTGGTGGAGATCAGCACGGTGACGGATCTTGGGTCCTCAACACGGAAGGTCCGGCTCCCGGACGGGAACCGGACCTTCGTTCGTTGGACGGCTCGCTAGCTCGGCTCGATGCCGAGGAGCCGGCGTAGGTCGACCGTCACAACGCGGTAGCTCGCCCCGATGCGGATCACCTTGCAGGGGAACTGCCCTTGGCGGGCGAGCTGGTAGGCGCGCGTGCGTCCGAGCCCGATGGCGCGGGCTGCGGTCTCGACGCTGACCGTGGTGGGGAGCGCGAGCAACTCGTCCTGGCTCATCTGCTTCACGCTCCGGCCCCTCTCCGGGGGTTGCCGAACCATCTCGCCCGTAGCCGTCCGTGCTCGGGAGGTTTCGCTCGTGGCTCGGCCCGTCGGAACGTGGCCGCAGGTGCCGGTTCGGCTACGGAGTTAGGGGACGGTGTTGCGCCGCCTCCAGGCGACATCCCGCTGCCGTGAACGTGGTTGATCGCGCTCCGGGCCTGGTCGACCGCCTCGCTACATCCCGCGCCCTGGTGGCGGGCGTGGAGGATGGCGCGACCGAAGGCATCGAGTGCTTCGTCGAGGCTCGCACCGTGGTCACGAACGAGTCGTCCGTCCAGGTGCTGACGCATGAGGAAGCGTTCGAGTTGGAGGAGAAGTTGGTCGAAGCCGGAGGCGGCTGCGTGGATGGCGTCCAGCACCGCGTAGACGGTCGCCGGCCCGGCAAGGCCCTGCGGTTGGCCGACGGCCTGCTTCAGCGCGCGGACGGCGCTCTCCAGGTCGTGGGCGAACTGTTCGGTCTCGTAGTCGGTCTGGACGTCACGGCCGGGCTGGGTGTGGTCGAAGGTCATTAGTGCACTCCTGATGGTGCAGACCCTCCGCGGGAGGGCCAGAGTTGATCGTGGACATGACCCTTCCTTCCTGATGGGGAGCGGCAGGCAGAAGCTCTGCCACTTCATGACGTTGTTTACGCTCCGTCATTGTGCACGCACTGTGATCATGACTCCACCATTGCGAACGCATCGGCGAGTCGCCCTCCCCCTGGTCAGCGCCTGGGTGCGCCCTTTCGATGCGAGGGCCTCTCGGACGGACGAGCTGCGCGGGTGCCCGTCGACCTCAACCCGTCGACCAGCGGCACAGGGAAGGACTCGGCGACGAGACGTGCCATCGCCCGCTCCCCTTCGAGTGGCGCGGAGGTAGCTTGCCGGGGTTCCGTCCGTCGGACGCCGTGCAGCCGCCCGGCGGCCCGGCGTGCGGCATCGGCTTGGGCAAGTCGCTGCTGAGCAAGACGATGCTCCGCTACCGATTCGATGAGATCTGCAATGTTCGCGATGAGAAACAGCAGATCAACTGTGAGATCCCGCTTCTGCTCGCGTCGATCTCCCCAGCAGACGTTGGTGATCGCAAGCGCCCGTGCTGCTGCGCGCAGGGCGCTTCCGTACGGCGTGACCGGTGGTGGACGGCCGAATGATTCTCGGGCGGCGCGGTCGTAGGCGTCGGCGGCCTTGGCCAGTTCGCGGTTGCCGGTGATGTCCGCCGTGACGTGCAGGACGTCAGCGGCCGCGGCTGCGAGGTCAGCACGGACACCTGGATCATGAAAAACTCGCATCTGCCAAGCCGCTGTCCCGGCTACTCGGGCGGCCTCCTGGTAGGCAGCAACGCGCACCTCGTGGTCGGCGGACGAGCCCGTCGTCCACCTTCGCGACCGGGCCACCGGTCGGCGGACCTCGCTGTCCGTCCACTTATGGCGCAGCTTGGGCAAGGTGAGGTCGGCGGCGAGCTTGCCACCGGAGAAGAAGATCGGTTCACCCTCCGAGTTGGTGTACTCGGGCATCGCGACGGCGTAGCCAGTGACCTCACCGGGCGTCCGGACGCTGAATCTCAGCCGCACCGCCAGCCCGCGCTCGCGCAGGCCGGCGAAGAACGCCTCCTCACTGTCGGACGCTGCGGCGGCTCCGGCCACCTGCCGACGCAGCGCGACACGGGGCGGCTCCTGCAACCCGGCGCGCTGAGCCCGTTCCAGCTCAGCCCGCGAAGGGCGCGGTGCTGCCGTCCGGTCCGCAGGAGCGGTAGGGCACAACCCATACCGTCGCTCGACGGTATGGCACGCCTTGCGGGCCTTGAGGTAGTCACGGGTGATGTTCGGTCGACGGCCGTCCTCACGCGCGAGTGTGGCCACGACATGGATGTGATCGTCTGCGTGGCGTACGGCGATCCAACGGCATGCCTCGGGATCGTCTCGTGGTGCGATGCCGGTCTGGTGCATCAGTTCCTCCGCGACGTCGGCCCACTCCTCATCGGTCAGGGGACGATCGGTGGGGGCTGTGCGGACCGAGCATTGCCAGACCGGCTCGGCGGGCCGACTCCGCTTCATCGTCTCCAGCGGAGACCGCAGCACCTCGGCCAGCGGCCGGAGATCGCGCTTCCCGTCCGCGCGTCGTGCCGGTTCCAGGGCGGCCGGGTGCCGGTACCCGGCGACGATGTGGGGGTCGGCGTGCTCGTTGCGCTTGCCCGGCCCGTACAGGTAGCGCAGCAGGTTGCCGACATCGGCGCCGCGAGTGACCTTCGCAATCACGGTAGACGTCGACCAAGTTCGACGATGACGGCCTCGGTCCGCCGCACCACCTGGAAGCAGTACGCCGCCAGCCACGTCACCGATTCCGGGACCTGGCCGTGGGCGTTGGCATGGCGCACGAGCTGGTTGAGATTGACCCCGACTGCATTCACCTGACGGCTGGCATTGCGCAGCTCGGCATGCAATGCGACGAGAGCCCCGTCCACGGGCCGCTGCTCACGAATCGCAGTCCGAACCATCTTCACAACGAAGGCGCTGCAGGCGAGCCCGGCACGCGTCGCCGCTTCGTGGATCTCTTCGTACTCCTCGTCGCCGACCCGAATTCTCAACTCCCGCTCTCGCCGCCGCCCTCCGCCGAGCTTCGCTCGACGCTGCAGCGGCTCCGAGCCGTCGCTGCCTCGTTTGGATGTCGTCATATACCTCCGCTCCTGCCTTTTTGGGACCGCGCCCGGTCTCGCCTGGCCAGTGTGCTCTCCCGAGCGGGAGTTATCCACAACAGGTAGCGCTCTACCAGCTATCTTGCATCCGCGTTGCATCCGCGTTGAGCTGTTCTACGTCTGCTCGCAAGAGCAGAACCATGCCAATTGACGAGTTTATTCTGTCACTCGATGCCGGGCACTATCGCACCGTTCAAGTCCTCAAGTAGCCCTTCAGGATTCGCTCTGCGAAGCAAGAACAAGAATCGCCGGAAACTTCGGCTGTGTCAGATTCGGCCAGTCGATCTGTGAGGGAAGGCTTTCGAACTCCGGAGGCTGCGAGGAGGAGGGCGGCCATGCTGGTTCCACTGACGATCTTCCCGGCTTTCGACCAGGCCGCGGATGTCGGCCAGGGGCACCCACTCGATCCGCTGGGCTTCCCAGCCCTCAGCAGGTGGTCCGATGTGGATGGCACCGTCTACCCAGAAGATGTGGTCGCGGGCGGCTGCGGCGGCCGGCTCCTCCCCGTCGCGGCTGCCGCCTATGGGGATCTCCCAGCCCCATGCATCAGTGATGAACCGGTGTCGCCACTTCAGGAGTACACGACGCCGATCGTCCACTACGACTGCACCCGCGCCACCGGTTCGGGATCAGATGACGCGGCTCCAGACGGCTGCCGCCGGTGAACTCCCTTGGTCCGTTGAGGGGGCGCAGAAGGCCGCACTCGACGGCACGCTCTGCCTCCTTGAGGGCGCGGCCGACCGCCTCGCCGACCCCCACTCGAAGTGCACATCGACGGCCTGCGCCACCTGCTCGGCGTCATCCTGCTGCGCCTCACCCACCTGAACAGCGGGCCCGGCGCCACCACCGGCCTTAGATATCACCGCCGACTCAATGGATGAGGCGGCATCTTAAGCTTGGGTTGCGCGTAACTCCAGGCAACGCGCTGGACGGTGCCGCAACAGGTCACTGAAGCCATCGGCATCGATGACACATACGTGATGACCTCGCTCACGTTCCTCCTCGGCTCTTATGAGCTTCTCGCTGTAGTGCCGCCGGAGATCGATGACAGCCTGGGACGTGAGATCACCGCACACGACGAGAGTGATCTTGCGAGAGAAGTCGGACTTGCACAGTGCGCCAAGCCTCTCGGCCCGCTCAATGCATTCTCGTCGGAATTTCCACTCGCCGTTCATCAGGATGGCCCTACCTGTGAGGCACACTACCTGTCCATCAAGCGAAGACACCCAGCCGTCGCAGGGCCTTCTGGTCATGTGCGACCACCTCCGATCGGACACGCCCAGCCATCCTGTCACGCTGCAGTGCTTTAGCACATCACCCCCAAGGCAGTTACGAGGAGGGCGTCGTAGGATTCCTGACCACGCTCAGCGGTACCGCCATTTCCGATGAACCCTCAGCACGTCCATTGACCATTGCAGATGCCCCTCCTCCTCATACGAGTCGAACCTCCGGCCAAGAGCCCGGACCACCTCCGGGTAGAGCGGATCCATCTCAGAGTCGCCCGTGACGACGAGCGCGGAGAGCAGCGGGTCTTCACGGTCGGTATCCAAGTCAACCTTGATGAGGATCAAGCGGCGAGATACCGGATCCGTCGGCAACTCCCGCGTTAGAGCTTTTTGAAGCTGGTGCCAGGTGATGAATGACTGGTTACGTGCAGCCGTCTCCAACAGGTGCCGTATGCCCGGCACCACCTTGTCGATGCGATCGTCGCCCGTACGGCGTCCGGTCCCGCGCCCAGGTCGTGGCCCCGGCGCAGCCCGTCCCGCGGAGGCGGGATCCGGCACTTCGATGAGCTGCCGGATTTCATCCAGTCGCCTGCGTGCGGCCCTAACCTGCTTGAGGGGGATCTTCCCGAACATCTCGCAGGCCATGGCGTGGCACTGGCGTGCTTCTTGCCGGTTTCCCTTCTCCAACTCTTCGATCGCCATGTCCAGCCATTGCGACATCTCCGCTTCCGCCTGCCGCGGACTCACGGATTTTTGCTTGCCCGTTTTGCGGATCTCATGCTTGCGGCCGTGTTCCGCACGCTGTTTACGGATTTCCTGTTCGACCCACCTCCGGTCTGCTTCAGACAATCTCGGCAGCACGGAGCCGACTGCCTCAAGGAGTTCCTCGGCCTCGGCGTGGTCATCATCCCCTCGGGCGTTATCCACCTTCCGCAGAAGGGCCTTGACGGCCTTACGCGCTTCGAGATGCTCTGACTTTTCGGCCAGCTCTTCCAGCAGCGAGCCCCGCCGCTTCCCGGCCGTAGGGCGCCGCTCACTCGCCTCGGACAGCGGACGCACGTGTGGAGTCGGCGCGGAGGTGACCGGAGTCGGCGCGGAGGTGACCGGAGTCGGCGCGGAGGTGACCGGAGTCGGCGCGGACCTGCCGAGAATCGGCACGGTGGTGCCGGGAGGGGGCGTGAGCGGCTCGATGCCGGTCGCGTAGATGACCCAGTCCTCAGCGGAGGTCATTACGGTGCATGGGGGGTTGAGCCGGTGCGGTGACTCCGGCAGGAGGCCGCCGACCGGCTCGGGGAGGATCAGTTTCGCCTTGGCCCCGGCGAGGTTCCGGGCGCCGTCCCCGATCCGAACAGGCAGAGAGTGCGCGTTGCGTCCCCAGGCGGCATCGTGCACAGGCGTGCTCTCCGGCGCGCGAGGGACCAGTTTGAGTTGGTCGGGGATGACCTGGAAGCCGGGGAAATCGAGCGTCCTGCCGACCGCCGGAGGTTGCGGTTTCGGAGCCTTCTTCTTTGCCTTCCGAGCGGCAGGCGGGGACGGCGGCGTCTTCCGGCGGCCGCGCGGATGACGTGCCTTCGCTTCGGCGAGGAAGGGCGTCCAGAGTCCCCCGTCGGTCAGCCTGCATTCGGACAGGTCGGCCCACTCGGTCACGCGGCCGCGCGTCTTCGTCCCGATCTTGACGGAACGTTCCATTCCCACGTAGTCGCACTTGATGATGAAGGCGTAGCCCTGCTCGGCGTAGACATGCTCCAGGTCGAGGCCCTCGGCGAACAGCCAGTCGATGTGCTGCCGCCGGCCGTCGGCCAGTTCCCGGTTGCGCTGGTCCCAGAGCCTCTTCGAGTGCTTCCCGAAGCCGTCTCGGATGGAGACTTCGAGGGCTCCGCCGTCCTTCAGGGGGATGGTGACACCACTGCAGACACCGCCCTCCCCGGGGATGTTTCCGTTGAGGCGCATGGCGCCGACCTGCCGCCCCTGATCTTTGACCCAGTCGGCGAGGTCCCGGCGGATGTAGAGGTGGTCGGCGCTCTTCTCGTCGTTGCTGGGCCGCCGACAGGTAACGGCCGCGCGTCCTTCCGCTATGTGAGAGAAGTGCGGAATCCGTATCTCGCCGATCTTTGTTTGCAGTTTGTTGCCGCATCCGCCCAGCCATTTGCCGCAGTAGAAGCCTCGGTGCTGGTAGCGGTCGCGCATGAGCTTTGCGCTGGGGCGGTCGAACGGCATCGCGATCGGGTGCAGGGACATCGGTCCGTCGAGGACCGCCGTTTGAACTTTGCGAGGGTCGAGCATTTCACTTCCAGGGGTATTGCGTAAGGCGAAACACCCGGCCGGGCGGGCCGGAGAAGGACGTCGTGGGCTCAGGCCAGGTGGGCGAGGGCGATGGTGTAGAGGTGGGACGGGTCGGTCGACAGGTCGTGCGACGTCCAGCCGGGTATCGGCCGCACTCCTCGGATCCAGGGACGCAGGCGGGCGTAGACCGCGAGCGCGTCCGCTGGACGTGACTCCGGGTTCTTGGCCAGCAACTCGTCGACCAGGGAAGCCAGAGCGGACGGGACGCCGTGCAGGGGTGGTGGCGGTTCCGACTGCGCGCGGGCTATTTCGTCCAGGACGTGCCGCGACTCGAAGGGGCGCGAGCCGGCGAGTAGTTCGTACAGGAGGCAGCCGACCGCGTACAGGTCGCTGGCGCGGCTGGCGTCCGCGCCGTGCAGGAGTTCGGGGGCCATGTAGCGCGCGGTGCCCGGGACCTGGCCGGTATGGGTGATGCGGGAGAACTCGTCGCCGGTGGAGGTGGCCACGCCGAAATCGATCACCTTGATGGAGCCGTCCGGGCCGAGCATCAGGTTCTCCGGCTTCACGTCCCGGTGGATCAGGCCGGCGTGGTGCGCGGCGGCCAGTACCGCGCACGCCTGGGCGCCGATGAAGGCCGCCCAGGAAAGCGGCAGGGCGCCGTGCTCGTCGAGGAGCTTGCCGACCGAGTCGCCCGGCAGCGAGCGAATCTCCAGGATGGCGAAGCCCGATGTATGCCTGTGCCCAATCCCGGGCATCCACTGGCTTCTTCCATGCTGCTGCGTACGATGAGGCTTAACTGCCTCACGACGGTATATGCTCGACTATGGTCGGAGCTTTACGAAGCAGCATGGGATGTGGAGGAATGGGCTGCTGACTGGCCAGAACTTCGTGAACTTGCTGATCGAGGAACGATCGGGCCGGAGTGGACAGTGGCGACACCACTGCGCACTGAACGGGAACGTCGGGCAGCACTGGTAGAGATCGACGCTTTGGTGGCCGTCTGGCTCGGCATTTCCGCTGAGCAGCTTGTCGCGATCTATCGGTCTCGGTACCCGGTCCTCTCCGACTATGAGGCAAAAATACGTCCTCGAAGTTCTCGCGGGTCAGCTCGGTCGTGGCCATCACTGCCTCCACTGCAGTCGTGATACCGCCGTGGTATAAGAACAAGCGGCCGGCACCACTGATTCCCACTTCCGGATACGGGTAGGGGTATGTTGAAACGGCCCGGACATCGACACGGAGAGGGAAGTTCCATGGAGTACGGCATGACCGTCACGCTGCACCGGCCGTTCGGCGAGACCGTCGAGCGGGTCAGGGCGGCGCTGAAGGAGCAGGGGTTCGGGGTGCTCACCGAGATCGACGTGCGCGCCACGCTCCAGGAGAAGCTCGGCGAGACGATCGAGGACTACCTCATCCTCGGCGCCTGCAACCCGCCGCTGGCCCACCGGGCCCTGGAGGTCGACCGGCGCATCGGCCTGCTGCTGCCCTGCAACGTCGTCGTCCGGTCCGAGGACGGGCACACCGTCGTCGAGGCGCTGGACCCGCAGGTCATGGCCACGGTGAGCGAGCAGCCCGGCCTTCGGCCGGTCGCCGACGACGCGGCCGCGCGGCTCACCGCGGCGCTGGAGTCACTGCGCGGCTGAGCCCGCCGGTCGCACGTCATCGCACCCGTTCCGGCGCGGGTGCGCGCCCGGCGTCCGCGCCGGAGGGCGCCTCCGGCCGTCCGCTCCCGCGCTCCCGCCGCCCGCGCCTGCGCTTCAGGAGCAGGGCGGCCCCGGCCGCGGCCACGGTGACGGCCCCGGACGCCGCCCAGCCGAGGGGCGTGCCGAACACGGCGTCCCGCACCGCGGCCGGCGCCTCCTGCGTCACGACGAACGCGGCCATCACCAGGACGAACCATCCGAACGCCCGGCGCAGCCGCTCCGGGTCGGCGCGTCCGGCCAGCCGCGAACCGGCGACGCCGCCGAGCACCGCGGCACCGGTGACCGCGAGGGTCAGCGGCCAGTCGATCTGGACGGCGGAGAGGTATCCGGCCAGCCCGGCGAAGGACTTCATCGCGATGACCAGCAGCGAGGTGCCGACCGCGGCGGGCATGGACAGCCCGCCGAGCAGGACGAGCGCGGGCACGACGAGGAAGCCGCCGCCCGCCCCGACCAGCCCCGTGACGAGTCCGACGGTCACCCCTTCGGCGAGGATGCGGAACACGGGCCGTTCCGCGTGCCCGCCCTCCGGAGCCCGGCGGCCGCGCAGCATCGCGACCGCGGTCACGGCCATCATCACCGCGAAGGCGGCCAGCAGCACCCCGGCCGGTATGTAGGCCGCCAGCCGCCCGCCCGCGTAGGCGCCCGCCATGCCGGCGCCGCCGAACAGCAGCCCGGTTCGCCAGCGGACGCGCTTGGCGCGGGCGTGCGGCACGACGCCGGCCAGCGAGGTCGCGCCCACCACGAACAGCGACATCGCGATCGCCTGCTTCGTCTCCACCCCGGCCACGTAGACCAGGATCGGCACGGTGAGGATGGACCCTCCGCCGCCGAGCAGGCCGAGCGAGACGCCGACGGCGAGCGCGGCGAGCAGGGTCAGCGCGAGGATCATCACGCCCGCCGATCCCGCAGGAGCGCGGCCATGCGCTCCGCGTCACAGGCGGGCGCCCGGTTGAAGGGCAGCTTGGCGAGCAGCATCCCCATCATGCAGGTGTTGGTCAGCGCCGCGATCGTCAGGCCGGCGCCGATCGCGGCGGCCAGCCACTCCAGGCCCGGCACCGCGACGCCGCCGACGACGCCCAGCAGCACGAGGAGCCCGGCGACGAGGCGCACCTGGCGTTCCAGGTCCCAGCGGGACCTGTTCCGGTTGAGCGGCGCGCCCGCCGCGTCCCAGGCGACGATCCCGCCGTCCAGGATGTGCACGTTGGTCATCCCCGCCTCGGCCAGCGCCCGCTCGGCCTGGGCGGCGCGGCCGCCGGTCCGGCAGACCAGCACCACCTCGTCCAGGGAGCCGCGCAGCTCGGCGCGGTGCTCCCGCAGCGTGTCGAGGGGGACGTTGTAGGAACCGGGGATGTGCGACGCGGCGAACTCGGCGGGGGTGCGCACGTCCAGCAGGCGCGGCGCGTCCGGGGTGGCCAGGCGGTCGCGCAGGCCAGCGGCGTCGATCTTCGGCGACAGGTCGGGCATGTGAACCTCTCTCGTTGTCGGTGCTGTGGTTGTCGGTGCTGTGGTCGTCGGTGCGGGTGTCAGGCGGCGGTCGCGACGACCGGGAGGCCGGCGCGCGCGCTCGCGGCGTACTCGTCGTCGATGGCGACCACGCGCCGCCCGGCCGCCGCCAGGAGCGAGGCGGCCGCGGCCGCCCGGTAGCCCGCCGCGCAGTGCACCCACACCTCGCCGCCGGGCACCTCGTCCACGCGGCGCGGCAGGTCCTGCAGCGGGATGTGCACGGCGCCCTCGATGTGCGACTCGTCCCACTCCAGGGCGCGGCGGACGTCCAGCACCACGACCGGCCGGTGGTGCCGCACGGCGGCCAGCTCGTCGAACGACGCCCTCGGGAAGGACGCCAGGCGCTCCCCGGCGGCCCAGCGCTCCGGGCCGCCGGTGGCCGACGCGGCCGGGCGGTCGATGCCGATGCGGACCAGCTCGCGCTGCGCGGCGGCCACGTCCTCCGGCGTCTCCCCCAGCAGCGTCAGCGGCGTCCCCCACGGGACGAGCCAGCCGAGGTAGGTCGCGAAACCGCCGTCGAGCCCGAAGTTGAGCGTGCCCGCCATGTGCCCGGCCGCGAACGCCGTACGGGTCCGCAGGTCGACGACCCACTCCCCGGCCTCGATGCGGCGGCGCAGCTCGGCGGGGTCGGCGCGGCGCGGTTCCGACAGGTCGGGCGCCTCGGGTCCCGCGCTGTTGGCCGGGCCCATGTGCGCGTAGTAGGCCGGCCAGGCGTCCAGCCCGGCCAGCAGCGACTCCACGTACTCCCGCTCACTTAGGGTGAGCGCCGGATTGGTGCGCTTCTCCCGCCCGATCGTCGACGCCTCGGCCGCCGACTGGGTGGCCGAGCAGAAGCTGCCGAACCCGTGGGTCGGGTAGACCTCCGCGTCGTCGGGAAGCTCGCGCGCGAGCCGGTGCGCCGAACCGTACTGGGCGGTCACGAGGTCGTGGGTGTGGGCCGGTCCGAGCAGGTCCGGCCGTCCGGTGGATCCGTACAGCAGCGACCCGCCGGTGAACACCGCCGGGGCCCTGCCCGGGACCTCCAGGACGTAGGCCAGGTGCGTGAACGTGTGACCCGGAGTCGCCAGGACCCGCACCCGCATCCGCGCGCCGACGCCGATCACGTCGCCGTCGGCCACCGCGTCATGCTCGAAGGCCACGGGATCGGCGGCGTTGACGTGGTACGCGGCCCCCGTCGCACGGGCCAGCGCCAGACCGCCGGTCACATAGTCGTTGTGGATATGGGTCTCGAAGACGTCGGCGACCGTCACCCCCCGCGCCTCGGCCAGGGCGAGCACCCGGTCGATGTCGCGCTGCGGGTCGATCACGAACGCGACCTCGCCGTCGGTGACGAAGTAGCTGCGGTCCCCCAGCGTGGGGGTGTCGATCGGAATGATCTCGAGCACTGGACTGCCTCTCTCCAACTCGTCAGGCGGCGTTCTCGCGCACCCCGTGTGTGCCGCCGGTCCGCCCGGATCTCGCCGCGCATCCCATCGGCCAGATACCCCTGGGGGTATCCACGAGGCAGGGTAATCGAAGGGCGGACCGAGATGCAAATACCCCTAGGGGTATCGAGGAGCGGGTCGTCGCGCGCCGTATACCCTGATGGGTATGAGGAGGGCGATGTGAAGTTCGAGGCGGACGCCCTGGCCGATGTCCTCGTACGCCTGCGGCGTGCGCAGGGGCAGCTCGGCGGCGTCATTCAGATGATCGAGGACGAGCGGGACTGCAAGGACGTGATCACCCAGCTCGCGGCGGTCTCCCGGGCGCTGGACCGCGCCGGATTTAAGATCATCGCAACGGGCCTGGAGAGATGCGTCCAGGAGGGCACGGACCCAGAGCAGGCCAAGGTGGACCGTGCCCAGCTGGAGAAGCTCTTCATGAGCCTCGCCTGACCTGCCGCCACCCGGTTCCCCCGCCCGTCCGACCGCGAGCGGGGGACGGCCGGCTCCCCGCTGTGCGACGTTTGCCGGTGGGGGCGGGTGGTAGGGGTCCGGCATGATCGGAGACGGCGAGTCGCGGGAGTCGCCGGCGGAGCGTCATCGCAGGCCGGAGGATGCCTCTGACGACGCCGTCGCCGCGGCGGGGCGGGTTTCGGAGGCGTTGGAGACCACCGAGCAGGCGCGGGGGCATCTTTACGCGTTTCATCAGCTGACGGGGCGGGCCGACGGGCAGCTCGACGCGGCGGTGGAGCTGTTGCGGGCGGCCGGGCACGATGATCTGGCCGATGAGGTCGAGCGCGAGTTGATCGGGCGGAACGTGCTCTCGGGGCGGTGGACGTTCCAGATCGTCGAGGAGTACGACGACGGGTATTACCAGGAGTTCCGGTCCATCGAGGGCAAGGTGCGGGGACGGCTCACGGAGGGGCGGCGGCACGTCTTCGAGGCCGAGATGAAGGAGCGGCGGCGGACGCATGGGCTGCCGGATCACACCGCGAGGCCGGGCGACGGGGACTAATCCACGCGGAGGGCCGGCGGGTAAGGGGCCAGGTAGGTCTGGTCGGCCAGGTAGGCGTGGTTCTTGGCTTCGGCGTAATGGCGCAGTAGGGCGATCGGGGTGCGCAAAGGCGCCTCGCCCCGGTGGTAGGAACCGATCGCGGCCACTATCTCGTGGCGTTCGGGCGGGTCTAGGCGGTTGCTCAGTGGGCCCAGGACGTGGTTGAGGGCGTTCGTGTGGCGGCCGGGGGTCGGGGAGACCGCGAAGGCTTCGGTGAAGGCGCGGCGGTACTCGGTTTCCAATGCGCCGGCGGGTCGCGTGCCCGCTTCGGCGACCATGCGGCCCATGTGCCGGTAGGCCGCGGGGTCGTGGGCGAGGATCTGCAGTTTGTGGCGGCTGTGGAAGGCGACCAGGTCGCCGGGGTGCCAATCTCCGGCGAAGAATTCGCGGAGGCGGGCCTGGGCGTAGAGGCGCTCGATGAAGTGTTCGCGGAGTTCGGGGTCGTGGAGGTTGGTTGCGGGCAGGTACGGGAGGGGTTCGGCAGATTGGGAGTCTGAGATGTGTCCGTCTGGGTCTTCATCCGGGGGGACGCAGTCGGCGAGGGTCGCCAGGGGGTCGGCGGAGGTGAGCAGGTGACTTGGTGCCGCTAGGC
>NZ_SMKM01000469.1 GCF_004348665.1 Actinomadura sp. GC306 | reverse complement strand
GGGTGATGGTCGAGGGCTACTCCCGCGAACTGTCCAGCTGCGGCTTCTGGCCCGGCGGAGGCGACGAAGGCGCCTTCTACGCCTACGCCTACCCCGAACCCGAGGGCTTTGCCGACCACCCGGTCCTCCCCGACGGCGCCTACTACAGCCGGGAGAACGGCCAGTTCCTCCTCCCCTACGAGGCCGTGGCCGACGCCAAGGACCCCGACACGGCCCTGATGAACTTCCTCCAGACGACCTACGAGGCCGCCGCAATCCACGCCGACTGGGACCGCGCGTCCCTAGAAGAAGACCCCACCCGCTGGTCCCACCGCCAATAGCGCACACCTGCATCGGCCGCACCCGGGAACGGTGAGTCACGTACCGGTTGCGGACTGTCAAGCTATGGTCAAGAATCAACCCGAGACCGGTCGCTGAGCCCTCCCCAAGGGCTGCCCGCGTCCCGACCGGCAAGCCCGCGAACCCCAGAAAAGGCGATGGGGAGCGGCCCTAGCGGGCGGCTCCCCTGCCTTAGCGCGTGGTCCCGGAGGGAGGGTCGTCGCCACGGATCGGGCGGTGACCAGCTCCAGGAAAGGCGATGGGGAGCGGCCCTTGCGGACGACTCCCCTGCCTAAGTGCTCTTCACAATAGGCGACACCCAGCGTGACCGCAAGTGACACAGAGAAAGCCGAGGCATGGCCGAACGGGATGAACTTCTCAAAGCACGTATCTACGAGCTCCTGGAGTCGTGGCAGCCATGGCAGCGACGGCTGTGGGATCTCGGCACCGTACTGGCGCTGCGGGAGGCGGCCGAGGCCGCCGACTGGGTATCGCGGCAGGTGCTATCGCAGACGGCGACCTCCTGGTACGCGAGAGAGTCCCTGCTGCCCCGGCTCGGCAGTGACGCCGCCGTCCGGGACGGGCAGGTCCGCCGGCACCTCAACGAGGTCTGCAGACGCCCACTCAAAGCGGGGACGCGCGGGCAGCGGTCCCTGACCCTGCTCGCCGACCTCGTGGAGGACGGCTATCTGCGGCGATGGCACACCCTGATCTCGTCCGGCGGCCCCTACGACGTGGAACGGGCCGCACGGTACATCACGTCCCACATGCTGGACCAAGGGTTCCATCAGGATCATCTACGGAGGCAGGTCAAAGGCCGGCTCGACGCCGCCGCCCGCGCGTCCGACCTGATCGAGCTCTTCATCGAACTCCAGGCCCAGGGGAACAACCGGTTCTCGGGCTTCGTGGTGCTGGAGGGGAAGATACCGGCCGGGGATATTGCGGCGAAGTCCGCACACTGGCTTGATCAGAAGACCGTCAGCGCTCTCCTCGCCGAGGGTTTCCCCAGCCACCCGACGCTCAGGGGCAGCGGCGGGTTCCGGTTTCGGGTCGAGGCTCGGGACCCCTACATGGCCGTGGTGGAGATGACGGAGATCTTCGACCGGCTTCGCAACCGGGCCCGGTACCTGAGGGGCCGCCAGCAGCTCGCCGCTCATCCTGTGCTGTTCGTCGAGGGCATGGCGCAGCCGCAGGAGTTTCAGCGGGGCGACCCGTCGGTGACCGTCCACTCGCTCGCGAAGGCCGGGGTGCTCTATGACGGCCTTACCGCCATGGAGGACGGGTCCCGGCTGGACGACGCGCTGGAGCTGGCCGCGCCGTTGACGGGAAGTTCCCCGAGTACCGCCGTCGCGGGTGCTTGGGCGGCGTTGGAGTCGCTGCTCTTCTGCGATACCGACGAGGCCGACCGGGAGGAGGGACGGGCCGTCGCCGCGGATCGGGCGGCGGCGCTCGTGGCGGCGGGCTGGTGTCGGGCGGAGCTGACGGCGCTGAGTCACCGGGCGGAGATTGTGCACGCGGACGCGCGGCTGCGCGCTGAGCTCGAACGCGCGGGGAAGGTGAACCGGGCGCGGGTGGAGGTGCTGCTTCGCTGGCTGAGGTCGGGGGCGGCGCCGCCCGCCCTCGCCCCCGCGGATCTGGCGGCGCTGAACAGGATGCGGGGTCTCACGGAACGTCCGCATGCGACGCTCGGCCGGGTCAACGGCTACCTGCGCGGGGCGTTGCGGCGGCTCTACCGACAGCGGAACATCGTCCTGCATGGGGGTTCGACCCGGTCGGTGGCGCTGCGGGCATCCCTGCGGACGGCTGGCCCCCTGGTCGGTGCGGCGCTGGATCGGATTGCGCATGGTTACGCATCCTGTGACGTGTCCGCGCTGCATCTGGCCAGTCGGGCGCAGCTTGCGTTGCGGGTCGTCGAAGATCCGGATGGGTGGCCGCTCGAAGAGCTGCTTGAGGTCTGACGGGTCAGGGGGTGAGGGTGGT
>NZ_SMKM01000468.1 GCF_004348665.1 Actinomadura sp. GC306 | reverse complement strand
GAGGAGGAACCTGGATGAAAACCCCCGCAGCGCGCAGGAGACACGGCTCCCGCCGTGGCCTGGCGGCCGCATCGGCCGCGCTCCTGCTCGCCTCAGGCACGGTCGCGCTGACCCAGGCCAGCGCCAGCGCGGCCGCCGGGTGCAGAGTCGACTACACCACCAACGACTGGGGCGGCGGCTTCACCGCCAACGTCGCGGTCACCAACCTCGGCGACCCGATCACCGGCGGCTGGACGCTGGAGTGGGACTTCCCCGGTAACCAGCGGGTGACGTCCGGCTGGAACGGTACGTTCGCGCAGTCGGGTGCCCACGTCACCGTGACGAACCCGAGCTGGAGCAGCACGCTCGGCACCGGCGCGTCCGTCACCCCCGGGTTCCAGGCCACCTACTCCGGCACCAACGCGGCTCCCGCGCGGTTCACGCTGAACGGGACCGTGTGCGACGGGTCGACGGGCCCGACCGACCCGCCGACGGATCCGCCCACCGACCCGCCCGGTGACCGCGTCGACAACCCGTACGCCGGCGCGGACGTGTACGTGAACCCCGAGTGGTCGGCCAACGCCGCCTCCGAACCGGGCGGCTCCGCCGTCGCCGACGAGCCGACCGGCGTCTGGATGGACCGCATCGCGGCGATCGGAGGCGCCAACGGCCGGATGGGCCTGCGCGACCACCTGGACGAGGCGCTCGACCAGGGCGCCGACACGATCCAGGTCGTGGTCTACAACCTGCCCGGGCGCGACTGCGCCGCGCTCGCGTCCAACGGCGAGCTCGGCCCGGACGAGATCGACAGGTACAAGGCGGAGTTCATCGACCCGATCGCGGAGATCCTCGGCGACGACGCGTACGCGGACCTGCGGATCGTCACGGTCGTGGAGATCGACTCGCTGCCCAACCTGATCACCAACGTGGGCACCGGGGACGTCGCGACCGAGAACTGCAACGAGATGCTGGAGAACGGCAACTACCAGAACGGCATCGCCTACGCGCTGCAGAAGCTCGGCGCCATCCCGAACGTCTACAACTACATCGACATCGGCCACCACGGCTGGCTCGGCTGGGACGACAACTTCTCCTCCTCCGCCGACCTGCTCACCGAGGTCGCCCAGCAGTCCGGCTCGCTGGGCAACGTCGCCGGGTTCATCACCAACACCGCCAACTACGGGGCGCTGGAGGAGCCCTACTTCAGCATCGGCGACTCGGTCAACGGCACGTCCGTCCGGCAGTCGTCGTGGGTCGACTGGAACCGCTACGTGGACGAGCTGTCCTACGCGCAGGCGTACCGGCAGGAGCTCATCGGCAACGGGTTCGGCCAGGACATCGGCATGCTCATCGACACCAGCCGCAACGGCTGGGGCGGCCCCGACCGCCCGGCGGGCCCCGGCCCGACGACGGACGTGGACGCCTACGTCGACGGTAGCCGGACCGACCGGCGCCTCCACCTCGGCAACTGGTGCAACCAGGCCGGTGCGGGCCTCGGCGAGCGGCCGACCGCGAGCCCCGAGCCGGGCATCGACGCCTACGTGTGGATCAAGCCCCCCGGCGAGTCGGACGGGGCCAGCCAGGAGATCCCGAACGACGAGGGCAAGGGCTTCGACGAGATGTGCGACCCCGCCTACGGCGGCAACCCGCGCAACGGCGGCAACCCGAGCGGCGCCCTGCCGGACGCGCCGATCTCCGGGCACTGGTTCTCCGCGCAGTTCCGCGAGCTGCTGGCCAACGCCAACCCGCCCGTGCAGTAACGGGTAACGGCCACCCCAGGGAAAAAGGGGCCCCGCGATCCGCTCCGGTCGCGGGGCCTCTCCCTGTCCGCGCCTCTCCCTGTCCGGGCTGCTGCCGGCGGCGGCCGCTGTCCAGAGGCCGGTTCGCCTCCCGCCGTTCCGCCCGGCGGCCCGGCCGGGAAAGGGAGCGGCCCGCGGCGTCCCCTGTCGGACGCCGCGGGCCACATTCCGTTGTCTTCGGGAGCCTCCGCCTTCGGGAACCCTGTCCGGGAGCGGTTCCCCTTCAGCGGCGCCGGTTGAACAGCGGCCGGCGGATCAGGTGGTCATGCAGTGCGGGTCGAGGCCGGTCGCCGCGCCGGTCGTGTTCACCGTGAACCCGAACGTGGTGGACTGGCCGACGCCCAGCGCGCCGTTCCAGCCGGCGTTGGTGACGGTGATGTCGGACCCCGACTGGGTGTAGGTGCCGTTCCAGAGGCTGCCGATGCTCTGGCCGCTGGGAAGGCTGATGTGGGCCATCCAGCCGTTGAGCGGGAGCGTGCCGGTGTTGGTGACGGTGACCTCGCCCTGGTAGCCGCCGCCCCAGCTGTTGACGGAGCGGAAGGTGGCGGTGCAGACCATGCCC
>NZ_SMKM01000467.1 GCF_004348665.1 Actinomadura sp. GC306 | reverse complement strand
CCTCCTGACACGAAGCCCCCGGCCCGGCTGCTCGTGCAGCCGGGCCGGGGGTTCGGGGCGGGTGGGGGCGGTCAGTGTCCGACCGGGCCGAACTCCTTGCGGGTGTCGATGACCTCGCCGGTCAGTTCCCAGCGCTCGCCCTTGAACTCCATCATCTGCATGGACTCCAGCGGGAAGCCGTCATCGGGGCCGGTGTTCATCGTGATGCCGGGCAGCAGCATCGGCACCTCGACGCCCTTGAGGTTGCGCATCGCGTCGCGCAGGCCCTCGCGGGTCTTGCACTCGGCGGCCTCCAGCGTCTTGTGGAAGGCGGTCGCCACCGCCCAGCCGAACGCGTGGTACGGGACGTTCGGGTCGTTGCCCGGCGCGTACTGCTTCATCTTCTCCTTGTAGAGCTTCATCTCGGCGTCGTCCGCCCACTGCGGGTCGTTCGGGTCCTTGTAGTACGTGGCGGACACGACGCCCTGCACGTTGTCGAACCCGACCGGCTTCAGCACCGTGACGGACGCGGAGACGTTGTTCACGATGTGCATCGGGTTCCAGTCCGTGATCTTCGCGTCCGCCGCCAGCGCCTGCGAGGCGAACTTCGGCGTGGCGATGTTGAGGAACACGTCGGCGCCCGAACCCGCGAGGTCGCGCATCTGCGCCTCCACGCTCGGGTCGGTGACCTCGTAGCTCTCCTCCTGGACGATCTTGATCTCGGTGCCCTCGATGGCCTTCTTGAAGCCGCCGAGCAGGTCGTCGCCGTAGTCGTCGTTCTGGAACAGGACCGCGACCTTCGCCTTCGGCTTGTTCTGCTTCAGGTTCTGGGCGTACACCCGGGCCTCGGAGACGTAGTTCGGCTGCCAGCCGATCGTCCACGGGTGCTTGTCGTCGGCGCCGAAGGCGCTGGCGCCCGTGGCGACGAAGATCTGCGGCACCTTCTGCTGGTTGGCGTAGTCCCAGGTCGCCATCGTCGGCGGCGTGCCGAGGGTCTGGAACAGCGCGAACACCTGCTCCTGCTCGACGAGCCTGCGCACCTCCTCGACCGTCTTCGGCGGCTGGTAGCCGTCGTCGCGGACGAGGTACTCCACCTTGCGGCCGTCGATGCCGTTCTTCTCGGCGTTGACGTAGTCGAAGTACGCCTTGATGCCCTTCGGGATGGCGCCGTACGCGGACGCCGGGCCGGACAGCGCGTAGGTCGCGCCGAGCTTCACCGAGGTGTCGGTGATGCCGGTCGTCTGCTGCCCCTTGCACTCACCGGTGGCGGTGCCGCCGTCGCCGTCGTCCCGTCCGCCGCAGGCCGCCGCGGTGGTCACCGCCAGCAGCAGGGCCGCCGACACCGCCGTCCCCCGCCGCACCCTGCCGCCGCCTGCACGGCCGCTTCCCATTGGTCGCCGCATGCCCTTACCCCTTCCGGAGGTTCTTGTCAGAGCGGGTCTTGTCGAGCCAGTGCGCGCCTCGCCCCGCCAGCCCGGCGAGCCCGGTCGGGGCGACGTACATCACCACGATGATCAGCAGCCCGAAGATGACCCCCGGCGCCGCCTTGTTGACGTCCTGGGACCAGCTCGGCACGAACATCACGAACAGGCCGCCGAGCAGCGGCCCCCACGTCGACCCCAGCCCGCCGACCACGATCCCGGCCAGCAGCGTGATCGAGAGGTTGAGGGTGAACGAGTCCGGGGAGACGAACCCGATCGTCCACGTGTAGATGCAGCCCGCCGCGCCGGCGAACATCGAGCTCCACGCGAACGCGCGCCGCTTGTAGGCCGCGGGCCGCACGCCCATGACCTCGGCCGCCGTCTCGTTGTCGCGGACGGCGTGCATCGCCCGCCCGGCCCGGGAGCGCAGCAGGAAGTGCACCACCAGGAACGCCAGGATCGCCCCGATCAGCGCGAGGAAGTACAGCCACTGGTCCTGGGCGAGCCCCGTCCAGGCGGGCGGCTCCGGCTTCTCCAGCGTGAGCCCCATCGACCCGCCGGTGACCGACGAGAACCGCTTCAGCAGCGGGACGAGGAAGATCGCCACCGCGAGCGTGACCAGCGCCAGATACAGCCCGCGCAATCGCGTCGCCGGCACCCCGAACGCGAACCCGATCACGAACGCCAGCGCCGCCGCGAGCGGGAACGTCACCGGGTACGGCAGGTCCCAGTGGTACATCATGACGGCCGTCGCGTAGGCGCCGACCGCGAAGAACGCCCCGTGTCCCAGGGAGATCTGCCCGGCGTGCCCGACCAGCAGGTTCAGCCCGATCAGCGCGATCGCGTAGACCATCACCATCGTGAGCTGGAAGACCCGGAACGGCACCAGCTGGAACGGCGCCGCCACCGCCAGCACCAGCAGCGCCCCGAGCGCGAGCATCCGCCAGTTCCGCACGGCGAACC
>NZ_SMKM01000466.1 GCF_004348665.1 Actinomadura sp. GC306 | reverse complement strand
GATGCTGAGCGCGCCGCCCGGCCTGGTGCTGCCCGGCGGGGCGTCCTGCCAGGTCCCCGGCACCGCCTACGGCGCCTCCTGGGCGTCCGGCGCCGCCCGCCCGCCCGGCGCCTCCACCCTGCTGATCGCCTACACCGACGTGTGCGTGCACGGCGCCACCATCAGCACCCAGGGGTTCGGCCTGGTCACCTACCGGCCCGCCGGGAACGTCCTGACCGGCCGCACCCGGCTGTTCACCTCCCCCGGCGGGCTGCCGTTCCAGCACAACCTCGGGTCCCCGGTGTTCGCCCGCGGGCACCTGCACCTGTTCGCCTCGGTGTGCGACAACTCGGCGTTCGGCGTCTGCCACGGCGGGCGCGTCACCCTGGCCCGCGTCCCCGCCGACCCCGCCGCCTGGCGCGATCCCGCCGCCTACCGGTACCGGGCGGACGGCGGCTGGACCCGCGACGCCGCGCAGGCCCGCACCGTCGTCCACGGCGCGGCGCCCTACCTGGTCCACGTCGGCGACTACACCCACCTGGGCCGGGGCCTGGTCATGGTCGAGCAGCGCGACCTGGCCGGGCGGTTCCGCCTCTGGCACGCCGACGCGCCCGAGGGGCCGTGGAGGCCCGCGGGCGGCGGGAGCGTCCCCTGCTCGGGCGGGGCGGGCCTGGACCAGTGCCGCGCCCTGATCGGGCATCCCGCCCTCAGCACCCGCGACTCGCTGCTGCTGACCTACTACGACCCCGCCGACGACCACATCACCGCCCGCGCCATTCCCTGGTGACTCCCCCGCCGGCCCCGGCGGGGTGGGGCACGTCACGTCCCGGGGGCGGGCCGCTGGTTGCCTGTGCCGTTATGGCGGGCTGGCCTGGGCGGATGCCCGATGGCGGTCGCGGCTGGCGGGGCCGTCGCGTCCGCTTCGGGCCGCGGGACGGCTGATCGCTCCTTGGTTCCCCGCCCGGATCGTATGTATTGTGCACAGGTTCGGGTCGTCCGGTCCCGGACCGCACCGGAAGACGAGGGAGAAACCGCGTGACTGAGCCCGCCGTCCGTCCCAGAGCGATCGTCGGGGTGCTGGCGGCCGCCGGCATCGTCGCGGCGCTCATGCAGACGCTGGTGGTCCCGTTCGTCGGCGAGATGCCGCGCCTGCTGGACACCAGCGCCTCCAACGCCTCCTGGGTGGTCACGGTCACGCTGCTGGCCGGCGCGGTGTCGATCCCGGTCACCGGACGGCTCGGCGACCTGCACGGCAAGCGCACCGTCCTGCTGGCCTGCGCGGTGCCGCTGACCGCCGGGTCGCTGGTGTGCGCGCTCACCGACACCGTCGTCCCGATGATCATCGGGCGGGGGCTGCAGGGCGTCGGGATGGGCCTGATCCCGCTGGGCATCAGCGTCCTGCGCGAGCTGCTGCCGCCCGAGCGGCTCGGCTCGGCGATCGCGCTGATCAGCGCCTCCCTGGGCATCGGCGGCGCCCTCGGCCTGCCGATCGCGGCCGCCGTCGCCGAGCACACCAGCTGGCGCGCCCTGTTCTGGGGCTCGGCCGCGCTCAGCGCCCTGATCGGCGTGCTGATGTGGCGGCTGCTGCCGCCCACTGCCCCGCAGGCGAAGGGGCGCCTGGACGTGGCCGGCGCGCTCGGCCTGGGGACCGGGCTGGTCTGCCTGCTGCTCGGGTTCTCCAAGGGCTCGGACTGGGGCTGGACGAGCGCCCCCACCCTCGGCCTGCTCGCCGCCGCCGCGGCCGTCCTGCCGGCCTGGGGGTGGTGGGAACTGCGCACCTCCGACCCGCTGGTCGACCTGCGCGTCACCGCGCGGCGCCAGGTCCTGTTCACCAACCTGGCCTCGATCCTGGTCGGCTGCGCCATGTACGCGCAGGCGCTGATCGTCATGCAGCTGATGCAGCTGCCCGAGGCCACCGGCTACGGCCTGGGCCAGTCGATGCTGGCCGCGGGGCTGTGGCTGGCGCCGGCCGGGCTGATGATGATGGCGGTCTCGCCGCTGGGCGCCAAGCTGTCGGCCGCCGCCGGTCCCAAGGTCACCCTGGGCGCCGGCAGCCTGGTCATCGCCGCCGGGTACGGCTCCTCGGTGGTGCTGATGGGCTCGACGTGGGGGCTGCTGGTCGTCACCGTCGTGTGCAACGCCGGTGTCGGGCTCGCCTACGGCGCGATGCCCGCCCTGATCATGAGCGCGGTGCCGCCGTCGGAGACCGCGTCGGCCAACGGCTTCAACACCCTCATGCGCTCGGTCGGCACGACCGTGTCGGCCGCCGTCGTCGGGGTCGTCCTGGCCCAGATGACCACGACCATGGGCGGGCACGTCCTGCCGTCCGAAGCGGGGTTCCTCACCAGCATGCTGTTCGGCTGCGGCGTCGCGCTGCTGGCCGCGGCGCTCACCCTCGCCATCCCCGGC
>NZ_SMKM01000465.1 GCF_004348665.1 Actinomadura sp. GC306 | reverse complement strand
CCATAGAACCCACCGTAAACCGCCCCCCACCGGGAGAAGGCCACGCCGCCCTCGGCCAGGATGGGACAATTCCCCCGTGGATGATCTTCAAAGGGAGCTGGTGCTGCGCCCAGCGCTCACCAAGGGCCTGGCTGTGCTGTCCGCCGCGGCCATAGCCACGGCAGGCATCGTCACGGCAATCCTGGCCGGCGATGCCCCGCCGGTTCTGGCCCTGATCGTGGGCATCCCATTCGCCGCCCTGATCCCTCTCGCACTCGCCGCACTCCTACGCACGCGAATCACCCTGACACCAGACGAACTAATAGAGCGGGGCCCGTTCAGCAAGAAGCGCCGCCCACGCTCGCAGATAGCCGAGGTGGTCCAGGCGACCATCATCGTCCCCGAAAGAGCCCACGGCGAGAACCTGTTCGTCCTGGACCCCCACCGAAACCCCCTCTTCAGAATCTCCACCGCCCCCTACACACACGAGGACCTGGGCCGTCTGATAAGGGCCCTGGACGTCCCGCATGCCCACCTGAAAACCCCCATACGAGCCAAGGACTTCACCGCCGATTACCCGAACCTGATCACCAAAACCGAGAAACACCCCTATCGCCTAGCATTCGCGGTAATCGCCGTAGCCTGCGTGGTTGCCATAGGACTGGCCCTAACTTTGCGCTGAACGTCCACACCACTCACGCAGACCTAGCAACGTTCCAGCGCCGCCTCAGATAGCCCCTCCCCGTCACCAGGCACGAGCGAAGCAAGCCTCCGGGGACTGCTCTTCCCCCATCTCCGGCCACCTGGGCACCCACACGGACTGGCCTCGGACGCGCCATCCCGGGCAGAGCAACAACCACGGTTTCGCGCTTCCAGCATCCTCAAGGACCTTGGCGCGCGTCGGTCACGCCTCGTACACTTCACGGTACGACGCGGAGGTGGTCAGGTGACCCGGGATGCAGTGTACGAAACCCGCTTCGGACTGACTGGCCAGGGCATACTCATCCTGCTCACCAGTATCGGGTTCTGCAGCATCTTCATTTTCGTTCCAGACATTTCTCTCACCATGCGTCTAATCGGCACCACATTTTTCGGCCTTATAGGGACAGCGACCCTTGGCATCGTGTTGACACGCCGGGTGGCCCTTCGCGTCGACGCTGATGGCGTCACGCTCGCCGGCTATCCGATCCGGTACCGAGCGACCCTGCTGTACGTCCCATGGACAGAGGTTCAAGCCATCGTCCTGTGGGCGCAGCACGGCAGATCGACTTTGCCATACATCGGAATCCGCCGAAACAAAGATGCCCGCAAAATGAAACCAATGGGTCGGGTGAATCGATGGCTTACGAGCTGGGTAGTTCCCCACATCCCCCTTGACCTTGTTCAGAGCAGCCGCCCGATCATCAACTGGCGGCTGGACCATGATCGCCTGGCCAAGGCGGTAGCCACCCACGCCCCCGACGTACAAATAGTCAACGTCAACTGAACCACTACCGCAGCCGCGAACGCCCAACCCGACAACCCCGAACGGAACTGGCCCCCAACCGTGCGCCGACGTCCACCCGCGTAGGCGTCCATGACTCCCCGTTCAGGAACCACAGCATCAAGACTTAGTGGGAGTCAGGGGTCGAAGCCCCGGCGCCGCTTCACGCGGGTGACCAGCTCGGCGAAGCCAGCAGGCGACATAGTGAGGTGGCCAGTGTCCGGAGCCTTGCTGTCCCGGAGGCCAACCGCTCCCCCTAAGCCCGGCAACCTCGATGCAGTCGGACTGAGTCGTGGTGCTACCGCTACAGGTGGACTTCCTCCAGATGGCCATGAATACCGCTCCATGGTCTCTATGAGCAGGCGCAACGATGCGTCTTCGGGCAGGGCCACATCCCCGTTGAGGTCGCACCAAACCCGATAAGAGGGTATCTCAGTCGCATCTTAGACAAGCCGCCCGCCGCCGGGAGCGACTGTGTAGACCACGTCCGCGCCGTCCACGGTCATGATCTTGGAGGAACCGTCCCGGCCGACATGAACGCCTACATCCCTGGGGACGATCCGCACGGTGATGTTGGGGTGCCTGGCCAGCTCAGCCAGGCGACCGAGCTGTTCCCGCATGATCGCCGGACTCGGTGGTCTTGGTTCCTGCAGAAGACTACGCCGGGTCACGCGCTATGAGAGCGCCCCGCGCGGAGAGCAACGAGGCCCTCCGGACGTGGAGGGGCCTCTGAGCTGGGAGCCGGCGAGGGGACTTGAACCCCTAACCTTCTGTTTACAAGACAGATGCTCTGCCGATTGAGCTACGCCGGCGCGGGCTCGTCCCGCATGGTAGTCGACTCGGGAAGTTTCTGGGGGGTCGGTGTCGATGCAGGGCGGGCGCGTTCGTGTAGGGGGTGAGAGGTCGGCGTCGGGTCGGCCGGTCAGCCCTGGGGGTTTCGGTGGGGAACGTTGTCTTGGTGGAGCAT
>NZ_SMKM01000464.1 GCF_004348665.1 Actinomadura sp. GC306 | reverse complement strand
GTCGGCGTGGGCGGGGGCGCTGAGGACGGCCAGTTCGGGGAGCCGGCGGGCCTGCTCCGGGTCGGTTATCGGCGGGAGCATCCCGGGGTGGACGGTCAGGGGTTCGAGCACCCAATTGGGGTGGCCCATGTCGATTGGGGCGCCGCAGGCTTGCGCGACGGACTGGTTGGGGCAGAAGACCAGTAGTGTCGCTCCGCACCTGTGGCGCAGTCGCAGCAGGGCCAGGTAGGCGGGCCAGCTGAAGATCTTGTCCGGCTTGTACTTCAGCTGTGATTCGACGATGACGCTGTGGGTGGGGGCCTTGGGCTCGTCCAGGAGGATGGTGGCGTCGCATCGCAGCTCGGCCGGGTTCATCCCGGCGAAGGAGTCCGAGGTCAGCGTGACGAGGCCGTCGTCCGGCATGTCCAGGCCGAAGACGTGCTTCAGGATCGTCGGGACGAGCTGCGGCCGGTTGCGGACCATCTCCAACGGCATCTCGTGTTCGGTCGTTGGCATGGCACGCAAACTATCAGTAATCAAATGGCAGCGTAGTGTCAACATCTGTGGTGAGGGGCCATGTGTGCCAGGCGTCGGGGGTGTCGAGCAGGATCAGGGTGGTCCAGCCGCCGCCCAGGTGGTGCGGGCCGCTGTGCAGGGCTCGGACGGCCTCGTGCCACAGGTCGGCGTCCTCGTGTTTGAGCAACTGGCAGGCGTCGGTAACGACGAGGTATTCGCGGAGAGCCGCTGGCCTCTCGTCCAGGGCGTCTAGAAACTCGTGCCAGCCGGATGCGGCGTTGTAGGGGAGTTGCAGGGCTGCGGTGAGCTGCTGGACGGCTCTTATCGCGGTCGTGCACGCGGAGCCCAGTGCCATTCGCACGTCCGCGTCGTCGGTCGTCCACCTCAGGCGGTCGATGAACGGCTGTACTTGGTCGGTGGACAACCGGAGAGCGAGGCACTTCCCGCGGTTGCGTTGCACCTGGGCGGCGAGCGTCACCCGCTCGAAGATGTCGGCGGTGCTCGTCCGGACTCCGTAGTAGGTGCCGCTCTTCTCCTTCCACCAGCGGAAGGGGTAGCGGCGGCCCGTCCTCTTGTTCGGCTCGCTTGTTCTTCGCAGGCTGCCTGCCACGACGTGCTTCGCGCTCTTGGTCCCCTCGGGGTCGAGATCGAGTCCGTCCAGTAGTTCGTGGTGATGGATTCGCTGTCCCCGCCGGTCGAAGAGGTAGCGGAGGAAGCTGCGGGCCTTGTCGTCCAGCGCTTCCCAGTAGACGAGCGCCGCGTCCTCGTCGGCTGTCGTCCACTCGCGTCCATCGTGGCCGGAGCCGCCGCTGCTCTGCTCCCAGAGGGGGTCGTCGTCGGCGAGGAACATGGGGCCTCCGTTTAGCCGGGCGTCCGGTTCAGCTTGGCGGACGCCCGGCTTGCACATGGGCCGGGCCGCTTATCTGGCGGGATGTGGCCCTCGGCGGTGTGCTACCCGCTTGTGGGTTTGGCGGGCCACCAGAAGCGGGGGCCGGTGTCCAGGGCCAGGGCGGGGACGATGACGGAGCGGACGAAGAAGGTGTCCAGGAGCACGCCCAGGGACACGAGCACTCCGATCTGCACCATCATCGTGACCGGCATGATGCCCAGGGTGCCGAAGGTGGCCGCCAGGACCAGGCCGGCGCTGGAGATGACGCCGCCGGTCACGGCCAGGCCCTTCAGGACGCCCGTGCGATGGTCGGTGCGTCCCACCTCTTCTCGGATGCGGGAGACGAGGAACAGGTTGTAGTCGACGCCGAGCGCCACCATGAACAGGAAGCCCATGAGGGCGACCTGCGTGTCGAGGGCCGGGAAGCCGAACGCGTACCGGAACAGGAGCCAGGAGGCGCCCAGTGCCGCGAAGTAGGACGCGACGACCGTCGCGATCACCAGGAGCGGGGCGACGAGCGCGCGGAGGAGCACCGTCAGGACGAGGAGGACGACGGTCAGGACGAGCGGGATCACCACCCGGCGGTCATGGGCCTGCGCGTCGGCGAGGTCGATCTCGCCGGCCGTACTCGCGCCGAAGATTGCGTCCGGGACGTTCTCCCGGAGCGCCCGGACGGTCTTCTCGGCCGCTTCGCTGTCGGGCGCGTCGGTGAGGACGAGGTCGAGCTTCGCCAGGCGTCCGTCTGCGGAAGGTGTGGGAGCGCCCACGCCGGCCACTCCGGGGGAGTTCTCCAGGGCGGCGGTGACCGCGGCCGTATCGGGGCGGTCGGTGATGACCTGGACGGGGTGTCCCTGCCCGCCGGGGTAGTGCTCGGCCAGGAGACGCTCGCCGGTGATCGAGCTGGGCGTGGTGGTTAGGAAGTCGGCGCGGTCGAGTCCCGTGTTGATGCCCAGGGCCGCGGTGGAGAGCACGCCGAGGACGGCCAGGCCGCCGATCCAGACGAGGCGGGGGCGTGCGGCGATGCGGTGGCCGATGCGGTCCCAGGCGCCGCGGGCGGGTGGTGCGTCGCCGGGG
>NZ_SMKM01000463.1 GCF_004348665.1 Actinomadura sp. GC306 | reverse complement strand
CGCCGAGCCCCCCGCGGAGGCGGAGACGCCCCCGGCGGACGCCGCCGCGAACGAGCCCGCCGAAGAGACCGAGCCGCCGAAGCGCACCACCCGGACGCGCACCCGCGGCAGGAGCGGCAAGGCCGCCGAGACCTCCGAGCCGGTCCCGATGACCGGGGCCGAGACCTCCCCCGAGACAGAGCCCGAGGCCGAGCCCGCGGACGCCGCCGCCGAGCCGCCCGCGGAGACGCCGCCGTCCCGCACCCGGACCCGCCGCCGCTCCGCGGCCACCGCGCCCGACGCGCCCGCGGTCCCGGCGGTGCCGGAGGTCCCCGCACCGGCGGCCGGGACCCCCGCCGAGCAGGTGTCCGACATCGAGCCCGCGAGCGGCGTCGGCGTTCCCGGCGTGACGTTCCAGCCGCCGATGGTCGTCTTCCAGCCGCCGCAGCCGACGGCCGAGCCCCCCGCCCGGCCGAAGGACGAGCCGGCCCGCGACGCCGAGCCCGCCGACCAGGACGCCGGCGACGACGAGCACGCCGACCGGCCGTCCGATGACGACGACTCCGACGACCGCCCGTCCCGCCGGCGCCGCCGCCGCGGCGGCCGCGGCCGCGGCCGCGGCAAGGAGGGCGGCGAGGACGAGGCGGAGACCGGCCAGGAGGACGCCGAGGCCGACGACTCCCCGGCGGACCAGCCCGCCAGGAACGGCAAGCGGGACGCCGCCAAGACCGACACCGCCAAAGCCAAGAAGGCCGCCGCCAAGGCCAAGGCCGACGAGGACGAGCAGGACTCCGCCGACGGCGACGACGAGTCCGGGACGAGCCGCCGCCGGCGCCGCCGCAGGCGCCGCTCCGGCACCGACGGCGACGGCGCGAACGGCACCGACGACCCGCCCAACACCGTCGTGCACGTCCGCACCGCGCGTGCCGCCGAGAGGGCCGCCGCCGAGGACGAGGTGCAGTCCGTCCGCGGCTCGACCCGCCTGGAGGCCAAGAAGCAGCGCCGCCGCGAGGGCCGCGAGCAGGGCCGCCGCCGCCCGCCGGTGATCACCGAGGCGGAGTTCCTCGCGCGCCGCGAGTCCGTCGAGCGGGTCATGGTGGTGCGGCAGGAGGGCGAGCGCACGCAGATCGCCGTCCTGGAGGACGGCGTCCTCGTCGAGCACTACGTCAACCGCTCCACCCACCAGTCGTACGTCGGCAACGTCTACCTCGGCAAGGTCCAGAACGTGCTGCCGTCGATGGAGGCGGCGTTCGTCGACATCGGCAAGGGCCGCAACGCCGTCCTGTACGCCGGCGAGGTCAACTGGGACGCCTCCGGCCTGGAGGGCCAGCCGCGCCGCATCGAGTCGGCGCTGAAGTCGGGCCAGTCGGTGCTCGTCCAGGTCACCAAGGACCCCCTCGGCCACAAGGGCGCCCGGCTCACCAGCCAGGTCTCGCTGCCCGGCCGCTACCTCGTCTACGTGCCGGACGGCTCGATGACCGGCATCAGCCGCAAGCTCCCCGACAAGGAGCGCAGCCGCCTCAAGTCGATCCTGAAGAAGGTCATGCCGGAGAGCGCCGGCGTGATCGTCCGGACCGCGGCCGAGGGCGCCACCGAGGAGGAGCTGTCCCGCGACGTGTCGCGGCTCGCCGCGCAGTGGGACAGCATCCAGAAGAAGGTCAAGTCGGCCTCCGCGCCTTCCCTGCTGTACGGCGAGCCCGACCTGACGATCCGCGTCGTCCGCGACATCTTCAACGAGGACTTCTCCAAGCTCGTCGTGTCCGGCGCCGACGCCTGGGACACGATCTCCGAGTACGTCGAGTACGTCGCGCCGCACCTCGCCGACCGCGTCGAGCGCTGGACCGGCGACCAGGACGCGCTGTCGGCGTTCCGCATCGACGAGCAGATCGCCAAGGCCCTGGACCGCAAGGTCTGGCTGCCGTCCGGCGGCTCCCTGGTGATCGACCGCACCGAGGCCATGACGGTCATCGACGTCAACACCGGCAAGTTCACCGGCCAGGGCGGCAACCTGGAGGAGACCGTCACCCGCAACAACCTGGAGGCGGCCGAGGAGATCGTCCGCCAGCTCCGGCTCCGCGACATCGGCGGCATCATCGTCGTCGACTTCATCGACATGGTGCTGGAGAGCAACCGGGACCTCGTCCTGCGCCGCCTGGTGGAGTGCCTCTCGCGGGACCGCACCAAGCACCAGGTCGCCGAGGTCACCTCGCTGGGCCTGGTCCAGATGACTCGCAAGCGCGTCGGCCAGGGCCTTCTGGAGGCGTTCTCGGAGACCTGCGAGTCCTGCAACGGCCGCGGCATCCACGTCCACCTGAGCCCGGTGGAGCCGAAGGCCGACAAGTCGACCGGCAAGGAGAACAACCGCCGCCGCAAGCGCAAGGGCGAAGTGGAGAAGGCCGTAGAGGAGAAGCTGGCCAAGCAGGGGCCGCGCCCCGCGCCGGAACCGGTGCAGACCGAAGAGCCGACGCCGGCCCCCGAGCCCGAGCCGCTGCCCGAGCCCGAGCCCGAGCCGGGACCGGTGGTGCGCACCCGACCCCGCCGCACCGGCCCGGCC
>NZ_SMKM01000462.1 GCF_004348665.1 Actinomadura sp. GC306 | reverse complement strand
GGCGTTCCGAGCCCACGAGCCACCAGATAACGCCAGCCCCTCCACAACCAGACAGCGCCCTGCCACTCGGCTGTGCACCCCGGGCTCAAGATGACGACCGTGCGGCCAGCGGGCGAGGCAGGCTCTGTGATGGACCCACAAACCTCAACCACCACGGCACCCCCGCACCGACCTCGACGCCCAAGGGGCCACCAAAGGCAGACCCCAAGCCGGCGAAAAGCCTGATCGCGGAGCGCGCGTGCTGTGGTGTGAGGCGAGGCCAGGCGCGTCAGCGCCGCAGCGGGGATGGTTTCCCGGGCACGGTGACCTCAGCCGCAGCAGCAACCCCGCAACGACCTCAACGCTTGCGATCGCGTCTGGAGGCAGGTTTCGAGCGTGCGAGAAGCCTGATCGTGGGGCGAGCGTGCTGTGGTGTGAGCCGAGGCCAGGCGCGTCAGCGCCGGAGCGGGGACGGTTTCCCGGGCACGGTGACCTCAGCTGCAGCAGCAACCCCGCAACGGCCCCGACGCTTGCGATCGCGTCTGGAGGCAGGTTTCGAGCGTGCGAGAAGCGTGATCGTGGGGCGAGCGTGCTGTGGTGTTAGGGGTGCCCGGGCGTGTCAGCGCCGCAGTGGGGATGGTTTTGCGGGTGCGGGGTCCTCAGCCGCCGCGGCAACCCTGCGACGACCCCGACGCCTGCGATCGCGTCCGGAGGCAGGTTTCGAGCGTGCGAGAAGCTTGATCGTGGGGCGAGCGTGCTGTTGTGTGAGGCGAGGCCAGGCGCGTCAGCGCCGGAGCGGAGGCGGTTTTCCGGGCGCGGTGACCTCAGCCACCACGCCAACCCCGCAACGACCCCAACGCCTGCGATCGCGTCCGAAGGCAGGTTTCGAGCCTGCGAGAAACCTGATCGCGCAGCGAGCCGCTAGGCGAGTTCGGAGCGATGCAGCGATCGCGCGCATTGCCCGCCGAAGGAGGCCCCCAGGGCCGACGCCAAGGGCAATGCAATAAGAAGGAGGAATGATGGACGTGGGTACGCCGGTGCTCGTTGTGCTGCGGCATGCCAAGGCCGTGGCCGGGTTGGGGGTGCCGGACATCGAGCGGTCGCTCAATGATCGTGGGCGGCGGGATGCGGTGGCGGCCGGGGAGTGGTTGCGGGCGGAGGGGCTCGTCCCGGATCTGGTGTTGTGTTCCACGGCGGCGCGGACGCGGGAGACGCTGGCGTTGCTGGACGTCGGCGCCGAGGTGAGTTTCGAGTCGGGGATCTACGACAACGATTCGCGGGAGCTTCTCGAGCTGGTGAGCCGGACGCCGGACGAGGTCGGGAAGGTGCTGCTGGTGGGGCACAATCCGTCGGTGCATCAGCTCGTCTATGATCTCGCGGGCAGTGCGCCGGCGCTGTTCCCGACGTGTGCGGCGGCCGTGATCGAGTTGTCGGGGACGTGGGCGGACGTGCATCCCGGGTCGGGGACGCTTCGCGCCACGCGTGCGCCGAAGGACTGACGTCAGGGTCGTGGTTCGGCGGCCCGGAGTGACGAGTCGATGACGGTGCCGGTGTCCTCGCGGAGCAGGCGGATGACGTGGCGGGTGCCGGAGACCTGCAGGAGGGCGTGCCGGAGCGGGGTGAACTCGTCCCGGTCGATGCCGGAGCGGAGTTCGGCGCGGCGGCGTTTGACGACCTTGGTCAGGTGGGTGTCGAGGTCGGCGAGTTCGTCGTCGAGGTCTTCGGCGGGTGTCGCGGCCTTGGGGTCGGGTTCGTCCTCCAGTAGTTCCGCGGTCTCTTCGAGCTGGTCGGCGAGGCGGTCGAGGATCTCGGGGATGGGGCCGGTGTCGACGGCTTCTTCGCGGGACAGTTTGGCGACGGTGATGAGGTGGTCGCGGACGCGGTGGGCGGCGTCGACGGCGGTGCCGAGCTCGGTGATCAGCGCGGTGTCGGGGAGCCGTTCGTGGCCGAGGCGGGTGCGGGTCTCGGCGACGGCCTCGGCGGAGCGTTCGGCGGCGACGATCGTGTCGTGCGGGAGGCGGGTGCGTTCGCCGGCGAGGACGTCGGCGGTGGCGCGGACGAGGTCGGCGTGCCGGTCGAGGAGGCGGCCGAGGAGGACGGGCAGGCGTTCGAGGTGCCCGGCGGGCCACAGCAGCCGGACGGCGAGGTAGGCGATGACGGTGCCGCCGAGGGTGAGGACGATGCGCTGCCCGGCGGTGAGCCAGTCGGACGGGGTGCTGAACTCCAGCAGCATCATCGCCAGCGGCGTCCCGAACAGGGCCCAGTAGGTGTAGTTCACGGCGCGCATCGCGAACCCGGCGACGGCGAAGCAGAAGACGATCACCGCGATGGTGGGCTGGCCGGGGGCGAGGGCGAGGATGACCGCGGCGATGACGGATCCGGCGGCGGTGCCGCCGAAGCGCTGGACGAGGCGTTCGACGGTCTCGCCGTAGGTGGCGCGCAGGCTCAGCATCGCGGTGATCGTCATCCAGTGCCCGAACTGCAGGTCCAGCGCGGCGGCGAGGGCCATGGTGACGAGGGCGGTCAGGTAGACGCGCGACACCTGCCGGAACCGGGGGGAGCGGGTGCGGACGGCGCTGCGGACCCGTTCCAGTACGGGGGTGGGGT
>NZ_SMKM01000461.1 GCF_004348665.1 Actinomadura sp. GC306 | reverse complement strand
GCACCGCCCAACCCGCCTTCTGGCGGGCGCGCCCCGACATCTCCTACCCCAAGGCCACCGTCACCGACGACTACGGGGCGAACGTCCCCGCCGAAACTCGTCCCACCGTTGTCCAGGGCATACGTCTCGCCCCCGGCCTCACCCTTCTCCTGGACGTCCCGGCACTGGACGGCGGCGACCTGGCCGCCATCGAGACCGCAGCACGCCCGCTGCTCGACGAGCTGCACCGGCGCGGTCTCCTCACTGCCACCACCACAAGCCCCGCGTTCCTGCCCGCCGACCCCACTGGGAGGTCCAAGTGACCGTGCGCATACTGCCGCTACCCGACACCGACGCCCCGGCCACCGACGGCGGGATCGGCGCCCTCAGCACCGAGCGGGGCAACCTGCCACTGGACTCCGTGAGCGTGCACGCGTCGATCACCGGGCTGGCCGCCGGAATCGAGGTCGTCCAAGGGTTCCGCAACCCGTTCGACGTGCCGCTGGAGGCGACCTACATCTTTCCGCTGCCCGACCGCGCCGCCGTCACCGCGCTGCGCATGGAGGCCGCCGACCGGGTCATCGAGGGGACGCTGAAGGAGCGCGGCCAGGCCCGGCAGGACTACGACGCGGCCATCGCCGCGGGCCGGCGCGCGGCCATCGCCGAGGAAGACCGCCCCGACGTCTTCACCATGCGGGTGGGCAACATCCTTCCCGGCGAGCGCGTGACGATCACCCTGACGCTCGATCAGCCACTCCCCCACGAGTCGGCCTCCAGCGCGGTGTTCCGCTTCCCGCTCGTCGTCGCGCCCCGCTACATCCCGGGCGCGCCCCTGCACGGTGAACGCTCCGGCTCCGGAGTGGCCGACGACACCGACGCGGTGCCCGACGCATCCCGCATCAGCCCGCCCGTTCTCCTCCCCGGCTTTCCCAACCCCGTCCGACTCGCCGTCACCGTCGACATCGCCCCCGCCGGGCTGCCGCTGAACCAGATCCGCTCGGCCCTCCACGTCGTCGCCGAAGAAGGCGCGGGCGAGCGCACGACCGTGCGGCTGCGGCCGGGTGAACGCCTCGACCGCGACTTCATCCTGCGCCTCGACTACGCCCCGCAGGAGAGCGCGGCGCTCTCCCTGGTCCCGGACGAGACCGGCGACGAGGGCACGTTCACCCTGACCGTCCTGCCCTCCGGCGAGGCACGGCCCAGGCCGCGCGACGTGGTTCTCGTCCTCGACCGCTCCGGCAGCATGGGCGGCTGGAAGATGGTCGCGGCCCGCCGCGCCGCCGCCCGCATCGTCGACACGCTCCGCACCGAGGACAGATTCGCCGTGCTGTCGTTCGACCACGACATCGAGCGCCCCCGGGACCTCGGCGCCGAACTGGTCGCGGGGACCGACCGCAACAGGTTCCGCGCCGTCGAACACCTTGCGGCGCTGCACGCGCGCGGCGGCACCCAGATGCTCGCGCCGCTCGACGAGGGCTGCCGCCTCCTCACCGACACCGGCCGCGACCGGGTACTGGTCCTCATCACCGACGGCCAGGTCGGGAACGAGGACCAGATCCTCGCCCGTGTGGAACCCCGGCTGCGCGACGTGCGCGTCCACACGGTCGGGATCGACAGGGCCGTCAACGCCGGCTTCCTCAACCGTCTCGCCGCCATCGGCCAGGGCCGCTGCGAACTCGTCGAGTCCGAAGACCGCTTGGACGAGGCGATGGAGCACATCCACCACCGGATCGCCGCGCCACTCGCAACCGGGCTCACCCTCCACAGCGACGACCTGGAGATCGTGCCCGACTCCACGGCCCCGGCCCGGCCCGGCGCGCTCTTCCCCGGCGTGCCCCTGGTGATCGCGGGCCGGTTCCGCGGAACCCCCACCGGGTCGCTGACCGTCCGCGGCACCGGATCCACCGGAGCGGCCTGGCAGCAGCGGGCCGCGGGCGTTGTCACCGACAACTCCGCCGCCACGTCCATCTGGGCCCGCGCGCACCTACGCGACCTGGAAGACCGCTACACGACGGGCGGCCCCGGCGACCTGGAACAGCGCATCGTCAAGACGTCCCTCCGCTTCGGCGTCCTGTGCCGCTTCACCGCGTTCGTCGCGGTAGACAGCCGCGTGGTCACCGACGGCCCCGCGCCCCACCAGGTCGTCCAACCGGTCGAGCCGCCCCAAGGCTGGGCTCAGCCCGACGCGGCGCCGATGATGGCCGGAGGCGCGGCCCCCATGGCGGCTTTCGCGCCGATGGCGGCCCAGGCCCCGTCCGGCCCGCCGCCCCCTCCCAGCTCCGCGGGCATGCCCGCAAAAAGCGCAGGCCGCCTCCGCGGCGCCGCGAGCCCCGGCGGCATGCCACGCCAGGCACGCCAGCCCACCCCGGCCGAGTTCCAGCGAGAACTTTCCAACGTCCTCGACCGTCTCCGCCAGGCCCCGCATGACCAGCGGGTCCGACACCTGCTGGGCGACCTCCTCCCCATCCTGGAGTCGATCATCCAGCGCATGGAGGCCCAGTCCCTGACCATCGCACCCTTGACCACCCTCCGCGACGAGCTCCGCCGCCTGGACCCCACAGCGGACCAGACCACCGTGGACTCCCTGTGGACTCAGGCCCTCCAGACCCTCGGCGACTTCACCAC
>NZ_SMKM01000460.1 GCF_004348665.1 Actinomadura sp. GC306 | reverse complement strand
GGCGTTGTTGGTCGTCAGGGGTGGGGCATTCACTGCCGGGACGCTCGGACGGGCCGGAGCTTGGTGCCTTTTGCCGGTATTGGCGGGAGTTGCGGGACGGGGGAGCAATCGGCGCCTCCGGTGCTGGTCACGGTGTCGTACGGATGTGACGAAATTGCTTCGGAAGACGCCCCTGCTCTGCAAGAGTTGCACTTGGCGTTGCGACCTGGGCAGTCTGAAAGGTGGCAGTCTGCCTTCTGCCACTCGAACGAGGAAGGTGTTGGGTATGCCGGACAGCCCGACCGTGCATCAGCGGCGTCTTCGAATCGAGCTGCGCCGGGCGCGGGAAGCCGCCGGGCTGACTCAGGAACAGGCGGCCAAGTCCCTGGACTGGTCCCTCTCGAAGATCATCCGCATCGAAGGCGGGATGGTCCGGGTGGCGGTGAGCGATGTCCGTGTGATGTTGCAGCAGTATGCCGTCCCCGAGGCCCGTTATGACGAGTTCCTGAGTCTTGCGCGTGCGGCTCGTGAGACCGCGTGGTGGAATGCGTACCGAAGGGTGCTCAGTCCGCAGCTTGCGGAACTCATCGGATACGAGTCGGCCGCCGGTGTGTCCCGCGAATTCCAGCCGCTGGTGATTCCCGGATTGCTGCAGACCAGCGCCTATGCCACGGAAATCCTGACAAGGCTGCGCGGCGACGATACCGCCGATCAGGTCGCCGAGCTCGTCGAAATCCGTATCCGCAGGCAGGAAATCCTTGAAGGCGACTCCCCGCCCACCTTCCTCTTCGTCGTCGACGAGTCGGCGCTTCGTCGCCTGGTCGGGGGCCGAGCCGTGATGCAGGCGCAGTTGCTGCATCTTCTGGAGATGGCACAGCGACCCAACGTGACCATCGAGGTCGTTCCCTTCGACCGGGGGGCCCATCCGGGACTCGTCGGGCCGTTCAAGATCATCGAGTTCGCGGAGCCGGAGGACGACGACGTCCTATACCTGGAAGGGGCTCAAGGAGAGCTGGTCGGCCGCGACTACCGGGAAGAGGTCGTGCGGTACCGGGAGAGGTTCGAGGTGCTGCGCGGGCTGTCACTCGGACCGGAAGGGTCGGCCGTCCTGCTCAACACGATCGCCGAAACCCTGTAACGGCCCGGTCGTCCGCTCCGGAACGCCACCGTTCGATCCTGCCTATGGTCTAGCTTCCGTTCAACGCATACACTCTCACCTTGACAGCGCGCGACGCAGGATTGTGGTGTGCCCTGAGAACCAGCGCGGAAGGGTCAGGCCGACTTGAGAGTGATCTTCTCGGGCAAAAGGCCACCCTCAGTGTTCCGGTCATCCTGTGAAAATGTCCCCGCGGATGGCTGTCCAGCTCGGACGATCGCGCGTTTCGGCATGCCGCACCGTGGAGGGAGCGAGTGTGGACAGGGCGGATCAATCCCAAACGGAATGGAGGAAGGGGCAGCGGAGCGGAGTTGGGGATTGCCTCGAGGTCGCTTCCAAAGGCTCTTTAGTGCTAGTGCGGGATTCTAAAGATCCCTCCGGTGCAGTCTTGACACTCTCTATAGCGCAATGGTTGCTTCTGTGTCATTCACTACAGCAAAGGTACGGTCGTTCCTGACGCGGGCATCAAGCGGTGTGCGCAATGGACGACCGGTTCGGTGTTGTCGAGGATGCCGGGGCGCGATGATGCACGTAACCGCGATAGATTCTTTCCTTGATCTCCACTTCGAGCGCAAAGAAGTCCGCGGGGTGCAGCGAGCAGAAGCCGCTTGTCACCACATCTTTGTAGAGGGTGTCTGAGACCACCAGGGCGAGGTCCCGATCCCGGTGCTCGCTCAGATAGTGCCGCAGCGGCGCGGCGTCCAGCAGTCGGGACACTACGATCGGCGCGTCCCCTGCCGGCCCGAGCGGTCCGTCGATCAGGGTGCCGTGGTGGAGGGCGAGCCGCATCCGCAAGCGCGTCGACCGCCGCCTGTTCAGCTCGTCAAGGGCACGGTCCAGGTCGTTCGCGTAAACGCCGAGGATGAGCGGCACATCGACATCTGGCGGCAGGACGATGAGTTCCCCGTCCCCGCCGACCTGGCGGTACCAGCCGTTCGTGCCGAGCCCCGCGCGCCTGGCGCAGCCGTCCAGCAGCCCGCGAAGGTCATTCTGCGCCGTGAGCTGCTGCTGTGCGTCCAGACGGCTGTACTTGTCCAGGTCAACGGCGAGAAGGAGGCGGTACGTGAGGCGTTCCCCGCCTCTGGAGGATGGCTGCTTTCGAACCCGCATGTGCAGTCCCTGGAACCCGTCGTCACTTCGATTCTGCCTGAAGCGAGGACGCCATGGGCGATTCACATACGTCGGTTAGCAATATGGCACTTTGCCGGTAGCAGTATGCCGAGGTCGCCAAGCGGTCCAGCAGCCGCTTGAGCTGGATGAACACCTTGTGCCTCTACTGTCCGTCACACCTTGGGTGGCTGATTGTCACGTCGCTACGTGCAACATGGCAGATCGCTTGCTGGCTGCCAGGACGGCTGTGCGGACGTTCGCGATCCCGGGGAGGATGGGGCTATGGAGTTGGGGAGTCGTGGGGTTGTGGCGGTTGTTGTGGGGGAGGCGGATACGGCTGTTCGGGTGGGGAGTGGGGATCTGGCTGTTTTGGGG
>NZ_SMKM01000045.1 GCF_004348665.1 Actinomadura sp. GC306 | reverse complement strand
CGGTCACGCTAAAGCAGCGCGCGGCGCGAAGTCGAGGGTTCTTCATGTTTTGTGATGGCGCCGAGTCCGCCGGGTCCGCGGTGGCGCCGCGGCCCCCGCCGGACTCGGCGCGGACCCGGCCGTGCCCTAGAGTCCTGACCATGGGGGAGACGCACGACACCCGGCGGCGGCGGCTCGCCGCGCTGGTCGCCGAGCGGGACGCCGGCGCCCTGCTGGTGACCCGGCTGGTCAACGTCCGCTACCTGACCGGCCTGGACAGCTCCCGGGCCGCGCTGCTCGTCCCGGCCGCCGGCCCGGCCGTGCTCGCGACCGACGGGCGGTACGCCGGCATGGCCGCGCAGGTCTGCCCGGAACTGCCCGTCATCGTCGACCGGCAGGTCGCGGCGGCCCTCGTGGCCCGCGCCGGCGAGGACGGCCATACCCGGCTCGGCTTCGAGGCCCACGACGTCACCGTCGAGCAGCACGCGCAGCTCCGCGAGCAGGCCGATGAGGCCGGGATCGAGCTGGCGGTACTCGGTCACCTGGTCGAAGAGCTCCGCCGGGTCAAGGACGAGGAGGAGATCGCGCTCCTGCGCGAGGCATGCGCGATCACCGACCGCGCGTTCGCGGCCGTCCTCCCCGAAATCCGCGCCGGGCGCACCGAGCGGGAGATCGCCATCGCGCTGGAACGGACGATGGTGGACTTCGGCGCCGAGGCTCCCGGGTTCGCCTCGATCGTCGCGTCCGGGCCGAACGGCGCCATCGCGCACCACCACCCGGGCGACCGCGAGATCCGCCGCGGCGACCTCGTCACCATGGACTTCGGCGCCCGCCACGGCGGCTACCACGCCGACATGACCCGCACCGTCGCGATCGGCCGGCCCGCCGGCTGGCAGCGCGACGTGTACGACCTCGTCCACCGCGCACAGCGCGCCGGCCTCGACGCGGCCGTCCCCGGCGCGGACACCAAGAAGGTCGACGCCGCCGCCCGCGACGTCATCGAGGCCGCCGGGCACGGCGACGCCTTCCCCCACGGGCTCGGGCACGGCGTCGGCCTGGAGATCCACGAGGCCCCGCTCCTGGGGTACGACAAGACCGGTAAGCTGATGGACCGAGTTCCGATCACAGCGGAGCCGGGGGTCTACCTCACGGGCCGGGGCGGGGTCCGCATCGAGGACACGTTCGTGGTCCGCGCGGACGGTCCGGAGCTCCTCACCACAACGACCAAGGACCTGCTCGTGCTCTAGCGCGCGGGCCCGCGACCGGGAGAACAACGCAGTGGCGACGACGAACGACCTGAAGAACGGCATGACGCTGAACCTCGACGGCCAGCTGTGGACCGTCCTGGAGTTCCAGCACGTCAAGCCCGGCAAGGGCGGCGCGTTCGTCCGGACCAAGCTGAAGAACGTCCTGTCCGGCAAGACGGTCGACAAGACCTTCAACGCCGGCACCAAGGTCGAGGTGGCCAGCGTCGACAAGCGGGAGATGCAGTACCTCTACCGCGAGGGCGAGGACTTCGTCTTCATGGACACCGAGACCTACGACCAGCCCCACATCCCGGGCGCCGTCGTCGGCGACGCGGCCAACTACCTGCTGCCCGAGCAGAACGCCACGATCGCCTTCAACAACGACACGCCCCTGTACGTCGAGCTGCCCGCCGCCGTCGTGCTGGAGATCACCGAGACCGAGCCCGGCCTGCAGGGCGACCGCTCCACCGGCGGCAGCAAGCCCGCCACCCTGGAGACCGGCGCGCAGATCCAGGTGCCGCTGTTCATCACCACCGGCGAGAAGGTCAAGGTCGACACCCGCTCCGGCGACTACCTCGGCCGCGGATGAGCGCGCGGACCAAGGCCCGCAAACTCGCGCTCGACATCCTGTTCGCGGCGGAGCTGCGGGAGGAGGCGCCGACCGCGGTCCTCGCGGGGCGCGGCCGCCCCAACCAGGACGAGCTCGCCGAGTACCCGCACGCCGTCCGGCTGATCGAGGGCGTCCAGGAGCACCGGGAGCGCATCGACGAGCTGCTCGCGACCTACGCCACGGGCTGGACGCTGGAGCGGATGCCGGCGGTCGACCGCAACGTCCTGCGGATGGGCGCCTACGAGCTGCTGTGGGTGGACGACGTCCCCGACGGCGTCGCGATCAGCGAGGCGGTCGGGCTGGCCACCGAGCTGTCCACCGACGAGTCCCCCCGGTTCGTCAACGGCCTCCTCTCGCGCCTCCAGCAGCTGAAACCGTCGCTCACTCTGTAACGGCGTCGTCGCCGGGCCCCCGGCGCGGGGGCGCGGGCGGCTAGGCTTGGGCCCGATGAGCGACGTAAGGGGAGCAGCCGTGACCGGCCGGCAGCAGAAGCGGGTGCGGGGCGGCAGCCGCGTGCGCAGTGCCGTCCTGTGGGACGCCCTGCGCACCGTCCTCGACCGCATCGCCCCGGAGGCCGGGCAGAGCGAGGTCGTGGACGTCGGCGGCGGCACCGGCGGCTTCGCCGTGCCGCTCGCCGAGCTCGGGCACCGGGTCACCGTGGTCGACGCCAACCCCGACGCGCTGGCGGCGCTGGAGCGCCGCGCCGCCGAGTCCGGGGTCACCGTCCGCGCGATGCAGGGCGACGCCGTCGACCTGCCCGACCTGCTCGGCCGCGACGCCGCCGACCTGGTGCTGTGCCACAGCGTCCTGGAGTACGTGGACGACCCCGCCGCCGCCATGGCGGCGCTGACCGCCACCGTCCGCCCCGGCGGCTCGGTCAGCGTGCTGGTCGCCGGGCAGGTCGCCGCCGCGCTGCACCGCGCGGTGTCCGGGCACTTCGACGACGCCCGCGCCGTGCTCACCGACCCGTCCGGGCGGTGGGGCGAGGGCGACCGGATGCCCCGCCGCTTCACCCGCGAGACGCTGTCGGCGCTGGTGCGCGGCGCGCACCTGCGGGTCGCCGAGCTGCACGGCGTGCGGATCTTCGCCGACCTGGTGCCGAGCGGCATGCTGGACGCCGACGCCGACTCGGCCGACGCGCTCATCGCCCTGGAGTCGGTCGCGGCCGTCCACCCCGTCCTGCGGGACCTCGCCACCCAGCTGCACCTGGTGGCCGACAAACCGGCCGGGTGACGCGTGAGCCGCAAGCAGCAGCTGCACCGGCCGGGGCCGCAGCCGGGCCCGCCCGCCGACGACACCGGCTGCACCGTCCTGCACGTCGACATGGACGCGTTCTTCGTCAGCGTGGAGCTGCTGGAACGGCCGGAGCTGCGGGGCCGGCCCGTCATCGTGGGCGGCGCGGGGCCGCGCGGGGTGGTGGCGGCCGCGTCCTACGAGGCCCGGCGGTACGGCGTCCACTCGGCGATGCCGATGAGCCGGGCGCGCCGGCTGTGCCCGCGGGCGGTCGTCCTGCCGGTCAGCCACGGCAAGTACTCCCGCGTGTCCGCGGCCGTGTTCGAGATCTTCCGGTCCGTCACGCCGCTGGTGGAGGGCCTGTCCCTGGACGAGGCGTTCCTCGACGTGGCGGGCGCCCGGCGGCGGCTCGGCCGGCCCGCGGCGATCGCCGCCATGATCCGCGAGCAGGTCCGGGACCAGCAGGGGATCACCTGCTCGGTGGGCGTCGCGAGCACCAAGTTCGTCGCCAAGCTGGCCAGCACCCGATGCAAGCCCGACGGGATGCTCGTGGTGCCCGCCGACGGCGTCACCGACTTCCTGCACCCGCTTCCCGTCGCGTCCCTCTGGGGCGTCGGTGAGCGGACGGAGCAGGCGCTGACCCGCATCGGGCTGCGGACCGTCGGGCAGCTCGCGCGGACGCCGCTCAGCACGCTCCAGCGCGAGCTGGGCAACGCGACGGGCGCCCACCTGTACGAGCTGGCGTGGGGCCGCGACCCCCGCGAGGTCGTCCCGCACACGCCCGACAAGAGCATCGGCGCCGAGGAGACCTTCGACACCGACATCGACGACCCGGAGACCATCCGCCGCGAGCTGCTGCGGCTGGCGGAGAAGGTCGGCGCCAGGCTCCGGGAGAGCGGGAACGCGGGCCGGACGGTGAGCGTCAAACTCCGGATGGCGAACTTCAAGACCATCACCCGGGCGCGGACGCTGGACGAGCCGACCGATCTCGCCCGTGTGATCTATGTCACAGCCTGCGCCCTCTATGAGGGGGCGGGGCTCGACGGGGTACGTCTCCGGTTGGTCGGGGTCAGGGTCGAGAACCTGGGCCCGGCCGGCGAGGCCCCCCGTCAGCTCGCCTTCGACGAGCCGGAACGCGGCTGGCGTGAGGCCGAGCGAGCCATGGACCAGGTCGCGCACAGGTTCGGCCGCGGTGCGGTCCGCCCCGCCGCGCTCGTCCCGCGTGCCGATGTGACCGATGTGACGCACGTGACGGCAGGGACGGAAGACAATGAAAGAAGGCTGTGAGGTGACCGGCACCGGGCCCTCGGCGGGCCGTTCGCTTTCGTACGCTCGACAGTGCTCGTATTCTGGGCATATCACCGTTGACGTTCGCGTCCTGCATCGGAATCCCCGCCGCGGGGCTGTCGTTGGGAGGTGCCGTGCCGCTCTCTGAGCACGAGCAGCGCATGCTCGAACAGATCGAATCGGCGTTGTACGCCGAGGATCCCAAGTTCGCTCACGCGGTTCGCTCGACCAACCCGCAGATCCACTACAAGCGCCGGATCGTCAAGGCGGCCCTCGGCTTCGTCGTCGGCGTCTGCGCCCTGATGGCCGGGCTCGTGATCAACGCGGGGACCGCCACCATCGCGATCAGCGTGACCGGCTTCCTGCTGATGGTGGTCTGCTGCGTCTGGGCGCTGACGAGCTGGAAGCGGATGACGGGCATCGGGAACGAGCCCGCCCCGCCGCCCGGCCCGGGAGGCGGGGGCGGCCGGCAGGCCAAGCCCGCCAAGTCGGGCTTCATGGAGCGCATGGAAGAGCGCTGGCGCCGCCGCACCGAGGGCGACTGACCTCTCCGGACCGCCGAACGTCCCGGTCCCGCACGGCCCCCCGCGCGGAACCGGGGCGTTCGTGTGCCCGGGGAGCCTCCCCGCGGAACCCCTGAACGGGACGGTGCTCACCCCCGGGGTGGCTCAGGCCCGGAATGGCCAAGGCCCGAGGCGGCTCACGCCCGGGACGGTGCTCGCCTCCGGGCGGCTCACGCCCGGGACGGTGCTCGCCTCCGGGCGGCTCACGCCCGGGGTGGTGCTCACCCCGGGGCGGCTCACGCCCGGGGGCTCACCTGCGGCGGAGGCGGGCGGGCAGCTCGTTCACGCGCGTGGCCGCTTCGAGCACCCGGTCGGTGGCCGACCGCAGCGTCTCCCGGGTCTGCTCCACCGTGGACGGCGGGAGCAGCCGGGCCCGCAGCCGCGCCCGGCGGCCCACCGCCGCGGCGAACGCGTCCCGGACGGTGCGGACGTCCGCGCGCAGCCGCTCCGGCGGCTCGGGGGAGCGCGACAGCGAGTACCGGGCCAGCTCCTCCGCGCGGGCGATGCGGCCGAGGGCCCGCGCGCCCTCCGGGTCGAGCTCCAGCAGCTCGCCGAGCCGGCGGGCGGTGGCGCGCGGCGAGTCGCTGGAGCGCCATTCGAAGCCGTGGTCGAGCGCGTCGGCGCGCATCTCCCGCCACGCGGCGTGGGCGGCGTCCGCCGCGTCGGGCGTCCGCGCCCGCCCGCCGGACCCGCCGCCGGACACCCCGCCGGGCGGCCGCGGGGACGGCCGCCGCGACCCGTCCTCCGGCCCGCGCGGTGCGGTCAGCGCGGCCCAGCGGCGGCGCCGGGTCAGCACCCGCAGCGCCATCGGGACGGCCATGAGCAGCAGGACCAGCAGCCCGCCCGCGAGCCACGGCGCCGCGGAGAACCCGTCCTCCTCGTCCTCCTGCGCGCCGGCGGCGCCCTCGGGGCCGGTGTCGCTGCGGTTGCGGGCGGCGGCGCTGGGCTCGGCGGCCTCCTCCTCGTCGGGCGCCGCCGCCTCCGGCGCCGACTCGGCCCGGCTCTCCGGCCCGCCGCCCCCGGTGGTCTCCGGAAGGCTGTAGCCGGGGGCGTCGGCGGTGCCCTGCCCGGCCGCGCCCGCCGGGGTCGGCTCGAACCGCACCCACCCGGTGCCCTGGAAGTACAGCTCCGGCCACGCGTGCGCGTCGCGGGACCGGACGACCCACTGGCCCGGCCGGACCTCCGAGCCCGGCGTGTAGCCCATCGCCACCCGGGACGGGATGCCGATGATCCGGGCCAGCAGCGCCATCGACGCGGCGAACTGCTCGCAGTAGCCGCGCTTGCTGTGCAGCAGGAAGTCGACCAGGTCGCTGCCGTGCTGCGGCGCCGGCGCGGACAGGTCGTAGGCGAACCCGCCGGTCTGGTTGAACCAGCGCTGCAGCTTCACGGCCTGCGCGTGCGCGGTCGCCGACCCGGCGGTGACGTTCTCCGCGAGGTCCCTGACCTGGCGGGGGATGTTCCGCGGCACCGCGGTGTAGTGGGCGACGACCTCGGCGGGGTAGCCGCCGGCGCGGGCGAGCTGCGCGGACGTCGGCTGCGCGCGCCGGCTCTGCACGGTATAGGAGCGCCCGCCCGCGGAGTCGCGCAGCGAGTAGACCATCAGGGAAGGGTCGTGCACCCGCCAGTCGCCTTTGATCGACACCCTGGACGGCGCGTACGGCACCGGCAGGAAGGTCATGTTCTTGACCTCGGGCCGAACCTCGACCCGGGTCGTCACCTCCCGGGAGGAGGCGACGGTCAGGCCCGGCGGGTCCGGGAGCTCGTCGCCGGTCAGCCGGTCCCGGGAACTGCTCTGCAGGGGGCTGTAGGTCCACCGGTCGCCGTCGAACCGGTCGAGGGCGTACAGGCGCAGGTAGTCGGGCGCCTGCCGGTCGTCGGTCCGGTAGGTGAGGACGACCGAGTCGTCGAGCCGGGTCAGCTCCCGCTTCAGGCTGACCAGCGGGTCGGGCGTCGTGACGGTCTGGGTCCCGTCGCCGGAGCCGCCGCCGAGGTCGAGCAGGCCGCGCGGCTGCAGGCCCGGCACGGCCGCGGGCACCACCACCGCGACGGCCACCGCGGCGGCCGCGATCCGGCGGCCGCTCGCCGCCAGCGCCGCCGCGTCGAGGCGGGTGGCGGTCTCCTCCGGGCGGGGCTCGGCGCCCGCCAGCGGGACCTCGCGCTGCCGCCGGTGGGTCGTCACCGTCCGGCCCCAGCCGCCGACCTGCTCGCGGGCGTCCGCCATCAGCAGCCCCAGGAACCCCAGCGCGCCGACGCCGAACGCCAGCCAGCTCACGCCGTCCTCGCGGACCGCGGCGGGCACGCTGTACATGGCCAGCAGCGGCAGCCCGGCCGGGGCGGTACGGCGCAGCCGCACCGCCAGCAGGTCGACCAGGACGGCGACCAGCCCGATCCCGGCCGCGGCCATCAGCGAGATGCCCGGCAGCAGCGGGACGGGCGCCGCGTACCGGTTGGCGGCCTGCCAGCCGGCCTCGTTGAGCGAGACGAGCCGGCTCAGCGACTCCGGCGAGGGGACGAACCCCAGCCACGCCGCGTCGGCCACGTACGCCACGTTCAGGTAGACGAGCAGTGCGAGCAGGCCGAACAGCGCGTTGCACACGGCGGGCAGCCGCAGCCGCCGCGACAGCAGCCCGCCGCCCGCGACGGCGAGCACCGCCCCGAGCCCCGCGGCGAACCAGCCGTGCTCCTCGAACAGCGGGTAGAGGCCGACCGAGCCGGCGAGCGTCGCCAGCCCCGCCATGACCGTCATGCGGATTCTCATGCGCCGTCCCTGACGAAGTCCTCACCGGCCCGGCCGGCCTGCGCCCACACCCCGGGCAGGTCGGCCGCCGACCGTATGGCCACCACGCGCCAGCCGCTCGCGCGCAGCAGCCCCGCCGCCGTCTCCGCGGAGGCCGGGCCGTCCGCGCCGCCGCCCGCCACGCCGCCTGACCGAGCCGCGTGCCCCGCGTGCCCGTATCCCTCGACCAGGACCGCGACGCAGGTCCCGGCGCCGCGCCGCGCCGCCGCGACCGAGCGGGCCTCCTCGGCCGACAGGGCGCCGAACACCGCGATGACCAGCCCGTCCGCGTCCTTCGCCTGGCCCGTCCGGCCGCGCAGCGCCGCCAGGCCCGCCGTCAGCGACGCGCCCTTGGACCGGCGCACCACCGCCAGCGTGTCCAGCAGAAGCCCCTCGAACCCGCCGTCGGCGGACGCGGCCGGCAGCGTCTCGCCGGCGTCGGTGACGAAGCGCAGGTGCAGCCCCGCCCGGACGAGGTGCACCCCGATCGACGCGGCGGCCGACACGGCCTGCTCGAACGAGCCGGCGACGCCGTCGCCCCAGTGCGCGGCGCGGCGGGTGTCGAGGAACAGCGTCCCGCTGCTCCGGAAGTGCTGCTCCTCCCGCCGGACCATCAGCTCCCCGTGCCGGGCGGTGGACCGCCAGTGCACGCGGCGCAGGTCGTCGCCGTGCCGGTACTCGCGCGGGATCACGTCGTCCTCGCCCGCCGCGGACACCGCCCCGGCGATGCTGTCGCCGCCGCCCGTCCACGCCCCCGACAGCCGCTCGGACGGCAGCGGGACGATCGCGGGCGTCACCGTCAGGGTGTCGGACAGGCTGAACGAGCGGAGCAGCTCGACCATCCCGAACGGGTCGGCCAGCCGCACCGTCAGCGGCCCCACCCGGTAGCGCCCGCGCACGTCGGAGCGGATCCGGTAGCCGAGCTCGCGCTTGCCGTGCGGCTCGATCCGGTCCAGCACGAACCGCGCCCGGCCCCCGAGCGCGTACGGCACCCGGTCCTCCACCATCAGCAGCCCGCTCGGCAGCCGCGACACGTTCTCCAGCCGCAGGTCGACGCGGGCCTCGTGGCCGACCGGCAGCCGCGGCGGGTCCAGCCGCCGCGCGCACGCCAGCCGGTAGCGGGTCCGCGCCACCGCCAGCGTGCACAGCAGCGGCAGCACGAGCACCAGCACCCCGGCGCGCAGCAGGTCGCGCTCGCCGAGGACGAACGCGCACACGACGGCGGTCGCGCCGGCGGCCACGAAGGACCGCCCGCGCGTGGTGAGCCCGGCGAGCGCCCGTCTCACGTCACTTCCGGGGGGAGGGGACGGGCAGGCGCTTCACCAGGTCGGCGACGACCTGCTCGGGGCGGCGCCGCTCCACCTGCGCCTCGGCCGTGGGCAGCAGCCGGTGCGCGAGGACGGGGACCGCGAGGTCCTGCACGTCGTCGGGGACGACATAGTCGCGGTCGTCGAGCGCCGCGTACGCCCGCGCCGCCCGGACCAGCTGCAGCGTCGCCCGCGGCGAGGCGCCGAGCCGCAGCTCCGGATGGCTGCGGGTCGCCGACACGAGGTCGATGGCGTACTGCCGCACCGCGGTCGACACGTGCTGCGCGCGCACCACCTCGATGAGGTCGCGGACGTCGGCGGCGTGCGCGACCGGGCTCAGCCGGTCGAGCGGGGACGCCTCGCCGTGGTTCTCCAGCATCTCCATCTCGGCGGACGGATCGGGGTACCCCATCGCGATGCGGGCGGTGAAGCGGTCCCGCTGGGCCTCGGGCAGCGCGTAGGTGCCCTCCATCTCCACCGGGTTCTGCGTCGCGATCACCATGAACGGCGGCTCCAGCCGGTAGGTGGTGCCGTCCACCGTGACCTGCCGCTCCTCCATGCACTCCAGCAGCGCGGCCTGCGTCTTCGGGGACGCGCGGTTGATCTCGTCGCCGACCACGATGTTGGCGAACACCGGGCCCGGCTTGAACTCGAACTCGCGCAGCTCCTGGTTGTAGGCGCTGACCCCGGTGATGTCGCTGGGCAGCAGGTCGGGCGTGAACTGCACGCGCCGCACCGAGCAGTCGACCGAGCGCGCGAGGGCCTTGGCGAGCATCGTCTTGCCGACGCCGGGCACGTCCTCGATCAGCAGGTGCCCCTCCGCCAGCAGGACGGTGAGCGCGAGCCGCACCACCGAGGGCTTGCCCTCGATCACCGACTCGACCGCGTCCCTGATCTTGTTGGCGACCTGGGCGAGCCCGTCGAGACCCGGCCCTGGGCGCCCGTTGTCGGCGCGGCGGGCCGGGCGCGATGCCGGAGGGTCGGTCTCCATGAACGACTCGCCGTGCGTGCCTACTGTCACCAAACCCTCCTCAGCCGTCCGGCCGCGCGGTCGACCCGAGAGCCCTTGCCGGGCCCGTCCCTGTCCGGAGGGGCCGCGTCACCGCGAGCCGGTGCGTCGCCCGTTGCGCCCGCCCAACCGACAGTACGTCGTCGGAACGCCCTCCGCGATGTTCGTGTTGAACGCGGAACCATTGTGCTCCACGGTGATCGGGTTCTGATCCCGGACGAGGACACCACTTTCCCCCACGGCCGCGCCTACTCCCGCCGGCGGAGCCCGCCCGGACGCGTCCGCCCCGTCCTCCGCCGTTCCGCCGCGCGGACCGGCCCGCCGCGGGGCCCCACTCGGCCCCACCCCCTCTGACCTGCGCATACGTCCGCGAAATCGGTGCACGGAACGTGTTTTCATTGTTGACGGTGGGGAAGAGTGGAGTAGAGTGGGGCGCCGTGGGGGGCAGTAGCGCCCCATGCGGCGCGGGGAGGTGGGCCGGTGTTCCTCGGCACCCACTCACCGCGTCTCGACGACAAGGGACGGCTGTTCCTGCCGGCGAAGTACCGCGAGGAGCTGTCGGGGGGATTGGTGATCACGAAGGGCCAGGAGCGCTGCCTGTACGTCTTCCCCATGGCGGAGTTCCAGCGGATAACCGAGGCTCTGCGTGCCGCGCCGGTCACCGAGAAGGCGGTACGGAGCTACAGCAGGGTCTTTTTCGCCAGCGCGTCCGACGAGGTCCCCGACAAGCAGGGCCGCGTCACGATCCCGCCTCCGCTGCGCAAGTACGCGGGCCTCACCCGCGACTGCACGGTCATCGGTGCCAACACGCGTCTCGAGATATGGGACACGCAGGCATGGGAGACCTACCTGGAGCAGGAGGAGCAGACGTTCTCCGACGTCTCGGAGGAGGTGTTGCCAGGGATCCTCTGAGAAACGACTCGTCGGTCCGATGACCGGCAATGGCCCACGTTCGGCCAGGTCTCCAGCCGCTCTCCGAGCCAGCTGGCGCAGCTTCCCCGGTGCCAGACGGCGACCCCCCGCGCACCACGCGGTGATCTTCCTCTAGGGCAGCGGATGGGGACCTGGCCGGGCGAGGCCGCCGCCGGGGGCGTGCAGCGGTCATCCGATCCGGCGATGCCACAAGTCCGCGAGCGGTGGCAGTACTGGGGGTGCAGCATGGACGTGGGCGACCACGCGGCCGAGGCCGGTCACGTACCGGTCATGCTCGGTCGCGTCCTGGAACTCCTCACCCCCGCGGCGGAGGCCGTCACCGGCCGCGACCCCGTGTACCTCGACGCCACGCTCGGCATGGGCGGGCACGCCGAAGCGATGCTCCGGGCCGTGCCGGGCCTGCGCCTGATCGGCCTCGACCGCGACCCCGCCGCGCTGGAGCGCTCCGCGCGCCGGCTCGCCCCGTTCGGCGACCGGGTGGCGCTGGAGCACGCCGTCTACGACGAGATCCCCGCGGTGCTGCGCCGGCTCGGCGTCCCCGCGGTGGACGCCGTCCTGTTCGACCTGGGCGTCTCCTCCCCGCAGCTCGACGAGACCGGCCGCGGTTTCGCCTATTCCCACGACGCCCCCCTCGACATGCGGATGGACACCACCCAGCGGCTCACCGCGGCGGAGGTCGTCAACGGCTATCCGCCCGCCGAGCTCGCCAGGATCCTGCGCGAGTACGGCGAGGAGCGCTTCGCCCAGCGCATCGCCGCGGCGATCGTCCGGGAACGCGAGCGCGCCCCGTTCGACTCGACGCGCCGCCTCGCCGAGCTGGTCCGCACGTCCATCCCGGCCGCGACCCGCCGCACCGGCGGCAACCCGGCCAAACGCACCTTCCAGGCGCTGCGCATCGAGGTGAACGGCGAACTGGAGATCCTGCGGCGGGCGCTGCCCGCGGCCCTGGACGCGCTACCGGCCGGGGGCCGGATCGCCGTCCTTTCCTACCACTCCCTTGAGGACCGGATCACCAAGCGGGTCCTCGCCGCCCAGGCCGCCGACACGACGCCGCCGGACCTGCCCGTCCCGCTGCCCGAGCACGAGCCGCGCTTCCGGCTCCTGACGCGCGGAGCCGAGCTGCCGTCCGGCGAGGAGACCACGACCAACCCACGGGCCGGATCGGTGCGGCTGCGCGCCGCCGAGCGAGTCCGGGAGGCGACATGACCACGACGAGCAGACGCCCGCCGCCGAAGGCGCCCAAGGCGCCCCGGAGCAGGACCCGGCCGCGCCCGGCCGACACCGCCGAACCGCCCGCCGGGGGCGCGGGCGGCGCGGCGGCCACGGCCACGAAGCCCAGGCCGTCCAAGGCGGCGGCGAAGACCGCGCCGGCGCGCAAGGCCGCGCCTGCCAAGAGCACGCCCGTGAAGAGCGCGCCTGCCAAGAGCACGGCCGCGAAGGGCGCGGCGGCGAAGAAGGCCGCGCCCGCGAAGGCCGCTCCGGCGGCCGGGGCGCGCCGGGGCGCGGCGCGGCGTGCGCAGGCGCCGCCGCGCACCCCGTTCATCCTGCTCATCGTCGGGCTGCTCGGCGGGGCGCTGGTGAGCCTCCTGCTGCTCAACACCGTCCTGGCGAAGGACGCGTTCACGCTGACGCGGCTGCAGCAGAGCACCAAGCAGCTCGAACAGCAGCGCCAGGCGTACGAGGCGGAGATCGCCTACGAGAGCTCCCCGGAGGAGCTGTCGAACAAGGCCAAGGCCCTCGGCATGAAGGAGGCCGAGGACCCGGCGTTCTTCCACAGCGGCTCCGGCCGGGCCAGCGACGGCGGGCTCCGCCCGGCCCCCGACGCCGCCGCGGCGGCGGCCGGCGCGGCCGGCGTGGTCGGGGTCCCCGGCACGGTGGTCCACGGCGCCGCGGCCCCGTGAGCGGAAACGACGGTATCGGGGAGCGGGTGAGACGGTGACGAAGCCGCCGGGACGCGGGACGGCCGGGCCCCCGCCGGGCCGCAGGCGCGGCCCGGACGGGCGCGGGTCCCGCGGTCCGGCGGAGCGCGACGCGGGGAGCGGCCCGGGTGCGGCACGCGCGTCCGGGCGGTCCACCGGCAACCCTCCGCGCCCGCCGGGCGGGAGGTCCGACGGCGCGGGGCGCGCGGGCACGAAGGGCGGCGCCGCCCGCCGTCCCGCGCGCGGCAAGACGGTGCCCGCCCCCCGCAAGGAGGCGGGCGGCAAGGCGGCGAAGGCCGGCGGGGCCGCCGCCAAGGGAGCCTCCGCCAAGAAGGCCGCCCCGAAGAAGGGGAGCGGGCCCGCCCCGAAACAGCCGCCCGCCGAGACCCCGCCCGCCAAGAGATCATCCGCCAAGAGATCACCCGCCAAGACCGCCGCGGGCCGCGCCGTGCGCGCCGCGCAGGGCGCCCGCCCCGCGGGCGGCGGCTCGCGCAAACCCCGGACGGGCGGCGGCTCGGGACGGCGGCCCCCCGGCCCGGAGAGCCGCATCCCCTTCCACCGGCGCGACCCCCTGAAGCGGCTGAACGTCCTGCTGCTGGTCGTCGCCTTCGTGCTGTCGCTGTTCGCGGGGCGGCTCGTCCAGCTCCAGACGATCGAGTCCGGCGAGTACACCGCGCAGGCGATGCGCCAGCGCCTGCACAAGATCGAGCTGCCCGCGATCCGCGGTGGGATCACCGACGCGCAGGGCCACCCGCTCGCCATGACGGTGGAGGCGCGGGCGATCTACGCCGACCCGTCGCTGATCGAGACCGAGGAGCGGCAGCCGATCGTCAACGCGCTGGCCCCGACGCTCGGCCTGGACCCGGCCGCGCTGATGCGGAAGATCGGCAAGCCGGACACGCGGTTCGTGTACCTCGCGCACGGCGTCCCGCCCGACCAGGCCCGGCTGATCACCTCGTGGGACCTGGCCGGGATCGGGACCCTTCCGGAGTACCGCCGGGAGTACCCCAACGATTCACTCGCCGCGAGCGTCATAGGTTTCGTGAACGACACGGGGAAGGGCGCCGCCGGGCTGGAGAGCTCGATGAACGACGTGCTCGCCGGCGAGGACGGCTGGCAGCGCGTGGAGATCAGCCCGGAGGGCCAGCACATCCCCATGGGCGAGGACCAGAAGCGCCCGTCCGTGCCGGGCCGCGGCGTGCGCCTCACGCTGGAGCGCGACCTGCAGTTCAAGGCGCAGGAGGCGATCGAGAAGCAGGTCAAGGCCACCGGCGCCAAGAGCGGCAGCGTCATCGTCATGGACCCGCGCACCGGCGAGCTGCTCGCGATGGCCTCCGCCCCCGGGTTCGACCCGAACGAGTACACCGAGTCCGACAAGGACCTGTGGGGGAGCCCGCTGGTGCAGGAGGCGTTCGAGCCGGGCAGCACCGGCAAGGTCGTCACCGCCGCGGCGGTCATGGAGAAGGGCGGGGTCACCCCGCAGACGCCCTTCGTCGTCCCCGACAAGATCAAGAAGTACGACGTCGAGTTCCGCGACTCGCACCCGCACCCGACCCAGCGGCTCACGTTCGCCGGCGTGCTCGCCACGTCCAGCAACGTCGGCACCATCATGGCCAGCGACACCATCGGGCAGCAGCAGCTCTACCAGACGCTGCGCGACTTCGGCTTCGGCGCGAAGACCGGCCTGCCGCTGCCCGGCGAGACGCCCGGCCTGCTGAAGCCGCCCGGCCAGTGGTCGGGCACCGACCGGTACCCGATCGCGTTCGGGCAGACGGTCTCGGTGAACGCGGTGCAGATGGCCAGCGTCTACGCGACGATCGCCAACGGCGGCGTGCGGGTCGCGCCGACCCTCATCGCCGGCACCGTCGGCGAGGACGACGCGTTCACCCCGTCGCCCGCCCCGGAGCGCAGGCGGGTCGTCAGCGAGCGGACCGCCCGGCAGATCAGCGACATGCTGGAGGGCGTGACGACCGACGAGGGCACCGCGCCCAAGGCGCAGATCAAGGGCTACCGCGTCGCGGGCAAGACGGGCACCGCCGAGGTCGTCAACCCGCGCTGCGGCTGCTACAAGGGCGGCGGCTACACCGCGTCGTTCGCCGGTTTCGCCCCGGCCGACGACCCCCAGCTCGTCGTGCAGGTCGTCCTGCAGAACCCGAAGCGGGGCAGCCACTATGGTGGCGATGCGGCCGCACCGGTCTTCAAGGACGTGATGAGCTTCGCCCTGCGCTCCGAGAAGATCCCGCCGACGGGGAGCCGACCGCCGATCATCCAGATCCACGCCCGGGACTGACGGCAGCGAGTACCCTCCTCGCCTGTGAGTCCACCACCCGTGTTCCAGCCCCGATCCGCCCGTACCGAAAGAAACGCCATGCGTCCCACCATCAATCCGGCCCGTCCGCTGAACGGACTCGCGGCGCTCTTCGGAATCGAGCAGACCGGCTGGGAAGCGGTGTCGGCGACGGGCATCACGCACGACTCGCGGGCGGTGCGGCGCGGCGACGTCTACGCGGCGCTGCCCGGCACCCGCGCGCACGGCGCCCGGTTCGCCGCCCAGGCGGCCGAGGCCGGCGCCGCGGCGATCCTCACCGACCACGACGGGTACGACCGCGCCGCGGCGACGGGGCTGCCGGTCATGGTCGTCCCCGACGTCCGCGCCCGGCTCGGCGAGGCCGCGTCCTGGGTGTACGGCGAGCCCGGACGCGACATCACCCTCATCGGCGTCACCGGGACCAGCGGCAAGACCACCACCGTCTTCCTGCTCGACGCGGGGCTGCGCGCCGCCGGGATCGAGACCGGCCTGGTCGGCGGCGTCGAGATCCGGGTGGCGGGCCGCCGGGTGCCGAGCGCGCTGACCACCCCGGAGTCCACCGACCTGCACGCGCTGCTGGCGATGATGCGCGAGCGCGACGTCGGCGCCGCCTCGATGGAGGTCTCCAGCCACGCCCTCGTCCAGGGCCGGGTGGGCGGCGCGGTCTTCGAGGTCGCGGTGTTCACGAACCTGTCCCAGGACCACCTGGACTACCACCCGACCATGCAGGACTACTTCCTCGCGAAGGCCCGGCTGTTCACTCCCGAGTACTCCCGCGTCGGCGTCGTGAACCTCGACGACCACCACGGCCGCGAGCTGCTGGAGATCGCCACGGTGCCGGTGACGACGTTCTCCGCGTCCGGCGACCCGGCGGCCGACTGGCGCGCCGAGGACGTGCGCGTCGGCGCCGACGGCAGCGTGTTCCGCATCGTCGGGCCCGGCGGCATCGAGGCCGACGGCGAGGTCGGGCTCGCGGGGCCGTTCAACGTCGCCAACGCGCTCGCCGCGATCGTCGCGCTGGTCGAGGCGGGCATCCCGCTGCAGGCCGCCGTGCACGGGGTGGCGTCGCTGCCGGGCGTGCCCGGCCGGCTGGAGCGGGTCGACGAGGGCCAGGACTTCGTCACGCTCGTCGACTACTCCCACAAGCCCGGCGCCGTCGAGGCGGTGCTGAACGCCCTGCGGCCCGTCACCGAGGGGGAGCTCGCGATCGTGCTCGGCTGCGGCGGCGACCGCGACCGCGGCAAGCGCCCGCTGATGGGCGAGGCGGCCGCGCGGCTGGCCGACGCGGCGTACTTCACCAGCGACAACCCGAGGTCGGAAGATCCACTCGCCATCCTCGCCGCTATGGTCGAGGGCGGACTGAAGGTGCCGCAGCCCGAGCGGGCGCACATCGTGCTGGAACCCGACCGGGCCGCCGCGATCGAGCTGGCCGTCGGCCGGGCCCGCCGCGGCGACGTCCTCGTCATCGCGGGCAAGGGCCACGAGCAGGGCCAGAACGCGGCGGGCGAGGTCATGCCGTTCGACGACCGCGAGGTCGCCCGGGAGGCCCTCCGGCGCCGGGTGAAGGGGACTAGAGGGGACGGGACGCAGGCGTGATCCCACTTCCGCTGCCGGCGATCGCGGAGATCACGGGGGGCGCCGCGCACGGCGGCCCCGGCGTGGTGGTCAGCGGTCCGGTGGTCATCGACTCCCGCGCGGCGGCGCCCGGGACGCTGTTCGCCGCCCTCAAGGGCGAGCGCGCCGACGGGCACGACTTCGCGTCCGCGGCCCTCGCCGCCGGCGCCGCCGCGGTGCTCGCGCAGCGGCCCGTGGAGGGGCCGTGCGTGGTCGTCCCCGACGTCCAGGAGGCGCTGGGACGGCTGGCGCGGGGCGTGCTGGACCGGCTGCCGGACGTGACCGTCACCGCGGTCACCGGCTCGGCGGGCAAGACGTCCACCAAGGACCTCATCGGGCAGCTCGCCGGCCGCGCGGGGCCGACCGTCTTCCCGCCCGGCTCGTTCAACAACGAGATCGGGCTGCCGCTCACCGTCCTGCGCGCCGATACCGGCACCCGCCACCTCGTCCTGGAGATGGGCGCCCGCGGCATCGGCCACATCGCCTACCTCACCGGGATCGCGCCGCCCGACGTCGCGGTCGTGCTGAACGTCGGCACCGCGCACGTCGGGGAGTTCGGCGGCCGGGAGAACATCGCGCGGGCCAAAGGCGAGATCGTGGAGGCCCTGCGGCCGGGCGGCACCGCCGTCCTGAACGCCGACGACCCCCTCGTCGCCGCGATGGCGTCGCGCACGGCCGGGCGGGTCGTCACGTTCGGCCGGTCGCCCGGCGCGGACGTCCGCGCCGAGGACGAGACGCTCGACGAGCGGGGGCGGGCGCGGTTCACGCTCGTCACCCCCGAGGGCTCGGCACCGGTCGCGCTGCTCCTGCACGGCTCGCACGCCGTCGGCAACGCGCTCGCCGCGGCAGCGGCGGCGCGGGCGGCCGGGCTCGGGCCCGCGGAGATCGCCGAGGGCCTCTCGCAGGCCGTGCCGGCCAGCCGGTGGCGGATGGAGGTCACCGAGCGGGCCGACGGCGTGACGGTGGTCAACGACGCCTACAACGCCAACCCCGACTCGACGCGCGCCGCGATCGACGTGCTCGTCCACATGGCGCGGGGCCGCCGCGCCTACGCGGTGCTGGGCGAGATGGCCGAACTCGGGGACTCCGCGGCGGCGGAACATGCCAAGATCGGGGAGCACGCGGCGCGCAGCGGGGTCTGCGGCCTCGTGGTCGTCGGCGCGAACGCGGCGGCGATGGCCGGCGGGGCACGGCAGGTGGGGTCATGGACGGGAGAGTGCGTGCAGGTGGATGACGTCGGCGCGGCGGTGGCCGCGCTGCACGAGCGGCTGGCGCCGCGGGACGTCGTGCTGGTGAAGGGCTCCCGCGTCGCGGGACTGGAACGGGTGGCCGAGGCGATCCTCGCGGAGGACGGCCGATGACCAACATCATCATCGCCGGCGGGGCCGCGCTGGTCTTCGTGATGCTCGGCACGCCGGTGTGGATCCGGATCGTCAACCGGCTCGGCTACGGGCAGATGATCCGCGACGAGGGCCCGGAGGCGCACCTCAACAAGCGCGGCACCCCCACGATGGGCGGGACGGTCTTCATCGTCGGCTCGCTCGTCGGCTACGCGGTCGCGCACCTGGTCACCGGGACCCCCCCGACCATCTCGGGCCTGCTGGTGCTGTTCCTGATGACCGGACTCGGCCTCGTCGGGTTCGTGGACGACTACATCAAGGTGTTCAAGCAGCGCAGCCTCGGGCTGCGCAGCGGCGCCAAGATGATCGGCATCATCCTCGTCGGCGTCGTGTTCGCCGTCGCCTCCCTCAACTTCCCCAACGGCTACCAGGTCACCCCGGCCGACCCGAGCCTCTCCTTCCTGCGCGACTTCGGCCCCCCGATCGGCCCGTACCTGTTCGTGGTCTGGGCGCTGCTGCTGATCGCGGCGATGTCCAACGGCGTCAACCTCACCGACGGGCTGGACGGCCTCGCGGCCGGCCCGGCCGGCATGGTGCTGGCCGCCTACGTCATCATCGGCAACTGGCAGCTGCGCAACAGCTGCGAGTTCGCGCTCGACCCGAAGTGCTACACCGTCCGCGACCCCCTCGACCTCGCGGTCGTCGCCGCGGCCGTGCTCGGCGGCGTGTTCAGCTTCCTGTGGTGGAACGCGCCGCCCGCGAAGATCTTCATGGGCGACACCGGCTCGCTGGCCCTCGGCGGCGTGCTGGTCGGCCTGGCGATCCTCACCCGCACCCAGTTCCTGCTCGCCATCCTCTGCGGGCTGATCGTGATGATCACCCTGTCGGTGATCATCCAGGTCGGCGGGTTCAAGATGACCGGCAAACGGGTGTTCAAGATGGCGCCGCTGCAGCACCACTTCGAGCTGTCCGGGTGGGCCGAGACCACGATCGTCGTGCGGTTCTGGCTGACGTCCGCACTGTTCGTGGCGATCGGCATCGGCCTGTTCTACCTGGAATGGATGCCGAAGAATTGACCGGCCGGCGCCGCCGGGGCGGGCCGGGCCGCCCCGGCGGCGCCGGGGCACTCGCGCGACACGCGCCGGATGTCCCCGCCGCGGGCGCCTCCGGCCCCGAGACTGGGGCCATGAACCGCGCCGTCACCGAGACCTCCGGGCGCGCCCGCCCCGCCGGCCGCCGCGCCCGGACCGGCCGGTAGCCCGTGTCCGCCGTACCGGCCGAGGGGGACGGCGGACGCCGCCCGGGGCCGCGCGAGCAGGTCGTCGCCGCCATCGGGCTGCTCGACCGTCCCCTGACGTCCTACTACCTGGTGCTGGGCTGCACGGTCATGCTGCTCGCGCTGGGCCTGACGATGGTGCTGTCGGCGTCCAGCGTCGCCCAGATCCAGGCGACGGGCTCGGCGTTCACGCTGTTCCAGAAGCAGGCCCTCTGGATGGCGATCGGGCTCCCCGGCATGTGGGTGGCGTCGCGGCTGCCCGTCCGGACGTTCCGCGCGCTGGCCTATCCGATACTGCTGCTCTCGATCGTCTTCCTGGCCCTGGTGCTGGTCCCCGGGCTCGGCCGCAGCGCGCTGGGCGCCACCCGCTGGGTCGACCTCGGGCCGGTGCAGATCCAGCCGTCCGAGCTCGCCAAGCTCGCCCTGGTGCTGTGGGGCGCCGACCTGCTGGCCCGCAAGGAGCGCCTCGGCCAGCTCACCGAGTGGCGGCCGCTGCTGGTCCCGCTGATGCCCGGCGCCGGGATCCTGGTCCTGATGGTGATGATGGGCAGCGACCTCGGCACGACGCTGGTGCTGCTCACCATCTTCCTCGGGCTGCTGTGGGTCGTCGGCGCGCCCGGCCGGCTGTTCGTCGGCATAGCGGGGCTGGTGTGCCTGCTGGTGTCGATCCTCATCGTCGTCGAGCCGTACCGGATGCAGCGGCTCACCGGGTTCCTCGACCCGTCCGGCAACCAGCTCACCACCAACTACCAGAGCACGCAGGGCCTGTACGCGCTGGCGTCCGGCGGCCTGTTCGGCACGGGACTCGGGGAGGGCCGCGCCAAATGGGACTACCTGCCCGAGGTCGAGACCGACTTCATCTTCGCCATCATCGGGGAGGAGTTCGGGCTCGTCGGCACCCTCGTCGTCCTGTCGCTGTTCGGGCTGCTCGCCTACGCGGGGCTGCGGATCGCGCGGCGGGTGAAGGACCCGTTCACCCGGCTCGCCGCCGCGGGCGCGACGGCCTGGCTGGTCGTGCAGGCCATCGTGAACATCGGCGCCGTCATCGGCGTCCTACCCATTACGGGGATCCCGCTTCCGCTGGTGTCCTACGGGGGGTCGTCCCTCATCCCGAGCCTGTTCGCGCTGGGGATGCTGCTCGCGTTCGCCAAACGCGAGCCGGGTGCGAGGCAGGCACTCTCCGCACGGGGCCCCGGACCGGTCGTGAGGGCTCTAAGCTGGCTGGGTCTGGCACGGCGCTGAACCCCCTCCGGGGGCCGGGGGGCGTCCCCCGGGCCGACCCGCCCCCTCCGGGGTGCCGTCGCCGCGTCCGTGTGCGCGCCCGCACGCCGGACGTACGGCACCCGACAAGTCGAACACGCTGAGGAGTTGTCAACCAGCATGAGGGTTGTCCTGGCCGGCGGCGGCACCGCCGGACACATCGAGCCCGCACTGGCTCTCGCGGACGCGCTGCGCCGCAACGACCCCAACGTCGGGATCGTCTGCCTCGGCACCGAGCGGGGGCTGGAGACCCGCCTCGTCCCGCAGCGCGGCTACGAGCTCGCCCTGATCCCCCCGGTCCCGCTGCCCCGCACCCTCACGCCGCAGCTGCTGTCGGTCCCCGGCCGGCTGCGCGGCGCGATCAACGCGGCGGCGGCCGTCCTCGACCAGGCCCGGGCCGACATCCTCGTCGGGTTCGGCGGCTACGTCGCCACCCCCGGCTACCTCGCGGCACGCAAGCGCAAGGTGCCGATCATCGTCCACGAGGCCAACCCCAAGCCCGGCCTCGCCAACAAGCTCGGCGCCCGCTTCACCGAGCACGTCGCGGTCTCGCACGCCGACTCGCCGCTGCCCAACCCGACCTTCGTCGGCATCCCGCTGCGCCGCGAGATCTCCACGCTCGACCGGCTCGCGATGGGCGACAAGGCGCGCTCCTACTTCGGGCTCCTGCCCGACCTGCCGACCCTGCTGATCTTCGGCGGCTCGCAGGGCGCCCGCTCGCTCAACCAGGCCGCGGTGGCCGCCGCGCCGTACTTCCGGCAGGCGGGCATCCAGGTCCTGCACATCGTCGGGCCGAAGAACAACGAGCAGCCCGAGCCGGTGTCCGGCGGCCCCCAGTACGTCACGATCCCGTACTGCGACCGGATGGACCTCGCCTACGCCGCCGCCGACATGGCCATGTGCCGCGCCGGCGCGATGACCTGCGCCGAGCTGGCCGCGGTGGCGCTGCCCGCGGCGTACGTGCCGCTGCCGATCGGCAACGGCGAGCAGCGGCTGAACGCCGAGCCGATCGTCGCGGCGGGCGGCGGCCTGCTCGTCGACAACGCCGACCTCACACCCGAGTGGATCGTGCAGAACGTGCTCCCGGTGCTGGGCGACCCGGGCCGGGTCGCGGCGATGTCGGAGGCCGCCGGGCGGATGGGCCGCCGGGACGCCGACGTCGCGCTCGCCCAGATGGTCTACGACGTGGTCCGCTCGGCGGGCGCCGCCCGATGAGCATGATCGATCCCGGCGACGTCGTGCCCGCCGGAGAGCTCGGCCGGGTCCACTTCATCGCCATCGGGGGCGCGGGGATGTCCGGCATCGCCCGCATCATGCTGCGGCGCGGCCTCGCCGTGTCCGGCAGCGACGCCCGCGACTCCGAGCTGCTCACCCAGCTCGGCGACCTCGGCGCGAAGGTCTTCGTCGGGCACGACGCCGCGTACCTCGGCGACGCCGAGACCGTCGTGGTCTCCACGGCGATCCGGGAGAGCAACCCCGAGCTGGCCGCCGCCCGCGAGCGCGGCCTGCGCGTCCTGCACCGCTCGGCCGCCCTGGCCTCGCTGATGGCGGGCCGCCGGGCGGTCGCCGTCGCCGGCACGCACGGCAAGACCACCACGACCTCGATGCTCACGGTCGCGCTCCAGCACGCGGGCGCCGACCCGTCCTACTGCATCGGCGGGCAGCTCGTCACCACCGGGCTCGGCGCCGACGAGGGCACCGGCGACGTGTTCGTCGCCGAGGCCGACGAGAGCGACGGCTCGTTCCTCATGTACACCCCGCACATCGCGGTCGTCACCAACGTCGAGGCCGACCACCTCGACAACTACGGCGGCTTCGAGATGGTGAAGGAGAACTTCGCCCGCTTCGTCGACCGCGTCGAGCCGGGCGGGACGCTCATCGCCGGCGCCGACGACCCGGTCGCGGTGGAGCTGGCGGAGCGGGCGCGGGCGCGGGGCCTGACCGTCCGGACGTACGGGGAGGCCGAGGGCGCCGACCTGCGGGTGACCGGGTTCACCCCGCGCGGCCTCGGCTCCCGGTTCCACCTCGGCGGGTTCGGCGAGGTCGAGCTCGGCGTCCCCGGCCGGCACAACGCGCTGAACGCCGCCGCCGTGGTCGCGGTCGCGCAGGCCCTCGGCCACGACGGCGCGCCCGTCCGCGTGGGCCTGGCCGCGTTCGGCGGCGCGATGCGGCGGCTGGAGCGCAAGGGCGAGGCGGGCGGCGTCGAGGTGTTCGACAGCTACGCCCACCACCCGACCGAGCTGACCGCCGACCTGGACGCCACCCGCGACTACCTGGGCGAGAAGGAGGGCGGCGGTCGGATCGTCGCGGTCTTCCAGCCGCACCTGTACAGCCGCACCCGGTTCTTCGCCGCCGAGTTCGGCGCGGCGCTCGGCCTCGCCGACGTCGCCGTCGTCATGGACGTCTACGGCGCCCGCGAGGACCCGGAGCCCGGCGTGACCGGCGCGCTGGTCGCCGACGCCGTCCCGGCGGGGACCGAGACCGTCTACGCGCCCGTCCGTGCCGAGGTGCCCGGCCTCGCGGCCTCGCTGGCGCGGCCCGGCGACGTCGTCATCACCCTGGGCGCCGGCGACGTGACCGCGCTCGGCCCCGAGATCCTCGGCCGCCTCGCCGAGTGACCCGGGCGGGACGCCCCTTCTGACCGGCCGGCCGGAATGACACGCCGCCGCGGCCGCTTCCGGCGGCGGCCGGCGCGGCCGCCTGCCAAGCTTGCGTCATGACCGAGTCGCAGACGGGCCGGCCCCCGCTGGCGGAGGAAGAGCCGGAGCCGGCGGAGCGGCGCGGCCGTCCGGGCCGGTGGAAGGTCCTGGTCGCCGGCCTGCTGGTCGTGGCCGCGCTCGCCGCGGTGACGTGGGTCCTGCTCGGCTCGCGGCTGCTGGTGGTCCGGCACGTCGAGGTGACCGGCGCGGAGCTGGCCGCCCCCGAGCGGGTCGTCGCCGCCGCGGGGATCAGCCTCGGCAGGCCGATGGCGCGGCTGGCGACCGGGGAGATCGCGGAACGGGTCGAGCGGCTCCGGGAGGTCGAGTCCGCCGAGATCGAGCGGCACTGGCCGGGCACCGTCCGCATCGCGGTCCGCGAGCGGGTCCCCGTGGCCGCGTTCGAGCGCGGCGGGCGGCACCACAGCATCGACAGGCACGGCGTCGTCGTGGCGGACGGGGAGGCCAGGCCGTCCGGGCTGCCGACGCTGGCCGTGGCCACGCCCGGGCCGTCCGACCGGACGACGCTCGCCGCGCTGGCCGTCCTGTCCGGCCTGCCCGAGCGCATCGGGAAGAACGTCCGCGAGGTGGGCGCGACCGGGCCCGAGGCGGTGACGCTGCGGATGGCGAGCGGCCAGACGGTGGTGTGGGGCGCCGCGGAACGGGCAGGGGAGAAGATCCGGCTGCTGGACGCGCTGTGGCGCACGGCGGCGGGGCGGGCCGTCCACACCGCGGACGTCAGCGCACCCGAGGTGCTCAAGACGCAGTGAGGGTGCCCGGCCCGCGCGGGCGGGCCCGGCGGAACGTGTTCGCGGGCCGTTCGGCTCCGGTGCGTGTGTCGCGGCGATTCCGGTCGTCCGATGGGGCACGCTTGAACGGCCGCCCGCGACCGGCGGGCGGCCTGGACGGACCGATGCGTGCGGCGGGAGGTGGCGGGTGCGCGGCCTGGGAACATCCAGATCTCCTTCGCCGACCAGGGCAAACCTGCGCCCAGTGCGACACGCCGGTGGAGTTGGGGGGAGGTTAGTTGACCCTGGCCGTAAGGCCGCCCTACTGTCCGTATCAGTCCTCAGGTTGACATAACTGTAAGCCTCAAGTTGAGGGTGAGGGTTCAGGGTGACCGGCGAGCGTGCCGGATCCCGCCCCGGGCTCGGCCCGCAAAAGCACACAGGTCAGGTAAACCGCGGCGGCACGGTCGGCAGACCGGGCAGGGCGGTCGGATAGAGCGGAAAGGCCCCTCGTCGTGGCAGCACCGCAGAATTACCTCGCGGTCATCAAGGTCGTCGGAATCGGCGGCGGCGGCGTCAACGCCGTCAACCGGATGATCGAAGAGGGACTCAAGGGCGTCGAGTTCATCGCGATCAACACGGACGCCCAGGCGCTGCTGATGAGTGACGCCGACGTGAAACTGGACGTGGGCCGCGAGCTCACCCGGGGCCTCGGCGCCGGCGCGAACCCCGACGTCGGCCGCAAGGCCGCCGAAGACCACCGGGAGGAGATCGAGGAGGTCCTCAAGGGCGCCGACATGGTCTTCGTCACCGCCGGGGAGGGCGGCGGCACCGGCACCGGCGGCGCGCCCGTGGTGGCCAACATCGCCCGCTCGCTCGGCGCGCTGACCATAGGCGTGGTCACCCGCCCGTTCAGCTTCGAGGGCAAGCGCCGCGCGATGCAGGCCGAGGCCGGCATCGAGACGCTGCGCGACGAGGTCGACACCCTCATCGTGATCCCCAACGACCGGCTGCTGTCGATCTCCGACCGGCAGGTCAGCGTGCTGGACGCGTTCAAGGCCGCCGACCAGGTGCTCCTGTCCGGTGTGCAGGGCATCACGGACCTCATCACCACCCCGGGCCTGATCAACCTCGACTTCGCCGACGTCAAGTCCGTCATGTCCGGCGCCGGCTCGGCGCTGATGGGCATCGGCTCCGCGCGCGGCGACGACCGCAGCGTCGCGGCGGCCGAGATGGCGATCTCCAGCCCGCTGCTGGAGGCCAGCATCGACGGCGCGCACGGCGTCCTGCTGTCGATCTCCGGCGGCTCCGACCTCGGCCTGTTCGAGATCAACGAGGCGGCGCAGCTGGTGTCCAACGCCGCCGCGCCCGACGCGAACATCATCTTCGGCGCGGTCATCGACGACGCGCTCGGCGACGAGGTCCGGGTGACGGTGATCGCCGCGGGTTTTGACGAGGGCCGGCCGGTCAAGCCGGCGCCCGAACCGGAGAGCAGGCGGCTGCCCCCGCCACCGCGTCCGGTGCCGCCGCCCGCGAACCCCATCCCGAGCCGGGTCGGGCGGTCCGAGGGTGCCGCCGCGCCCCAGCCCGCCGCGCAGCCCGCGTCCCAGCAGCCCGCGTCCCACCAGTCAGCGCCGCAGCAGCGCCAGCAGTCGGTGGCGCAGGCCGCCGCCGCGCCGCAGCAGCCGCCGGCGCCCGCCGCGGTCCCCGCGCCGCCGCCGCGTCCCGAGAGCGACCGGGCGCAGCCGCCCGCCGCGCCGGACCGCGACGACCGGGCCGCCGGCCGCGGCGAGGCGGGCGAGCCCGCCCGGCAGGACGGCGCGTCCCAGCCGGCGCCGGCCGCCGACCGCGACTCCGCCGCGGGCGAGTCCGGCGGCCCGCGCGCGCCGGGTCCCCGCCCGGCCGCGGAGCAGACGCCGTCCCGCGTGCACGCGGGGGAGAACGACGGCGGCGGCCCGGCCTCGTCCGGGCAGCGCCGCCGTCCCGTGGTGTTCGACGAGGACGACGACCTCGACGTCCCCGACTTCCTGAAGTGATCACCACCGTCGCCCTGGGGGACGGCGTCGGCGCCGCCTTCACCGGGCGGGCCGGCGGCGTGAGCGGCGGCCCCTACGACTCCCTCAACCTGGGCGGCGCGGTCGGCGACGACCCCGCGGCCGTCCTGGACAACCGGCGGCTGGCCGCCCGCGCGCTCGGCGTCGACCCCGCACGCACCGTCTTCATGAAGCAGGTGCACGGCGCCGACGTCGCGTTCGCCGGCTCCCCGGACCTGCCGGGGCCGGTCGACGCGACCGTCACCGACGTCCCCGGCCTCGCCCTCGCCGTGCTGGTCGCCGACTGCGCGCCCGTCCTGCTCGCCGACCCCGCCGCCGGGGTCGTCGGGGCCGCCCACTCCGGCCGCCCCGGGACCGCCGCCGGCGTCGTCCCCGCGCTGCTGAAGGCCATGTGCGAGCGCGGCGCCGAACCCGGCAGGATCACCGCCGCGATCGGGCCCGCGGCATGCGGCCGCTGCTACGAGGTCCCCGAGGCGATGCGGGACGAGGTCGCCGCCGTGGCCCCCGCCGCGTACTCCACGACGTCCAAGGGCACCCCCGGCCTCGACATCCGCGCCGGCATCGCCGAGCAGCTCGCCGCGGGCGGCGTGACCGCGGTGCGGACCGACCCCCGCTGCACCATCGAGGACCCCGGCCTCTTCTCCTACCGCCGCGACGGCCGCACCGGCCGCTTCGCCGGCTACGTCTGGCTCAAGGGCGACGCGTGACGGACGAGCACCCGACCGACCAACCGACCGGCGACCCGACCGGGGACCGCCGGGCCGAACTCGCCGAGGGCATCGCCGGGGTCCGGGCGCGCATCGCCGCCGCCTGCGCCGCCGCCGGCCGCGCCGAGTCGGAGATCACGCTGATCGCCGTCACCAAGACCTTCCCCGCGTCCGATGTGCGGCTGCTGGCCGGACTCGGCCTCACCGACATCGGCGAGAACCGCGACCAGGAGGCGCGCCCGAAGGCCGCCGAATGCGCCGACCTCCCCCTCACCTGGCACTTCGTCGGCCGGCTGCAGACCAACAAGGCCCGCGCGGTGGCCGGGTACGCCGACGTCGTCCACTCGGTCGACCGGCCCCGGCTCGTGACGGCCCTGTCGGGCGCGGCCGTCCGCGCCGGCCGTACACTGCGCTGCCTCGTCCAGGTCTCCCTGGACGAGGGAACCCCCTCCGAGGTGCGGGAACGGGGCGGCGTGCCGCCCGGCGACGTCCCCGCCCTCGCCGACCGGATCGCCGAGGCCGAGGGACTGGAGCTCGGCGGGGTGATGGCCGTCGCCCCGCTCGGCGCCGACCCGCTGCCCGCCTTCGCGCGGCTCGCCGAGGTCGCCGGTTCGCTGCGCCGGAACCATCCGGCCGCCTCGGTCGTCTCTGCGGGTATGAGCGGCGATCTGGAACAGGCGATCGCGTGCGGCGCGACACACCTGCGGGTCGGTACGGCGTTGCTCGGCGGCCGACGGGCAATCGTCAGGTAATGTCCCCCCAGTGGTACCTGCCGCAACGCGGGCCGCCACATCGGACGGAGTGGAAGTCCAGCGACGGCGCCGGATGCGCCCGGAGCCGCGGCCACAGGACACGGAGGGGCGTATGGCCAGCGCGATGCGCAAGATGGCGGTCTACCTCGGCCTGGTGGAGGACGACCGCTACGACGACAAGTACGGCGACTACGACGACTACGAGCTCTACGACGAGGAAGCCGACACCGGGCAGGGCCGCCGTCGCGAGGACGAATCCGGCGGCCAGCTTACCCGAGCGGACGAGGCCGCGGACCGCGAACGCGACCATCACTCCACGTCCACGATCGAGCGGCGCTCCGTAGCGCTCTACGAGTCCGGTACCACGGACCTCGCGCGTATCACTACGCTGCACCCGAGGACCTACAACGAGGCGAGGACCATCGGGGAGCACTTCCGGGAGGGCACGCCGGTGATCATGAATCTGACCGAGATGGTCGACAGCGACGCCAAGCGTCTGGTCGACTTCGCGGCGGGTCTCGTGTTCGGACTGCACGGGAGCATTGAGCGTGTTACCAACAAGGTGTTCCTGCTGTCACCCGCCAACGTCGAGGTGACGGCGGAGGACAAGGCCCGGATGGCCGAACGAGGCTTCTTCAACCAGAGCTGAGAGCGCACTTGCGAGAGAACCAGTGAACATCGTCGGAACCATTCTGCAGGCGATCCTGTACTTCTTCCTCCTGTTCCTGATCGGGAGACTGATCCTGGAGATCCTGCAGTCCTTCGCCCGGCAGTGGAGGCCCACCGGGGTCGTGCTGGTGATCGCCGAGGCGACCTACACCGTCACCGATCCGCCGCTGAAATTCCTTAGACGCTTCATCCCGCCCATCCGACTGGGTAACGTTGCGCTGGACCTCAGCTTCACCGTGCTCATCCTTGTGGTCTGGATCTTGATCATCATCGTGGGCTCCGCGTTCGGCGGAGCCTAGGTGGATCGGATACCGTCCTTTGGGACATACTCCAAGCGCGCCAAGGAGACGAGAACATGCCGCTGACACCCGCCGATGTGCGGAACAAGCAGTTCAGTACCACCAGGCTGAGGCCGGGGTACGACGAGGAGGAGGTGGACGCGTTCCTCGACGAGGTCGAGGCCGAACTCGACCGCCTCATCCAGGAGAACGAGGAACTGCGGGCCAAGCTCGCCGAGTGCCTGCGCGGCAAGGTTCCCGCCATGGCCGCTCCCATCGTGGAGCCCAAGCCGGACGTGCAGAAGATCCCCGAGCCGCCGCGCCCCGAGCCGCAGCCCCAGCCTGAGCCCGAGCCCGTGCTCGGCGGCCTCGGCATGGCGCCCGCGCCCACCGGCGAGGACAACATGGACACCGCGGCCCGCGTGCTCGCGCTGGCCCAGCAGACCGCCGACCAGGCGATCGCCGACGCGCGCCGCGAGGCCGACGAGACGCTCGGCCGCGCCCGCCGCGAGGCCGAGGAGATCCTCGGCAAGGCCCGCCGGCAGGCCGACCAGATCGTCAGCGAGGCGCGCTCGCGCGCCGAGGCCCTCGACCGCGACGCGCAGGAGCGCCACCGCCAGGTCATGGGCTCGCTCGTGCAGCAGCGCGAGGAGCTGGAGCGCGAGGTCGACAACCTGCGCGCGTTCGAGCGCGAGTACCGCAGCCGCCTGAAGGTCTACCTGGAGGGCCAGCTGCGCGACCTGGAGGCCGGCAGCACCGAGACCGGCGCGTTCGCCGCCGTCCCGGGCGCCGCCCAGACGCAGAGCCCGCCGCAGACCGGCCCGCAGAGCACCGTCCCGCACGGCGACAACCGCAACGGCGGCACCGGGCCCGCGCCCGGCCAGTTCCCGCCGCCCGCCGAACACCAGCAGGTGCAGCACTCGGCCACCGGGGCCTTCCACTCCGGCGGCGACAACCCGCCGCACGATCGGCGCTGATCCGGCGTCGCGGGCGATAGTGTCTTCCCTACCGTCGGCGCCGGGGATGGCATCGCGGCCATCCCGGCGGCGCGGAAGGAGTGCGGCATGGGCGTGCCGGCCCGGAGCCGAGCGGCCTGAACGAGGGAGAGAAACCCTGTGATCATCCTGAGCGGCGTCCTCGTGGTCGTGGCGATCGCCCTGCTCGTGGCGGGCATCGTGGCCGGCAACGGAGACAGCGCGGAGGTATTCAACCTGGACGCGCTGTTCGTGATCTACATCTCGATCGCGGTCAGCATCGTCTCGGCGCTCTGCCTGGCCATCGGGGTGTTCCTCCGCCGCAAGGAGATCTTCCCGGGCGCCTCGGCGGCGCCCGCCCGCACGACCCGCAAGACCAAGACCAAGAAGGACAAGCGCAAGAAGCCCGCGCCCGCGGCGTCCACCGCGGCCGCCAAGGGCGCCCCGGCGGCCACCGCCACGGCGGCGGACCCGGCCGACGACGAGGTGGAGCTCCCCGCCCCGCCGGCCGACGTCCCCGAAGACGCGCTGGTCTTCGTCGTGCGCGGCCGCAAGCGCTACCACCTCGACACCTGCCGCCAGCTCGCCGGCCGCGAGACCGAAGAGCTGACCTACGCCGAGGCCAAGGAAGAGGGGTTCAGCCCCTGTACCGCCTGCATGCCCGACACCGCACTGGCGGCGCGCGCCGCGGCGTCGGCACCGGCGTCCCCGGACGCCGGCAAGGCGGCCAAGGGCGGCCCCCCGGCTCCGAAGCCCGGCGCGGAACGCCCCGAGGGCGGCCTGGCGGGTCTCGCCAAGCCGGCGCCGGCCCCGGCGCCCGCGCCCACCTCGTTCGACAAGACGGCCGAGATCCCGCGCCCGGAGGCGTCGGACGAGCCGGAGCGCCCCGCCCCCTCCCCGGCGGGGCCGACCCTCACCGACATGCCCGTCGCGAGCCTCTTCCAGAAGCCCGCGAAGGCGGAGCCGAAGGCCCCCGAGCCGGAAGAGGAGCCCGCCGAGCCCGCGTCAGCGGACCTCACCCCGGACCGGGACCCCATCCCGGACCCGGACCCGGAGCCCACGCCCGCCGACAC
>NZ_SMKM01000459.1 GCF_004348665.1 Actinomadura sp. GC306 | reverse complement strand
GATCAAGACCACTCACAACAATCCCCGCCGCCACCGCCGTCGTTCGCGCTTCCCGCCGCCGCCCCACCGGGCCGGTGAACGGCCGGGAAGCCGCCATGAAGTAAACCTGAAGCAGACCAGTGCTTGACTCCCATGTCAGTGGACGGAACGGCCGGGCGCTCCACCTCAGCGGAAAGGAGATCCGCGACATGAGTGGGAAGACGTCGACGGTCCTGACAAGGCGGCGGGCGCTCGCACTGGCCGGAGCGGGGGTGGCCGCGACGGGCCTGGCGATGGCCGGCCCCGCCTCACCGGCCGGAGCGTTGCCGACCTGCGGCCACCGCGCCGTCACCGAGCCTGGCCGAGGACCGGAGCGCACCGCTCCCGCTGCCGGCCTGCACGACCTGCTTCTGCACGACCTGCCTCTGCACGACCTGGCTCTGCACGACCTGCCTCTGCACGATGGGGACTGTCTTAAAGATCGTGTGGGTGGGGTGGTGATCCGGAGGGCTGGGGCCGTCGCCCTGGCCGGGAAGGATCACGCGTGACCAAGGACAAGGACGAGATCGTCGGTGGGCTGGATGTACAGCTGGCGGCCGAGTTGATCGAGAAGGCCAAGGCCGAGGGTGTCGCTGGTCGGGCCGGACGGGCTTTTGGCCGGGGTCACCAAGACGGTGCTGTAGGCCGCTCTGGAAGCCGAGATGAGCGAGCATCTGCGGTGCGGATGTGGTGGGGATGTGCTGTGGATGTGGTGTGGATGCGAAGTTGTACCGGGCGCGCTGAAGGTTCTGTAATTCGCCCTGGTCTTGTCGTCCTGTGTGCTGATGTTCGTTCGACCGGCCCCTGAGGTGAGAGCCGCCCTGCTCTCACATTCTGGACACTCCCTGAATTCTAGATTCCCGCTCGTTTCCAGCGGTGGTTCTGTGCTCCTGCGGAGTTGCGGCGGTCTTTTATCGGAATGGTGTGGTTGCGGTGGGTGCCCGGCTGAGGCGGCCCTGGCATGTTTGGTGCGCATGGTCCTGGTTGCTGCCGGTTGCTGTCACTTTGGCTGGGCTCGACGGCCGGTGGTGGGTGGTTACGTAGCGGTGTGGCCGGGGTTCTGGCTTGAGGAATCTTTGTTTCGCTCGGACCGGTTGGCGTTGGTTGTGGGCATTTCGTGTATATCTGCTGTCAGTAGGCGGTGGCCGGTTCAGTGAGGCGGGTTGCTCCAATCCGAAGGGTGCCTGCCGGACAGTATGGGCGGAGTGTGTATCGAACGTGGCGTATGGACTCGTTAGACTTCGGAGGGAGTTGATTCTGCTCGGTATATCTTCCGTTCAGACTATCCTGAAGGTCTTAATATTTTCACCCGGAACTGGAGAGAGGTGGGTTGGTTGTTCGATAATATTTAGTCATGTGTTCGACAGAGATCGATGCGGCCTCGATGTCCACCAGTGAGTTGGTGGACGCGGCGGCGACGATCGCGGCCGAACTCGCTCAACGTGATGCGCCCGACTCTGCGGCCGTATGCATGCGGGCGGCCGAAGCCCTGGCTCGTGCCAACGACCTGCACGAAAGCGCCCTCGCCGCGCTGATCGCCCGAGTCGATGCGGCGGGGGAGACGCGCCGCTGGGGCTACCCGTCCGTCCGCAGTTGGCTGCGTTCCCGCCTCGGCATGCGCGAGGCCCGCGCCAAGGAGCGCATCAACCTGGCCCGGCAACGTCACCGGATCGGCGAGGTCGCCAGTCGACTCGCCCGCGGCGACATCTCCTACGGGTACGCCGCCACCATCGCCTGCGCCGTCACGCGCCTGGACGATGACGACTGTGCCACCGCCCAGGACATCCTCCTCGACCTGGCCGGGCAGGGCTTCTCCGCTGGAAAGGTCGCCGCCTTCGGCAACCGGATCACCGATCTGATCGCCGAACGCGACGGCACGGAGAAGCCCGATCCCGACAGTCGGCGCGGCTACGAGCTGTCCTGGATCGACTCCACCCGCTCATTGGACGGTGGCCGCTACATCAAGGGCTGGTTGAACGCCGAAGACGCCGCCGTCTGGGACGGGACACTCGCGCCCCTGGCCAAACCGGCCGGGACCGAGGACCATCGCGACCTGTCAGAACGGACGGCGGCAGCCCTGGCGAACGTGCTCGCCGGGGGTCACAAGGCCACCAAGGTCACGGTCATCTGCGATCTGGACACCCTGACCGGCGGCACCGCGCCCGCCCGCCTCACCGACGGAACCCCGATCCCCGCCGAGCAGGCCCGCCGGATCGCCCTGAACGCCGGGGTGGCGCCACTTCTCCTGGGACGCGGTCACATCCCCCTCTACCTCGGCCGCCGCGTCCGCTTCGCCACCCCGGCCCAACGCCAGGTTCTGGAAGCCCTCAACCCGAGCTGCGCGGTCCAGGGCTGCGAGGTCCCCGGCGCGCTCTGCGAAGTCGACCACGTCAGCGGCTGGGCCCTGGGCAACAGCCGCACCGACATCGACGAACTGGCCCTCACCTGCGGGTTCCACAACCGCTTCAAGGCCACCAGCCCCGAGCACGTCCACATCACCAAGGACGGCGACGGACGCTACACCTACCGCATCCGGCCGCCGAGCGAAACGCCGCCGCCGGCACCCGCCACCGACCTGTGGAACCCCACCACCAACCATCGAGTTCGGCCCCGGCCCCGCCGGCTC
>NZ_SMKM01000458.1 GCF_004348665.1 Actinomadura sp. GC306 | reverse complement strand
AGACACCACCCCGCGCCTCGCAGCCCCCGCCCCGCGTCCCCCGGACACTGCACCACGGCCGCCGGACGCTGCACCGCCTCTCGCGGGCACCGCACCACAGCCCCCGAACGCTGAACCACAGCCGTTGCCCTCCGCACCACAACTGCCGGGCACCGCACCACGGCCACCGGACGCTGCATCGCGCGTCGCGGGCACTGCACCACAGCTGCCGGGTACTGCACCGCGGCTGCCGGACGCTGCGCTGCGGCTCGTGGGCGCTGGGCTGGGGGCGCCGGATGCCGTGCAGCCGGCTCCGGACGCGGCGGCGACGCTGCTGGGCGCTGCTCGGGAGTTGGCCGAAATCGCGCGGACGCTTCGGGTGGCCTCCGCGCATGCCACGGCCGCGCTTGCCGATCCGCGGGTCACCGCCGCGGCGTGCCGTGCGCCGGGCGAGGGCTGGCGGGCGCAGCGCGCGCTGGTCCGTGCCGTCACCAACCCCGCCGGGCTCGGGTGGGCGGCGTCGGGCGGCGTCCTCGGGGTCCTCGGTGGCAAGCTCGGCGGGCTCACCGGCGCGGGCAGCCTGCCCGTCGCGATCATGACCACGTCGCTGCGGCTGCGGATCGCCGCGGTAGCGCTCGCCGACCCCGCGCTCACCCGGGACCCGCTCGTCCGGCGGCTCATCGAGGTGACCGGCGAAGGGCGGGCCGGCGTGACCGGGGCGCTGCGCGAGCTGATCAAGGCGCGCGGGCCGGCGGGGGCGCTCACCGCCGTCTCCCCGGTCTTCAGCGAGATCCTCGCGCTGCGCGCGCTGCTCGACCGCAACCCGCTCAACGACCACACCGCCTGGCTCATCGCCACCGGAATGGGCGCCGCGACCGCCGATCCGCTGACCGGGTTGAGCAACGGCGTCATCGCACGCCTGGACCGCGGCCTGGGCGGCGCCGTGCGCACCGAGCCGGCCGCGGCGGAGGCCGCGCGGTTCTGCCGGGACGCGTCCCTGCTCGGCCTGATCGGCGACCTGATCACGATCGGGCCGACCGGCCGCGCGCTGCTGCTCACCGTGCGCGGGCCCGACGGCGTCGAACGGTACGTCCTGCTGGCGCCCGGAATGCGGATGGGCGCCCCCGACGGCGCATCGCCCGCCGACCTCCTCGGCGCGTTCAGCAGCACCGTCCTGGACAGCGGCCCCTACAGCCGCTCCCTGGCCAAGGTGATCGCCGACCACCGGATCCCCGCCGGCGCCGACCTCGCCCTCATCGGCCACAGCGCGGGCGGCGCCGCGGTCATGAGCCTGAGCCAGGACGCCGCGCTCAACGCCCGCTACCGGCTCACCCACGTCGTCGCGATCGGCTCACCGATCGACTTCAAGCGGCCGGCGGACCCCGCGACCTGGGTCGCCGCCATAGCCAACCGGCACGACATCGTCCCGAGCCTCGACGGGCAGGGCGCCGGCAACTGCTTCGCGCGCCGGCCCGGCTGGTACGTCGTCGACTACACCGACCCGACGCACCTGTTCCCCGCCTGCCACAGCCTTGAGCGGTACGCCCACAACATCGAGCACGACCTGCCCGAGGCCCGCGCGCACATCGAACGGCGGCTCGCGCCCTACAGCGGCCCGGTGCTGCAGCGCCGCCTCTACCAGCTCTACGACGACGCGCGCCGGCCGCCGGGCTTTCCTTTTCTCACCGTCGCCTCCCGCGCCGAGCCCACACCGGACGGGCCGGTGGACCTGCCCGCACGCACGTCGGACGCGTCGGCACTCACGGCGTGGTTCACCGTCGACGCCACTTCCGCCGCCGCCGTGCTCAGCGACACCGTCCCGGTACGCGCGGGCGGGCGAGCACTGGTCGCGCTGACTTTCCGCGACCACCGGGAAAGCACCTTCGGCCCGCACCGTGAAGTGACCCTCGGGATCCTGGTCCACGACCCGTGGTGCCCCCGGCCGGTCGGCGTTTGGCCGGACCTGCTGCGCCGGCCACAGGTGCGCGGCGCTGGCCTGCGAACACTCGCCACGGCGCTGAGCACTCCCGCCGCAAGCGCCGCCCACCGGAACCTGTGGAGCGACCACTCCTTCAGATCCGGCATCCGCGCCCGCCTCGACGGCCGGACCGCCACCCTCACCATCGGCGCCCCCGGCGACCGGGCCCTCACCTTCGCCGGGCCGCTCGGACCGGGCGGCCCGTGGCACTCGGGCGACCTCGTCCTCTACTCCGTCCGCGCGGACGCCACGCTGCGCTCGCTCGTCCACACCGACGGAGCGGCCCGCCTGTATCCGGCGCCCCGGGCCCGGTTGCACGTCGGCACCTCCGACGATCCCCTGGCCGCCGGGCTGCGCACCCTCGGGCTCGACGGCGCCCGACCGTTTCTCTGCCACGGCGCCCCGCGCCAGCAACTCCGGCGCGATGCAGGCGCCCCCGTCCACCCCGCCTAGGAGGCCGCCTTGCCCCCGCACCGCCCGGTCGCCGACACCGCCGCACAACTGCTCTCCGACGCCGAGGCCGTCGAGCGCGCCACAACCCGCCTCCGCACCCTGATGCGGCAACTCCGAGACGACCCGGCGGCACCCCTATGGTTCACCGCCGCCGCGAACGCCCACATCACAGCCAGCACGATCGCAGCCGCGGACCTGTCCCGCGCAGCCTCCCGGCTACAGGCCCTGTCCGACAC
>NZ_SMKM01000457.1 GCF_004348665.1 Actinomadura sp. GC306 | reverse complement strand
GTTGCCGTCCGACACGCGCAGGCCTTTGCCAGCGCCCGCCGTGCGGCTCACGACGTCCGGCACGCAGTCCGCCCTGTCCAGGCTGTAGGAGTAGGGGATGCCGACGCTCGTGTTGGACTGCGGGTTCGGGCCGGCGGGCCGGTTGTCGTCGCCGGGCTCCGACCAGGTCACGTTGTCGAAGATGTTGCCGTTGACCTGCCAAGACCCGGCCTGGTCGGTGTAGAAGGTGCCGAGGACGTCCTTGGAGTCCTCGAAGTAGTTGTTGTCGACCCTGGCCTTCGCGCCGGCCCGGGAGTTGATGCCCGACTTGCTGATGTTCTTGAAGTGGCTGTTGTAGATGTGGGCCGTGCCGCCGCGCAGCAGCGGCGTGCGGGACTCGATGTTCTCGTACAGGTTGTGGTGGTACGTGATGAACCCGTTCGACAGGTCGCTCTCGCTGCTGCCGACCAGGCCGCCGCGTCCCGAGTTGCGCAGGACGCTGTAGGACAGGGTCACGTAGCGGGTGTCGTTCTTCATGTCGAAGAGGCCGTCGAACCCGTCGTCCTCACCGCCGGACGCCTCCAGCGTGGTGTGGTCCACCCAGACGTTGCGGACGCCGCTCTCCATGCCGATCGCGTCTCCGCCGTTCGACGTCGGCGAACCGGACTTCTTGACGTTCCGGACGGTCACGTTCTGGATGATGATGTTGCCGGCCTCGCGGATGTGGATGCCGACCTGGTCGAACACCGCCCCGCCGCCGACCCCGACGATCGTCACGTTGCTGATCTGCTTGAGCTCGATCACGCCGTCGGCGGTGTTGCAACTGTCGCCCGACACCTTGCTCGTGTTGCCGTGATTGATCGTCCCCTCGACCTGGATGGTGATCGGGGTGCTGCTGCTGGCCCGGCCGCACAGGGCCGCGTGGATCGCGGTCCCGGTGGTGGCCCGCACGGTCTGCCCGCCCGCGCCGCCGGTCGTCCCGCCGTTCTGGGACGCGTAGCCGGTGGCGTTGCCGGCCGCCGCCGCGACCTGGGGCATCGACAGGACGACACCGGCCGTGGCCGCAAGGGCCAGCGTCGCCGACGCCGCGGATAGCCGCACTGCGGCTGCTCTTCTCATCCTCGCCTCTCCTTTCGATTGCTGGTGATCATCGAACCGGTGGTCCGGTCTGCTCCCCGAATGGCCTGAAAGCGCTTTCATGCAAGCTAAAGTCCGGATGGAGGCGCGTCAATGGATTTCCACTATTTTCATGATTATCGGCTGCGGTGAATTGGCGGGCAGGGTGAATGGAGCGCGCGGCGTTAATGGTGCCGGCGCCTTTGTCGGCCGCTCGCGGTATCAGTCGGCCAGGCGGGTGCCGGCGTCGGCCAGCGCGACCGGGCGGCCGGTCGCCGCCGAGCGGTTCGCGGCCACGCCCACCAGCACGCCGGCGATGCCCGCGCGGTACCCGGCCTGGCGGGCGAGCGGGTCGTCCTGCGGGCCGCGGAACACGTCGTCCAGCAGCAGGGCGTCCCCGCCGCCGTGCGCGCCCGCGCCGCCCTCGACCGGGATCTCCTCCGGCCGCCGCCAGTGCCGGTGCAGGACGAGCCGCTCCGAGGCGCCCTCGGCGTGCTCCTTCCCGGACGCGGTCGGGTCGATCGCGGCGTGCGGCGGCGTCCAGGCCCGCTCGACGACGTCCAGCTCCAGCCGTCCCTCGGTGCCGTTGACGGTGACCCGGTACCCCTCGGCGGGCGCGTGGGCGTTGAGGGAGTAGGTCAGCAGCGCGCCGCGCTCGTACCGGACGAGCACCGCCATGTTGTCGTCGATCGTCACGCCCTCGCCGAACACGTCCTGGTCGCGGAGGTAGCCGTCCTCGTGCTCGGCGTCCAGGTAGAGGCGCTTCAGCCGGGGATCGGCGGAGAGGTCCAGCAGGAAGGGGTCCGTGCCGAGCCCCGGCGCCTCGAACGCCCGTGCGGGACGGTCGGCGAGGCCGCGCGCCCGCGCGTTCCCGGCGCCGTAGAAGCGCAGGGACGTCTGGGCGTAGACGGACGCGGCGGCGTCGGCGATCCACCAGTTCACCAGGTCGAAGTGGTGGCTGGCCTTGTGCACCAGCAGGCCGCCGGAGCTCGCCCTGTCCCGGTGCCAGCGGCGGAAGTAGTCGGCGCCGTGGATGGTGTCGAGCGACCACCCGAAGTGCACCGAGGCGACCTCGCCGATCGCGCCGTCCGCGATGACCCGGCGGACCGCGCTGTTGCGCGGCGAGTAGCGGTAGTTGAACGTGACGACGAGCCGTCCGGTGCTGCGCCGGGCCGCCGCGGCGATGGCCGCGCAGTCCTCGGCGGTGGTGCACAGCGGCTTCTCCACCACGACGTCCTTGCCCGCGTCGAGCGCGGCGACCACGTAGCGGGCGTGGGCGGAGTCGACGGTGGCGACCACGACGGCGTCGGCGGTCCGCAGCATCTTCCCGAACTCCTCGGGCGCGAAGCACGGGACGTCGCGGCCGATCCGGTCGAGGTAGTAGCGCAGGCGGGTGTGGTTGGGATCGCAGAGCGCGGCGATCTCGCCGGTGTCGCGCCACTCGCCGAGCAGCGCGTCGACGTACATCTGCGCCCGGTGGCCGAGCCCGACGAAGGCGTATCGCATGAGGCGGGGACTCCAGATCAGCGGCGCCGGGGCGGCGGCGGGACGGGTG
>NZ_SMKM01000456.1 GCF_004348665.1 Actinomadura sp. GC306 | reverse complement strand
CCCGTGGACGGTCCAGTGGGACGGGACGCCCCCCGCGGCCGTCGCCGCCCCCGAGCCGCCCCCGCCGGCGGAGGAGCCGCAGACCGAGCGGGGACGGCCCTGGCTCGTCGTCCTGGCGGCGGCGCTCGTGCTGGTCGCCGGGCTCGTCGCCGGGCAGCTCGTGCGGCCCGTCCCGGAACCGTCCGTCGGCCTGACCGTCGACGCCAGCGTCGTGTTCGAGGGGCAGGCGCCCGCGCTGCCGTGGCCCGACTCGGGGCAGTCGGCCGTCCACGTGGAGGGCCTCGGGGCGATGGGCGCGTCGGGTACGGCGTCGCCGACCCCGACGGCGAGCGTCGCCAAGGTGATGACGGCGTACGTGTACCTGCGCGACCACCCGCTCAACCCGGGTGAGCCGGGCCCGGTCCTGACCGTGTCGCCGGAGGCGGCGGCGCAAATCCCGGAGCGCGAGGAGCGCGGCGAGTCGATCCTCGGCGTGACCGCGAACCAGCGGCTGACGCAGCGCCAGGCGCTGGAGGCCCTGATGGTCATCTCGGCGAACGACGTCGCCCACGAGCTGGCGCGCTGGGACGCCGGAGGCACCCCGGCGTTCGTGGCGAAGATGAACGAGACCGCGCGGTCGCTGGGGATGACCGGCACCCGCTACACCGACCCGAGCGGCTACGACTCCGGGACGGTGAGCACCGCCGCCGACCAGGTGAAACTGCTGCGGGCGGCCATGCGGATCCCGGCGTTCGCCGAGATCGTCAACAAGCAGGTGTACGAGCCCGGGGACGGCGGTGAGCCGCGGCAGGGCGGGAACTTCCTGCTGGGTCAGCACGGCGTGGTCGGCGGGAAGACCGGCTACACCGACAAGGCGGGCGGCAACTTCGTGTTCGCGGCGCGCAAGGAGGTCGAGGGTGTGCCGACGATGATCGTCGGCGCGGTGCTCGGGCAGGACACCGCGTCCGCGGCCGGGGCGGTCGACGCGGCGCAGCGGCTCGTGGTCGCGGCGCAGGACGCGCTGGTCGCGAAGACCATCGCCCCGCGGGGCGCGCGGGTCGCGCGGATCGAGGACGGCCTCGGCGACCGGACGCCGCTGCGCGCCGCGGCGCCCGTGACCGTCGTCGGCTGGCCCGGCCTGACCGTCCAGGTGGACGTCGCCGGCGACCCGCCGCGCGCGGCGGCCGCGGGCGGGCGGGTCGCCGACCTGACGGCGGGCGCGGCGAAGGTGCCGCTGGAGCTGGTCCGGACGCTGGAGGAGCCGTCCGTCTTCGAGCGCCTGGTCCGGCTCGGCTGAGCGCCCGCGCAGGTCAGGCGTAGAGCGCGGACAGGAAGCGGACGAGCAGGGCCTCGCGGGTGGTAGGCGGCAGCGCGTCCAGGACGGCGTTGACGACGGCCATCTCGGGCGCACCGCCGCCGTCGAGGTCCACCCCCACCGACGCGAGCAGCCCGGCGAAACCGGCGTCGTCGAGGCTGTCGAGATCGAGGCCGGCGAGGGCCTCCACCAGGTCCGCCGGGACGTCCGGCGGCCCGGCGGCGCGGGCGGCCTTCGCCGAGTCGGCGAGGGCGGCGAGCAGCGGCTCGATGTCGCTGACGCCGGTCAGCGTGAAGTGCAGGTTCGGCGGGATGCCCGCGTAGGAGAGCTGCGGCTGGAAGAACCAGCCGCGCGACCGGGCCTCGTCGGCGATGACGAACACGTCCAGGCCGGGGTCCTCCGACGCGACGGCGACGAGCGGCGCGACGGGCGCGCCGAGCACCCGCAGGCCGGGGATCTCCGCGACACCGGCGATGAGGCGTTCCGCCGCGGCCATCGCGTTCCCGGCCAGCTCGCGGTAGCCCCGCGCGCCGACCGCGTTGAGGGTGGCCCACGCCGCGCCGAGCGGCCCGGCGCTCTTGCTGCTCTGGACGGTCGCGTTGATGACGGTGTAGCCGGGCCATTCCGCGGCGGCGAAGTAGGCGTGGCGGCGGAGCGACTCGTCCGCGTACAGGACGACGGAGGCGCCCTTCGGCGCGTAGCCGTACTTGTGCAGGTCGCAGGACAGGGACGTCACGCCGGGCACGGACAGGTCGAAGGGCGGGACGTCGCGTCCGGCGTCCCGCAGCCACGGCAGGACCCAGCCGCCGACGCACGCGTCCACGTGGCACGGGATACCCGCCGACGCGGCGATCGACGCGATCTCGGGGACCGGGTCCATGACGCCGTGCGGGTACGAGGGGGCCGAGGCGACGACCAGGACCGTCCGGGGCGTGATGGCGGCGGCGGTCGCGGCGGGGTCGGCGCGGTACGACGCGTCGACCGGGACGTGCACGACCTCCATGCCCAGGTAGTGCGCGGCCTTGTGGAACGCGGGATGCCCGGTCGCGGGCAGCACGAGCTGCGGCTTCCCGTCGACCGGCCGGGCGTCGCGCGCCGACTTGACCGCCAGCATGATCGACTCGGTGCCGCCGCTGGTGAACACGCCGGAGCCGCCGCCGAGCCGGCCGGCGACGGCCGCGACGACCTGCCGTTCGAGCGCGACGATGCTGGGGAACGCGGTCGGGTCGAGGCAGTTGACCTCCAGCATCTCCAGGTAGGCGGTGGCGGCGAGGTCGTGCACGGCTTCGCGTCCGGTGTCGTAGACGTAGGCGGTGACCTGGCCGCCGCGGACGGGCAGGTCCGCCTCGCGGAGCCGCGCGAGTTCGGCGAGCAGCTCATCGGCCGGGCGGCCGTTCTCGGGC
>NZ_SMKM01000455.1 GCF_004348665.1 Actinomadura sp. GC306 | reverse complement strand
GGGGCGAGGTTCAGCGCGACGGCGCGGCGGGCGCGGGTGGCGGTGAGGGCGCGCGCCAGCGCGGGGACCTTCAGGTGCGGCAGGACGCTGGTGAACCAGGAGCCGGGGCCGAACACGATCCAGTCGGCGTCCTCGACGGCGGCGAGGGCCTCGGGGCAGGCGGGCGGGTCGGCGGGCACCAGCGACACCCCGAGCACGGCGCCGGGCGTCTTGGCGCAGGCGACCTGCCCTTTGACGTGGGTGATCTCGTCGGGCCGGGCGGGGTCGGCGCCGCGGACCTCCGCGACGATGTCCATCGGGACGGCGGCCATCGGCAGCACCCGGCCGTGCGCGCCGAGGAGCCGGCCGACCCAGTCGAGCCCGGCGACGGTGGAGCCGCCGGGGGCGTCGGCGGCGCCGGCTTCGAGGAGTTCCCACAGCGCGACGATGAGCAGGTTGCCGACGGCGTGGCCGCGCAGGTCGCCCTGGCTGCGGAAGCGGTGCTGGACGACGTCGCGCCAGGTCTGTCCCCACTCGTCGTCGCCGCACAGCGCGGCGAGCGCCATCCGCAGGTCGCCGGGCGGCAGCACGCCGAGTTCGCGGCGGAGGCGGCCGCTGGAGCCGCCGTCGTCGGCGACGGTGACGATCGCGGTCAGCCGGTCGGTGACGCGGCGCAGCGCCGACAGCGAGGCGTAGAGGCCGTGGCCGCCGCCGAGCGCGACGACCTTGGGGCCGTTGGGCTTCACCGTGCCGTTTTCCTGCTCTCCTCGTGCGGGGCCCGCGCCGGGTTCCGGGCGGGCGTCACTCGCGGCCGAGGTCACGATGGGCGACCTGCACCTCGATGCCCTCGTCCCGCAGGCGGGCGGCGATCTGTTCCGCCATGGCCACACTACGGTGTTTGCCGCCGGTGCAGCCGACGGCCAGGGTCACGTAGTGCTTGCCCTCGCGCTCGTAGCCGGCGGACAGCAGGCGCAGGACCTCGGCGTAGGAGTCGAGGAACTCCTTGGCGCCGCGCTGGCCGAGCACGTAGTCGCGGACGGCGGTGTCGCGGCCGGTCTTCGGCCGCAGCTCCGGGACCCAGTGCGGGTTGGGCAGGAAGCGGCAGTCGACGACGAGGTCGGCGTCGACCGGCAGGCCGTACTTGTAGCCGAACGACACGACGGTCGCGCGGAGGCTGGACTCCCCGGTGTCGTTGCCGAAGAACCCGATGATCTTGCGGCGCAGCTCGTGCACGTTGAGGCCGCTGGTGTCGATCACCAGGTCGGCCTCGGCGCGGACCTCGCGGACCAGCTCGCGCTCCCGCGCGATGCCGTCGACCAGGCGCCCGTCGCCCTGCAGCGGGTGCGGGCGGCGCACGCTCTCGAAGCGGCGCACCAGGTCGGCGTCGCTCGCCTCCAGGAACACGACCCGCGGGTGGACGCCGCGCGCCTCCAGCTCGGCGATCGAGGAGTGCAGGTCCTCGGTGAAGGCGCGGCTGCGGACGTCCACGACGACGGCGATGCGGGGCACCGCGTCCTTCACCCGGCCGCCGAGGTCGGCCATCGTCGCCAGCAGCCCCGGCGGCAGGTTGTCGACCACGAACCAGTCGAGGTCCTCCAGCGACTTGGCCGCGGTGCTGCGGCCCGCCCCGGACATGCCGGTGATTATCACGATGTCCGGAATCTTCGACTCGGTGCTCATGACCGCCTCCCCCTGTGCTCCCCGTCCACGGCGGCGCCGACGCCGCCACCGTCTCCGCCCGGCCGCCGCGGCGGGACCGCGGCGCCGTGCAGCGCCGCGACGATGCCCTCGGCGCTGCGCATGCCGATGCCCGGGACCTCGGCGACCTGCTCGGGCGTCGCGTCCTTCAGCCGCTTCAGCGACCCGAAGTGTTTCAGCAGCGCCGCGCGGCGCGCCGGGCCCAGACCGGGAACGTTATCGAGTTCACTCATGGTCATGGACTTGGAACGCCGTTGCCGGTGGAAGGTGATGGCGAACCGGTGGGCCTCGTCGCGGATCCGCTGGACGAGGAACATGCCCTCGCTGTTGCGCGGCAGGACGACCGGGTCGTCCTCGCCGGGCAGCCACAGCTCCTCCAGCCGCTTGGCGATGCCGCAGACCGCGATGTCCTCGACGCCGAGCTCGTCCAGCGCCCGCTGCGCGGCGGCGACCTGCGGCGGACCGCCGTCGACGAGCACCAGGTTGGGCGGGTAGGCGAACTTGCGCGGCCGCCCGGTCTCCGGGTCGATCGGCTGGTGCGCGCCCTCCGCGGCGTCCGCGGCCCCGGCGATGCCGGCAGCGTCAGCGGTGTCGGCCGGGTCGCCGAGGTGGTCGAGTTCGCCGGTCTTCTCGGTCTCGGCGAGGTAGCGCTTGAACCGGCGCGTGACGACCTCGTGGATGGAGCGGACGTCGTCCTGGCCCTCGACGGCCTTGATCGTGAACCTGCGGTACTCGCCCTTGCGGGCCAGGCCGTCCTCGAAGACGACCATCGACGCGACGACGTTCGTGCCCTGCAGGTTCGACACGTCGTAGGACTCGATGCGCAGCGGCGCCTCGTCGAGCTCCAGCGCGTCCTGGATCTCCTGCAGGGCGCGGCTGCGGGTCGTCAGGTCGGACGTGCGGCGCGTCTTGTGCAGCTTGAGCGCCTCGTGCGCGTTGCGCGCGACGGTCTCCAGCAGGGCCTTCTTGTCACCGCGCTGCGGGACGCGGAGCCGGACGGGCCCGCCGCGCTGCTCCGACAGCAGCTCGGTCATCGCGTCCTCGTCGGGCGGGAGG
>NZ_SMKM01000454.1 GCF_004348665.1 Actinomadura sp. GC306 | reverse complement strand
GGTGTACTTGGCCTCGACCTTGACCTTGGCGGGGTAGCCGAAGCCGACGACGTTGTCCATGCTGCGGGTCTTGCGCATGAGCTTGTAGCCGTCGGCGTTGCCCTCGATGGTGTGGAGGGTCTTCCCGTCGACCTTCTCGACGATGCCGACGTGGTCGATCTTGCCGATGTCGTTCGAGCCGTTCCAGTCGTAGAAGACGATGGCGCCGGGCTCGGGCTCGCGGCCGAAGGCGTCGTGCTCGTCGAACCACTTGGCGTGGTCGACGGTGGCGGCGAACTGCCCGGCCTGCTCGGTGACGTCGGCCTTGTCGGCGGCCCAGGCGAGGAACATGTCGCACCAGGGGGCGGTCTTGAAGTAGTCGTCGCGGTCGCCGTCGACGTTCTCGGTCCACCAGTTGCCGTACTTGGTGTAGCCGTCGCCCTTCTCGGTGTAGCCGAGTTCCTTCTTGGCGATGTCGAGCAGCTTCTTGCCGATCGGGTCCATCTCGCTCCCTGCCGTCGCGCTCGTCCGGGCAGGGTGGTGCCCGACCGGGGGGACGGAACGTGCGGCGTGACGTCTGGCCTCCGTCACGTTCCAAGGTCACGTTCTGATCTCGATGGAATGTAGTCGAGGTAAAAGGTGCCCGGCAACCCGTTCCAGGGAATCGGTCAAAACGGACTATCTCAGAAATAGCCCCTGGGTAGCACGGTTACCGGACACGTCGCGGCCCGCAGAACCTTGAGGGCGACCTCGCCCAGGAAGACCCGGTGGGCGGCGGCGTCCTCGCTGGACGCGCACACGAGGAGCTCGTCGTCGGGCCAGTCGACGTCCTCCAGGGCGTCGGCGACGTCGTCGCCCTCGGCGAGGTCGGCGGAGACCTCCTCGGGGAGCAGCTCGGCGGAGTCCAGCGCGAGCCGGATGGCGAGGGCCAGGTCGTCGCGGAGCCGTTCGGCGCCGTCGTCCCCGACGTCGCCGATGGCCAGCGTGACCAGGCGGAGGGGGACCTCCAGGCGCTCGGCGGCCTGCGCCGCGCGGATGACCGCGTCGTCGCACTGCGGCCGGCGGACGTACATGACCGTGATCCGGCCGAGGGCGTCGGGCGGGGTGTAGCCGGACGGGGCGAGCAGCACCGCCTCGGTGGCCGAGTGGAGCAGGTGGTCGGCGGCGGCGCCGACGCCGATGCGGCCGCGGGCGCCGCCCTCGGGGGAGCCGACGACGATGAGGTCGGCGCCGATGCGGCTGGCGAGCACGGTGAGCCCGCGGGCGACGCTGCGCCCCTCCTGGACGTGCAGGTCGGCGGGCCGGTCGTCGAGGATGCCGGCCACCTGGTCCAGCAGCGCGCGGGCCTCGCCGGCGGCTGCGGGCAGGCCGGGCGGGTGCACGGTCGCCACGCTAAGCCGGCCGCCGGTGAGCGCGACGATCGCGGCCGCCAGGTCGAGTGCCTCCCGGCCGCCCGCGTCGTTGACGTACCCGGCCAGGACGTGTTCGCCGATCATGCGTCCGGCGCTCCGCCGCCGTGCCCCGTGCGCCGCTCCCGCGGCCCGTCTCCGATCATGGGTCCAGCATTCCCCCCGAGCGGCCGATCAGACCAGGGGGGTCGCCGGGATTCGGGGGACGCGTGGTGCCCGCGGGCTCCCGGGCGCGGCCCTGCGCGGGGGTTCCGCCAGGAATATGGTCTTGGGCCGCGCTGTTCGATAAGGTAATTGAACGTTCTACTATCTCGGAGGCCGGCATGCAGTTCGGAATCTTCTCGGTCGGCGACGTGACCCCCGACCCGACCACCGGGCGCGTACCGTCCGAGGCGGAGCGGATCCAGGCCATGGTCAGGATCGCCCTCAAGGCCGAGGAGGCCGGCCTGGACGTCTTCGCGACCGGCGAGCACCACAACCCGCCGTTCGTGCCGTCCTCCCCGACGACCATGCTCGGCTACATCGCGGCCCGCACCGAGCGGCTCGTCCTGTCCACCGCGACCACGCTGATCACCACCAACGACCCGGTGAAGATCGCCGAGGACTACGCGATGCTCCAGCACCTGGCCGGCGGCCGGGTGGACCTGATGATGGGCCGCGGCAACACCGCCCCCGTCTACCCGTGGTTCGGCAAGGACATCCGCGACGGCATCCCGCTCGCCATCGAGAACTACCACCTGCTGCACCGGCTCTGGCGCGAGGACGTCGTCGACTGGGAGGGCAGGTTCCGCACGCCGCTGCAGTCGTTCACCTCGACCCCGCGCCCGCTGGACGGCGTCCCGCCGTTCGTGTGGCACGGCTCGATCCGCAGCCCGGAGATCGCCGAGCAGGCGGCGTACTACGGCGACGGCTTCTTCGCCAACCACATCTTCTGGCCGAAGCACCACTTCCAGCGGCTGATCCGCATGTACCGGCAGCGCTTCGAGCACTACGGCCACGGCTCCGCCGACCAGGCGATCGTCGGGCTCGGCGGCCAGGTGTTCATGCGGAAGAACTCCCAGGACGCGGTCCGCGAGTTCCGCCCCTACTTCGACAACGCCCCCGTCTACGGGCACGGCCCGTCGCTGGAGGAGTTCACCGCCGAGACGCCGCTGACGGTCGGCAGCCCGCAGCAGGTCATCGACAAGACCCTGACGTTCCGCGACCACTTCGGCGACTACCAGCGCCAGCTCTTCCTGATGGACCACGCGGGGCTGCCGCTCAAGACCGTCCTGGAGCAGATCGACATCCTGGGCGAGGAGGTCGTTCCCGTGCTGCGCAAGGAGTTCGAGTCCCTCCGTCCGGCCC
>NZ_SMKM01000453.1 GCF_004348665.1 Actinomadura sp. GC306 | reverse complement strand
CCCCGAGCCCGAGCCACTCATCCCCTTCCTGGAACCCGATCCCGTCCCAGACACGCCCCCTGCATACGAACCAACCCGTCACGAGACAACGGACCAAGAGCCCCTACAGACCGCCCCTGTCAACGACGAGCAAGACCCGACCATGGAGACCCCGCCCACGCGAGAATCCACCACCCGCGAGGAGTCCACCGCCGGGGAAAGCGAGCCGGAGGAACCGGCCGCGCGGGAAGCCGCCGCCCGCGAGGAGTTCGGTGGCGGAGGGAGTCTCTCGTCGGAGCCTGCGCCGCCGTTGGACGCGTTGCCGGAGCCGCGGCCGTCCCTCGATCCGCTGCCCGAGCCGTCGCCTGGGCCGCCCGCGTTGCTGCCGACGGACGTGGAGCTGGTTCGGAGCCGGGAGCGCGCCGGCACGCGGGAGCAGCGGCCGCTCGCCGCGACGACCCGTCCCGACATCCCGATGCCGGCGGTCTTTGGCGCGGATGAGGAGGAGCACGACATTCCGCCGTCCGACCGCGCCGAGGACCCCGACGCCGGCGACCATCCCGCCGCGGAGGGCGGAGCCCGCGCGGGCGGTGAGCCGGAGGACGACTGGAACCCGCCGCCGTCCAGCAGTTTCCGCAGTGGCCCCACCCCGCCCGTCGACTGAATCGGGCGAGTCACCGTAAAGCACGTGATCCGCGGCGCCGCCGGGGGTACGGAACGGGCATGAGCGCCTTACTGGCTCGGCTCCTCGACGACGCCGCGCTCTTCCCGCCGCACCAGGTCCCGATGGACCGCGCCCTGCCCGCCCACCGCGCGGCCGCCGACCGGATCACCGGCCGCCTGCTGTGCCCCGCGTCGCGCTTCGCGGAGTTGCGCACCCATCTCGTCCCCGAAGACCTCCTCGATCTGGGCGTCGTCGCCGACACGGGGATCGAGGAACTGCCGAAGGCGCTGGACGCCGTCCGCGCCGAACCCCGCGTCCGGCCGGCCTCGGTTGAGATCGCGCTGCCCCGGGACGCGGACCAGGCGCGGGCCGCCGCCGTGACGATCGCCCGGCTCCCCTCCGACATGCCGGCCCGCATCGAGGTGCGCCGCTCTCCCGGCTGGCTGCACGCCCTCGACCGCATCGCCGCCGCCCGCGACTCCGCCGCGTCCCCGGACCGGACGGCCGGGCTCGGTGCGAAATACCGCGTGGGCGGCACGGCCACGGACGGCGTTCCCGGCGCCGGCGCGCTGGCGGCGTTCATCGCGGCCTGCGCCGAACGCGACCTGCCGTTCACGTGCGCGGGCGGGTCCGGGCACACCGTCCGGGACGCGTCGCACCACGGGCTCATCAACATTCTGCTCGCCACGGCTCAGACGGCGGCCGGCGATTCTGGCCCCGGTGTCCGGCGGGCTCTGGAGCGCACCGACGACGCGGGCCTCGTCCGCGACCTCCTGGCGCTGTCCGAGGCCGAGGTGCACACGGCCCGCCGCCTCCTCGTCGCGTTCGGCGTCCCGGACGTCCGCGCGGCCCGGCGGGATCTCGCGGCGGCGGGCCTGATCAGAAGGCCGGACATTGGGGAAGATAGAGCTCCATGACGACCGAATCGTGGGTTGAGGGCAGTGCGGACGGCGGCTTCGGCATCGGGAACCTGCCGTACGGCGTCTTCTCGCGGCCGGGGGAGCTCCCCCGCGTCGGCGTGGCCATCGGCGAGTACGTCCTCGATCTGGCCGAGCTGTCCGCCGCCGGGCTGGTGGAGGACCGCCACTACTTCGCCTCGGGCTCGCTGAACGCCTTCATGGTGGCCGGACGCGCCGCCTGGGACGCCAACCGCGCCCGCCTCATCGAGCTGCTCACCGACGAGTCGTACCGCGAGCGCGTGCGGCCGCTCCTGATCCCCGTCGCGGACGTGGAGCTGCTGCGGCCCTTCGACGTGGCCGACTACGTCGACTTCTTCTCCTCCGAGCACCACGCCGAGAACGCGGGACGGATGTTCCGCCCCAACAGCGACCCGCTGCCGCCCAACTGGAAGCACCTGCCGGTCGCCTACCACGGCCGCTCCGGCACCGTGTACCGCTCGGGCTCACCGGTCATCCGGCCGACGGGGCAGCGCAGGGCGCCGGGCGACCCGGAGCCGTCGTACGGCCCGTCGCTGCGGCTCGACTTCGAGGCGGAGGTCGGGTTCGTCGCCGGTGTGCCGTCCGTGGCAGGGCACCGCGTGGCCGCGGACGCGTTCCGCGATCACGTGTTCGGGTTCGTCCTGGTGAACGACTGGAGCGCCCGCGACCTGCAGGCGTGGGAGTCGCAGCCGCTCGGCCCGTTCCTCGGGAAGTCGTTCGCGACGTCGATCTCGCCGTGGGTCGTGCCGGTCGCGGCGCTGGAGGACGCCCGTGTGCAACCGCCCGTCCAGGACCCGGCCCCGCTGCCCTACCTGCGATGCGACGAGCCGTGGGGCCTCGACCTGGAACTCGAAATACTGATCAACGGCCAGGTCGCCAGCCGGCCGCGCTTCGCCTCGATGTACTGGACGCCGCCGCAGCAGCTGGCCCACGCCACCGTCAACGGCGCCGCCCTCCGCACCGGGGACCTGTTCGCCTCGGGAACGGTCTCCGGCCCCGAACGGGACCAGCGCGGCTGCCTGCTGGAGCTCAGCTGGAACGGCCAAGAGCCCCTGGACCTCGCGGACGGGACCAAGCGAACCTTCCTGGAGGACGGCGACACGGTGACCATCCGAGCCCAGGCCCCCGGCCCCGTAGGCGAGCGCATCACCTTCGGCGAGGTGACCGGCACCATCCACCCCGCCCTCCCC
>NZ_SMKM01000452.1 GCF_004348665.1 Actinomadura sp. GC306 | reverse complement strand
GGGCAGGGGGGTGGCCCGGCGCGAGGCCCGGGGCGGCCGGTGCGGCCGGTGCGGCGGGAACCAGCGCACGGTCAGGCCCGGGTCCGCAGGGCCTCGGTGAGCGCGGCGACGACCCGGTCCTGGCCGTCCGCCGTCAGGCCCGGGTACAGCGGCAGCGACAGCAGCTCCTCGCCGACCCGGTCGGTCACCGGGAGGTTCCCGCACTCGTCCGCGCCGAGGACCGACCGGTAGGCCGACAGCTGGTGGGCCGGGATGAAGTGCACGGACGTCCCGACGCCCGCCTCGCGCATCTCGTCGCCGACCGCGTCGCGGTCCGGGACGCGCACCTGGTAGAGGTGCCACGCGTGTTGGACGTCGTCGAGCCGGCCGCGCTGCGGGAGGACGACCCCGGGCACCCCGGCGAGGGCCTCGTCGTAGCGGGCGACGAGCTCGGCGCGGGTCTGCTGCCAGCCCGGCAGCGAGCGGATCTGGGCGCGGCCGATCGTCGCCTGGACGTCGGTCATGTTCGCCTTCAGCCCGATGTCCTTCACGTCGTAGCGCCAGCTCCCGCCCGGCAGGTACCGCTTCCACGAGTCCTTGCTCATCCCGTGCAGCCGCATCGCCCGGACCCGGTCGGCGAACTCCTCGTCGCTCGTCGCGACCGCGCCGCCCTCGCCGATCGGCATGTTCTTCGTCGCGTAGAAGGAGAAGCACGCCGCGTACGAGGCCGAGCCGACCGGGGCGCCGCCGCGGGCCGCGCCGGGCCCGTGCGCGGTGTCCTCCACCACTCGCGACCGGTCGAGGCCGGCCGCGGCGGCGAGGGCCGGGACGTCCACCGGGTAGCCGCCCTGGTTCTGGGTCACCATCGCGGCCGGCTTCACCCGGGCCGCCGCCGCGGCGACCGTCTCCGGGCTCGGCACCAGCGTCTCCTCGTCGATGTCGGCGAAGACGGGGCGGTGCCCGGCGTGCAGGATCGCGTTGATCGCGCCGCAGAACGTCAGGCTGGGCGTCAGCACCGGCGACCCCGGCGGCAGGCCCATCGCGCGCAGGCTCAGCTCCAGCGCGCTGGTGCACGAGGCGACCGCGACGACGTGCGCGGCGCCGAGGAGGTCGGCGAACTCCTGCTCGAACGCCGCGGTGTCCGGGCCGGTGGTGAGCCACCGGCCGTCGAGCACCTTGGCGACCGCCTCCGGAACCCCCTCGGTGAGCGGCGGGACGCAGAACGGAACGGCTGAACTCATCTGGCTACTCCTCGGTCTCGCGCCCCTGGGCGGGCCTGCGTGCGGTCATGCGGGTCGTCGCCTTGCGCGACGTGGCCACGACGCCGAGCAGCGGCCAGCCGGACGCGGCGACGAGGTCGCGGACCGTCTCCAGCCCCGCCACCGTCGTCACCCGCCCGACCACCACGACCACGCCGACGGTGTCGTCGGCGCCTGGGTCGATGTCCTCGAACGCGTGCACGTGGCACGCGCGGCGGACCGCCACCGGCTGAGTGGTCTCCGACGGCGACACCTCGCCCGGCTTCGTTGCCATGAGCGCGGTGCCGCCGCCGGAACGGACCACGGACGTACCGCTCCGGCCGCCCGGTCCGTCGCTGTTGAGGGAGGGGCCGTCACCGGCGTCCTCCGCGTTCTCCGAAGCCCCTCGGTGGGCCGTGCCGTAGGCGGAGGCGGTGCGGACGGGACGTGTCTCGTCGCCGTACACGGCCGAGGCCACCGCCGACACCAGGGACGGCGGCAGCGGTCCGGGCGCGCCGACCAGCGTGACCCGCCCGACGTCCTCCTTCTTCGCCGCCAGCCGCACCCGCCGGCCGAGGTCGGCGAGCTGCGCGGGACCCCGGTCGGCCCAGCCGAGCAGCGGTACCCCGAGCCGCCGCGCGACCCGCCGCTGCCCCGGGATCGTCGGCCGGACCATCTCCGCCACGACCGCGATGAGGACGCCGCCGACCAGCCCGGCCAGCCCGGCGATCGCCGCCATCATGACCGTCGGGTCGGTGCGCGGCGCCGGCACCGCGTGCTGCACCACCGACGCCGACCCCGCCGCGGTGAGCTGCGTGAGCAGGTCCGAGCGGTTCGACCGCAGGCCGCTCAGCTCCGACTGCACCCGCTCGCGCTCGTTGGCCGCCGCGATGTCGGGTGCCGGGCCGCCCGCCCGCCGGGCCAGCGGCCCGAGCTTGTCCTCCAGCTTCCCGATCCGCTCGTCGATCTCGTCGAGCTGCGCCCGGATCGCGTCCTGGCCGGAGTGCGTGAGCTGCCGGACGACCTTGATCGCGATCGCGTCGGTGAGCCGCTGCGCGACGCCGGGGTCGCGGTCCTTCACCGACAGCTCGACCACGTTGGACGTCCCGAGCCCGGTCACCTCGACCGCCTTGGCGACCTTGCGCGCGGACCGGTCGACGCGCTGCTCCCGCAGCACCTCCGTCAGCAGGCTCTCGCTGGTCGCGAACGCCTTGACCTGGCTGACGAGGACGCTCGCGCCCGCCTCCCCGGCCGCCGCGTCGGCCGCCGCGCCGCCGGCCTGCAGCCGCGCATGCGCCACCGCCGCCGGCTCCCGCCCGCTCATCCACAACGCCACCAGCGTCAGCGGGAGGACGGTCATGGCCGTCAAGAGCACCCAGTAGCTGCGAACCACCCGCGCCGCGACTTCGTCGAGCTCCACGATCGTCCCCTTCGGCCTCGTCACGGCGAGCGTAGGAAGACCCGGCACGCGGGCAATCGTCCGAAAGACGACCCCCGCCTACGCCGTTTGCACCAGGCGTCCGGGGATGCGGCGTCGGGGGCGCGGCGTCCGGGGG
>NZ_SMKM01000451.1 GCF_004348665.1 Actinomadura sp. GC306 | reverse complement strand
GGGCGGTGAAGGTGTGGTTCGTCCACAGCTCGCGGGACGCCTCTTCTGGATAAGGGGCGATCGTGGGGGATGTGTCGAAGATTTGGGTCAGGCGTTGTGAGGGGTCGTAGGCGGGCCAGTTCGGGGTGCCGGATGTCGCGAAGCTCGTCCAGGTGGGGCGGATTCTTGCCGATAGTTGAGCGGCGGCGGGGCGGTCGTTGATCAGCAGGTCGGCCAGACCGCCTGTGAGGTTGCCCCAGACCAGGGGAACGTCCAGGGCGTGGCAGGCGCCGAGGCTGTTCGCGGACCAGGTCAGCTCGTACAGGTGCACGCGGCCTCCGCCGGTGGCCTGGGCCTCCGCGAGGTGCAGTGTCGGCATCCTGAAGAGCCAGTCGGAGTGGACGACTTCGTAAAGGGTCTCGGCGGTGGCACTTGGGTAGGCGTCGCGGTAGGCCGCCGGATCGGGCGCGAAGGTGTGCAGAGCGGTCGCGGCCTGTTCGTCGGTGATCTTGCCGAGGAGCCCGCTCATCGCGACGAAGAGGCGGTACTCGTCACGGTTGTGCCCGGTGATCAGGGGGATGTCGCGGGCGGATCCGGCGGCGAGTGCCGCCCAGGGGGTGCGTGGCAGTACGTCGCCGTCCACGACCGGAGAGAACGGAGTCGGGGTGTGCGCGACCGGTCCCCACTGTGGGTGTCGCGCCATGGTGGCGGCGACGGCGTCCACGGATTCCATCAGGCGGGCGGGAGGGATCTCAGCGAGGGCCTGGCGAACCGGGCGGACACCGGCCTTGGCGGCGATCACGCCGCTGATGTCGTCCGCTAGAGCGGGGGAGAAGAACGTGCCCGGGACGCTCTGCGCGATGGCGCGGCGGAACAGGCCGGACGCGCGCGGCATCGCGAGGAGCGCCGCGATGGAGCCCGCGCCTGCGGACTCGCCGAAGACCGTGACGTTGTCCGGATCACCGCCGAACGCCGCGATGTTGTCCCGGACCCAGGTGAGTGCGGCGACCTGGTCCAGGAGACCGCGGTTGGCGGGCGCGCCCTCGATCTGCCCGAACCCCTCCATGGCCACGCGGTAGTTGAACGTCACCACGATCACACCGCCCTCGCGCGACAGCACCGCGCCGTCGTAGCCGGGGTCGGAGGAGTGGCCGATGAGGTAGGCGCCGCCGTAGATCCACACCATGACGGGCAGGCCGCCGGCACCCGGGTCGGGCGTCCAGACGTTGCAGGTCAGCCAGTCGTCGCCGGACAGCTGGGGGACGCCGGGCGTAAGCGCGGACGATTGTGGCGGGGCGGGGCCGAACGCGGTGGCGGGACGGGTCCCGTCCCAGGCGTCGGGCGGTTCGGGCGCCGCGAAGCGCAGCGGACCCACGGGTGGACGCGCGAAAGGGATCCCGCGGAAGACGGCGAGGCCGTCCTCGTGCGTCCCGCGCACGGCACCGTACGCGGTGCGTACCTCGGCGGTCACGGGCCACTCGCTCTGAGACGACAACACATGCCCTCGAAATCCTTCCGGCCGGTACGGCTGCGGACACGCATTCTTCCGCTTAACGGAAGCGGTGCTGACGTTGCTACAGGCCGCCCGTGACTGCTTATGGCCGATGCGCTCACGGTGCGGCGGGTCGTTCATGTGGGTGGGGTCATTCGGCCTGGGGGTGCAGGGCGCGTTGCAAAGCGTTCAGGCGGTCGGTGCGCATCCGTTTGGTTACGGAGGCTTCCTTGACCATCGTCGAGCCGTGGAAGGTGCCCGGGTAATGGTGCAGTTCGGTGGGGACCCCTGCCTGGATCAGGCGGTGTGCGTAGGTGAGGCCCTCGTCCCGCAGCGGGTCGAACTCGCATGTGGTCACGTAGGCGGGCGGTAGACCTGTGAGGTCCTCCGCGCGGGCGGGGGCCGCGTACTGGGAGACGCCCTCGGTGCCTCGGACCCCCTCGCCCAGGTAGTAGTCCCAGCTCAGTTCGGCGTTGTGCCGGTGCCAGAGCGGCGTGTCGGTGAAGGCCCGCATGGACGGGGTGTCGAGCCGGTCGTCCAGTTCGGGGATGCCGAGGAGCTGGAAGCACAGCGCGGGTCCGCCGCGGTCGCGGGCCATCAGGGCGACGGCCGCCGACAGTCCTCCGCCCGCGCTGTCGCCGCCCACCGCGAGCCTGCCAAGGTCGATACCGAGTTCGGCCGCGTTGGCGGCGGCCCAGGTCAGGACGGTGTAGCAGTCGTCCAGACCGGCCGGGAACGGGTGCTCCGGCGCGAGCCGGTAGCCGACGGACAGGACGACGGCACCGACCTCCGCCGCGAGTTGCATCGCGTCGTCGTGGGACGAGTCGATGCTGCCGAGCACGAACCCGCCGGCGTGGATGAACACCAGGCCCGGCAGGTCGCCGTCCCGGTCGGCGGGCGCGAAGACGCGCACCGGGACGTCGGGTGCGCCCTCGGTCCCGGGGACTCGCACGTCGCGGACGTCCACCGGAACCGGCGGCACGTACTGCGGCTTGCCGAACATCTCCAGCTCGTCCCTGCGGATCTGCTCGTACTCGCTGATCGAGAGCTGCGGGATCATCGAGATCCACGGGACGAGTTCGGGATCGTAGGCGTAGGTCACTACGGGGCTCCAATCGACGCGCGTCTGGCTCCAGTCTCGGGCCCTTTGCCCTGATTGCCCAGGGGCTCCGGGTGCTGGAGAGCACGATCGGTGCGGGTGGACCGCTAGAGCGGAGTCGGCCAGTGTGGGGAGATTTGCCCACGGCAGGCTGTGGTTATGGCTTCTGGCTTGGTCTGGGGGTGAGCTTTCCTGTCCCTTGAGGGCTGTGGAGAGCGGAGGTGGGGAGGCAGGGGGGAGCGCCCGGCGTGAGGT
>NZ_SMKM01000450.1 GCF_004348665.1 Actinomadura sp. GC306 | reverse complement strand
GAGACAGGGACGAGAGCGACCCCACATCATCGCGCGGAATGGAGGTAGGACACCGGGTGCTACACCGAACAGCACCCGGCGACACGCAGTCTGGAGATGAGGACACCCGATGTCCGCGCAGCAGGGCGCCGCCCGACTTCTCGTCAAGACCCTGGAGGCCGAGGGCGTCGAGTACGTCTTCGGCATCCCCGGTGAAGAGAACATCCACTTCGTCCACGCGCTGAAAGACTCCCCCATCCGCTACGTCCTCGTCCGGCACGAGCAGGCCGCCGCGTTCATGGCGGAGATCTACGGGCGCCTGACCGGCAGGGCCGGGGTCGCCTCGGCGACGCTCGGGCCCGGCGCGATCAACCTGCAGCTCGGCGTGGCGGACGCCACCACCAACAGCACGCCCGTCGTCGCGATCTCCGCGCAGGTCGGGCTGAACCGCGTCTACAAGGAGTCGCACCAGGTCGTCGACCTCGTGTCGCTCTTCCGCCCGATCACCAAGTGGTCCGAGCAGGCGCCCGCCGCCGAGGCCCTGCCGGAGATGGTGCGCAAGGGGTTCAAGACCGCGCAGACCGAGCGTCCCGGCGCCGTCTACCTGGCGATCCCGGAGGACGTCGAGACCGCGGAGGTCTCCGCCGGCCTGAAGCCGCTGCCGCGCAACGTCGTCCGGCCGCAGGAGCCGTCGCCGGCGCAGCTCGACCGCGCCGCCGGGGTCCTCGCCGCCGCCCGGCGCCCGATCGTCCTCGCCGGGCACGGCGCGACCCGGGCCGGTGCGAGCGACGCGCTGCGGTACTTCTCCGAGCGGCTCGGCCTGCCGGTCGCGACGACGTTCAACGGCAAGGGCGTCTTCCCCGACGACCACCGCAACGCCCTCGGCGCGGTCGGGTTCATGCGCCACGACTACGTCAACTTCGGATTCGACGAGGCCGACGTGCTGATCTCGGTCGGCTACGAGCCCCAGGAGTTCGACCCCGCCAAGGTCAACCCGGACGCCGACAAGAAGATCATCCACATCCACCAGTTCCCCGCGGAGGTCGACGACCACTACCCGGTCGAGGTCGGCATCCAGGGCGACATCTCCCGGACGCTGCGCGTTCTCGCCGACCGCGTGGACCGCCGCTTCGAGGTCGACGGCACCGACCGGAAGATCCGCCGGATGCTGCGGGAGGAGCTCTCCGAGGGCGCCACCGACGACGGGTATCCGCTCGCGCCCCGCCGCATCGTCGCCGACATCCGCGCCGCCATGGGCCGCGAGGACATCGTCCTCGCCGACACCGGCGCGGTGAAGATGTGGATGGCGCGGATGTACCCGGCCTACGAGCCGAACACGCTGCTGGTCTCCAACGGCCTGTCGTCGATGGGCTTCTCGGTGCCCGGCGCGATCGCCGCCAAGCTCGCCCATCCGGAGCGCAAGGTCCTCGCCGCGACCGGCGACGGCGCGTTCCTCATGCACTCCCAGGAGTTGGAGACCGCGATCCGCGAGAACATCCCCATCACCGTCCTGGTCTGGGACGACTCCGCCTACGGGCTGATCGAGTGGAAGATGGACCTGGACCTCGGGGAGAGCTCCAACATCAGGTTCGGCAACCCGGACTTCGTCCGGTACGCGGAGAGCTTCGGCGCCCGCGGCCACCGGATCGAATCCGCCGACGAGCTCCTCCCGACCCTCCGCAAGGCCCTGGCCGACGACGGGGTGTCGGTCATCGCCGTCCCGGTCGACTACTCCCACAACCTCCGGCTGACCGACAAACTGGGCGAGCTGACCGACCCCTTCTGATCGCGATTGCCCGGCGGGGGACGGGGTAGTGCGGCCAGGTGACCTCCTCCCGCAGAGGCTTCGACGCCGTTCCGCCCGCGCTGCGCAACACCGCCGCCGTGGCCGCGTGCATCCTGGTCATCGCCGCCGCCCTCGGTCTGCTCATCTACCTCGCGCTGAAGGTCGCGTCGCTGGTCATGGCGGTGATCTCCGCACTGCTGCTCACCGCGCTGGTGGCGCCGGTCTCCCGGCAGGTGCGGCGGCTCAAGGCGCCCGCCTGGGTCGCCGCGCTCGCCGGGCTGCTCACCGTGCTCGTCACGGTCGGCGGGTCGATCGCGCTGGTCACCAACCAGGTCACCGCCGAGTGGGACGAGATGCGGCGCAGCCTCACCCAGGGGATCGAGCGGGCCCAGACCCAGATCGTGAACGCGCTGCCGATCAACGACCAGCAACTCGGCGACGCCGTCGAGGGCCTGCTCAACGCCCTGCGGAAGGGCTCGCCCGACCCGGTCGCCAGCGCGAGCATGGCGACGCGGGTCGGCGCCGCGGTGCTGATCGCCCTGTTCCTGCTGTTCTTCATGCTCAAGGACGGGCGGAGCATGTGGCAGTGGGTGCTGCGCCTCGTGCCCGAGCAGCGGCGGGCGAAGTTCGACGTCGCGGGCCAGGCGGGCTGGCGGGCGCTCGGGCAGTACGTGCGCGGGATCGTCCTGGTGGCGCTCGTGGACGCCGTCGGCATCGGGCTGGCCCTCGTGCTCATCGGGGTGCCGTTCGCGCTGCCGCTGGCCCTGCTGACGTTCGTCGCCGCGTTCGTCCCGATCATCGGGGCGGTGCTCGCGGGGGCCGCGGCCGTCCTCATCGCGTTCGTGAGCGGCGGGCTGACGGACGCGCTGCTCGTGCTGGCCGCCGTCCTCGCCGTCCAGCAGGCCGAGAGCAATCTGCTGCAGCCGCTGATCATGGGCCGGACGCTGCACCTGCACCCGGTGGTGGTCGTCGTGGCGGTCGCCGCCGGGACGCTGGCAGCGGGCATCGCGGGCGCGGTGGTCGCCGTTCCGCTGGTCGCCGTCGTCTACCGCATCGCCCGCGTACTGGCCGAAGACGACCCCCCACCGGACGC
>NZ_SMKM01000044.1 GCF_004348665.1 Actinomadura sp. GC306 | reverse complement strand
CCACTGGACCGTCCACGGGCCGGACGAGCGGACGGCCGGCTGCGGGGAGGCGAGCTGCGGAAGGCGCTCGACGCGCGTCGGCCCGGTCCCGTCGGACGCGGCGGCCTCGGGTTCCGCCTCGGCCTCTTCGGTCGCGGCGGGGGCCTCTTCGGGAGCGGCCTCGTCAGCCTCGGGTTCCGCGGGCGGTTCCGGCGGTTCCGGCGGCGTGGCGGGGCGCCGGACACGGATGTCCGGTCGCGTCAGGTCGACCTTGGCCGGGATGCGGAACTCGGTGGTGGCGGTGCGGGCGGACTCGCGCTCGTCCCCGCTGCCGGACGCCGGCGGCTCCTTCTCCCGCTCGGTGTCGTCCACGGCAGGCCCCTCCTCGGCTGGTGCCACCAGGCGGCTGGAGCGGTCTCCCCCGACAGCCCCGTCATAGTGAAGGATGCGCAGTTTATCGAGAAGGTTCGCGCGAATTCGCAAGCGGCGCGCGGGTCCGCGGACGCCGATGAGTGAGGTCATTCCTGCCGGGTAGGTGCCGGACCATCCCGGGGCCCAGACGACCTACGACGAGGCTCAAGGAGTGAGTGCTGTATGGCAACGAAGATCCGCGACATCATGACCGGCTCCCCGACGTCGGTGTCCCCCGAACTGGACATCGTGACCGTGGCCCGCGCGATGCGCGACGAGGACATCGGCGCCGTGCTGGTGGCCGACGGGGACGACCTGCTGGGGCTCGTCACCGACCGCGACCTGGTGATCCGCGGGCTCGCCGCCGGCGGCGACCCGACGGACCAGAAGATCGGCAAGATCGCGAGCACCGCGACCGCGACCGTCGGGCCGGACGACCCGCTCGACAAGGCCGCGCAGATCATGCGGGAGCGGGCCGTGCGCCGGCTGCCCGTCATCGAGGACGGCCGCCCGGTGGGCATCGTGACGATCGGCGACCTGGCGATGGAGAAGGACGAGGTCTCCGCGCTCGCCGACATCAGCGCCGCCCGCCCGAACACCTGACCCCGCCCGGAGCGCGGTAGGTGCGAACCCCCGAGCCAGGGCGTGTCCGGAGGCATCCGTCATCTGCATCCCCGGCCTCCGGACGCGCCCGCCTCCGTCAGGGGAGCACCGCCAGCAGGCGGTCGAGCTCCTCTTCGGTGTTGTAGTAGTGCACAGAGGCCCGCACGGCCGCCGGAGCGGCGTGCGGGTCGTATCCATGTGCGGCCGGGCTCGTGACGTTGACGTTGACGCCCGCCGCCCTGGCGGCGTCCTTGATCTCCGCGGGGTCGTGGCCGTCCACGGTGAACGTGACGATGCCGGACGGGCGGGCGCCCCTGTCCAGCACGGTCGTCCCCGGCCGCTCGGTGAGCGCGCCGCGCAGCGTCGCCGCGAGCCCGGTCACGCGTTCCTCGATCGCCGCCATCCCCAGCTCAACCGCGTAGTCCGCGGCGACGCCCAGCCCGATCTGCCCGGCGACGTACCGCTCCCACGTCTCGAAGCGCCGCGCGTCGCCGCGCGTCTCGTAGCCGTCCGGGGCCTTCCAGTCGGCGGCGTGCAGGTCGAGGAACGGCGGCTCCAGAGTGGGGACGACCTCCCGCCGCACATACAGGAATCCGGTCCCGCGCGGGCCGCGCAGGAACTTGCGGCCCGTCGCCGACAGCATGTCGCAGCCGATCTCGCCGACGTCCACGGCGAGCTGGCCGACCGACTGGCACGCGTCCAGCAGGAACAGGACGCCGTGCTCCCGGCACAGCCGCCCGACCTCCGCGACCGGGTTGACGAGGCCGTTCTGCGTGGGGATTTGGTTCAGCGACACGAGGCGGACACCTCCCCCGCCGAGTTCGGCCTCCAGCGCGTCCAATGACAGGGTTCCGTCGGCCTCGTCCGGGACGACCTGAACGCTCAGGTTCCGGGCCGCGGCCACCTGCCGGTAGGCGATCGCGTTGCTGGAGTACTCGCTCGTCGTCGTGAGGATGCGGTCGCCCTCGGCGAAGGGGATCGCGTAGAACGCCATGTCCCAGGCCCGGGTGGCGTTCTCCACGTAGGCGATCTCGTCCGGGTGCGCGCCGATCAGCCCGGCCGCCGCGCCGTAGAACCGCTCGACGGCGGCGGCGTTGGCCTCCGCCGCCTCGTACCCGCCGATCGTGCTCTCCAGCGTGAAGTGCTCCGCGACGGCGTCGATCACCGGACGCGGCGGGAGCGCGGCCCCGGCGTTGTTGAGATGGGCCACCCGCGCGCAACCGGGGGTGTCGCTCCGGAGTCTGCCGACGTCCACGTGCCCTCCTTCGAAAATGTCGTACCCCCGCGCGACCCTGGGCACAGGCGGCGACTTGACCTCAACCTCGATTGAGGTCGCATGCTCTCTCCAGGTAACGATCATCGCCTACCGAGCACGGGGTTCGTCATGGACATGGAAGTCACCGCGTGGATGTCGTTGCACCACGCGATGAACGCGCGCGACAGCAGGCCCTTCTCAAAGGCCACGCTGCGCCGCATCGGCCGGTTCGCGCGCCCGCACCGGCGGCCGCTGGCCGCGTTCCTCGCGATCAGCGTGGTGCTGGCCGTCCTCGCGGTCGCGACGCCCGTGCTGGCCGGGCAGGTCGTCAACGCCATCGTGGACGACGCCGCGGCGTCCACGGTCGTCTGGCTCGCCGTCCTGATCGCGTTCCTCGCGCTGGCCGAGGGCGGTCTCGGCCTCGCCAACCGGTGGCTGTCGGCCCGCATCGGCGAGGGCCTGATCCTCGACCTGCGGACCGCCGTCTTCGACCACGTCCAGCGGATGCCGGTCGCCTTCTTCACCCGCACCCGCACCGGCGCCCTGGTCAGCCGGCTCAACAACGACGTCATCGGCGCCCAGCGCGCGTTCAGCGACACCCTCTCCGGCGTCGTCAGCAACCTGGTCATGGTCCTGCTGACGTTCGGGGTGATGGTGCGCCTCTCCTGGCAGATCACCCTGCTGGCACTGGTGCTGCTGCCCGTGTTCGTGCTCCCGGCCCGCCGTATGGGCAGCCGCCTGGCGCGGCTCGAACGCGAGGCCGCCGCGCACGACGCCGCGATGAGCACGCAGATGACGGAACGCTTCTCGGCACCGGGCGCGACGCTGGTGAAGCTGTTCGGCCGCCCCGCCCGCGAGTCGGCCGAGTTCGCCGCCCGCGCCCGCCGCGTCCGCGACATCGGCGTCCGGACCGCGATGGTCCAGCACGTCTTCATCACGGCGCTCACGATGGTCTCGGCCCTGGCGCTCGCGCTCGTCTACGGCCTCGGCGGCTACTTCTCCCTGCGCGGCGACCTCGACGCCGGCGCGGTCGTCGCCCTCGCGCTGCTCCTCACCCGCCTCTACGCGCCGCTGACCGCCCTCGCCAGCGCCCGCGTCGAGGTCATGAGCGCCCTGGTCAGCTTCGAGCGCGTCTTCGAGGTCCTCGACTTGAAGCCGCTCGTCGCGGAGAAGCCCGAAGCCCGCGCCGTCCCCGACGGCCCCGTCGCCGTCGAGTTCGACCGCGTCCGGTTCGCGTACCCGTCCGCCGACAAGGTGTCGCTGGCCTCCCTCGAAGAGGTCGCGACCCTCGACACCCGCGGCGGCGTGGACGTCCTGCACGAGGTGTCGTTCCGCGCCGAACCCGGCCAGACGGTCGCGCTGGTCGGCTCCTCCGGTGCGGGGAAGTCCACGATCGCCCAGCTCGTCCCGCGCCTCTACGACGTCGACTCCGGCACGGTCCGGCTCGGCGGGGTCGACGTCCGCGACCTGACCTTCCAGAGCATCCGCGAGACGCTCGGCATGGTCACGCAGGACGGCCACCTGTTCCATGAGTCGATCCGCGACAACCTCCTCCTGGCCCGTCCCGAGGCCACCGAAGACGACCTGTGGGACGTCCTGCGCCGCGCCCGCCTCGAACCCCTGATCAGGGGCCTCCCGGACGGGCTCGACACCATCGTCGGCGAACGCGGCTACCGCCTCTCCGGCGGCGAGCGCCAGCGCCTCACCATCGCCCGCCTCCTCCTGGCCCGCCAGCGCGTCGTCATCCTGGACGAGGCCACCGCCCACCTCGACTCGACGTCCGAGGCCGCCGTCCAGGAGGCCCTGGCCGAGGCCCTCGACGGCCGCACCGCCGTCGTCATCGCCCACCGCCTCAGCACCGTCCGGGCCGCCGACCTGATCCTCGTCGTCGAGGACGGCCGCATCGCCGAACGCGGCACCCACGAGGAACTCCTCGCCGCCGGCGGCCGCTACGCCGACCTTTACCACACCCAGTTCGCCGACCAGCCCGGCGAACCACCCCTGGAACCCGTCGCCTGACCGCTCACCCGGGCAGCGTTTAGGGGATCGACGCGGAGGCAGGCTGAGGTCATGCGCGCCGTCACCTACGACTCGTTCGCCCCTGACAACTCGCGCCTGAAGGTCGGCGACGTCCCCGACCCGAAGGTCGGCCCCGGCCAAGTGCTGATCGAAGTGCGCGCCGCCGGGGTCAACCCGGTCGACTGGAAGGTCATGGCCGGCGGCCTGGACGGCATGATGGACGCGGTGTTCCCCGTCATCCCCGGCTGGGACGTCGCCGGAGTGGTCCGCGCGCTCGGCCCGGACACCCCGGAGTTCGCACCGGGCGACGAGGTCATCTCCTACGCCCGCAAGGACGTCGTCGGCGCGGGGACGTTCGCGCAGTACGTCGCCGTGGCGGCGGACCACGTGGCCCGCAAGCCCGCCGCCCTCGACTGGAACCAGGCGGGCGGCCTGCCGCTGGTGGGGATGACCGCCCAGCGCGCCCTGGACCGCCTGGAGATCGGCCCGGACGACGTGCTGCTGATCCACGCGGCGTCCGGCGGCGTCGGGGGCATCGCCGTCCAGATCGCCCGCCACCGCGGCGCCCGCGTCATCGGCACGGCGTCCGAGAAGAACCACGACTACCTGCGCGAACTCGGCGCCGAACCGGTGACCTACGGCGACGGCCTGGCCGACCGCATCGGCGAGCTGGCCCCCGGCGGCGTCTCCGCGGTGGCCGACTTCGCCGGCGGCCAACTGGACACGACCCTCGCGGTCCTCCGCCCGGACGGCCGCCACGTCTCCGTGGCCGACAACGAGGTGGACAACCACGGCGGCCACTGGATCTGGGTCCGCCCGAACGGCAGCAAACTCACCGACCTCGCCGCCCTGGCCGACCACGACGGCCTCAAGGTCGAAATAGCCGGCACCTACTCCCTGGACGAGGTCGGCGAAGCCTTCGACGCCAGCCGCACCACCCACACCCGCGGCAAACTGATCATCACCCCCTGAGCCGGGAACATATGCCGGTCACCCCGCCAGGGCTTCGGCGAGCATGCCGAGGGTCGCCCAGTCGACCAGGCTCGTCCTCCTTATTTCGCCGTAGGTGGTGATCTCGATCCAGGTGCGTTCGGAGTCGCTGTGGACGCCATGGGGACGTCCTTGCATGTCGCGCAGCTGCTCCAGCTCATCGTCGGTTATCTCTACGGAGAACAGGTGAGCGTGATGAGCGGAGACGGTCGCGGCGACCTGGCGGCTGCCGTGCGCACGAAAGCGGCCGGCATCGAGGACGAGCCCCGTCTCCTCCGCGACTTCATCGGCGGCCTGAGCCAGCGGACCGCCAGACCCCATCGTGGAACCGCCCGGTAGTTCGTGGACGTTTCCGTCCGGTGTCGAGGCGGGGCTCCGGAATTCCCGAACGAGGACGACCACGGTTTCGTCCAGTGACGGCCCGCGCTGGTAGAGGGCCACGGTCGAGACGTCGGGCCGGGACAGCACGATCTCGTTGTCCTTGATCCTGTCCTCGGCGGCGACATGCATCCGCACATGCAACGCCCAGAAGAAGACGGCGCCCGGCTCGGGGCCTATCCGGGACACCCAGACCAGTCGGGCGCCCTGCAGCGTATTTCCGGCTCTCCGCTGCGCGTGGTACCACCGCTGGAAGCTCGGCGTACGCCGGACGTCGAGCGGCACATCCCGCTCGCCACCGCGACCGCGGTCGTCGTAGGCGGAGTCGTCCGTCGATCGCATCACAGTGAGCGCTGAACAGGGCTCAGTGCGCGAGGTCGTCGAGGACGGCGCGGAAGGCGTCCGGGGTGAGCAGGAGCTTGGGGCCGTCAGGATCCTTGGAGTCCCGGACGGCGACGGCTTCGGGGAACCGCGCCACCTCCACGCACGCGTCCCCCTGGTCGCCGCTCTGTCGCGCCTTCCGTCACATGATCACCTCCACCGAACAACCGCCTTCCGTAGGCGCACCGACGTGCGACGCCGAGAACGCACCGACCACCTCGCGGGACCATGGTGCCGGACGGCATACCCAATGGCAGAGCGATTCGGGCGGCAGGTTTCGTGCCCGTCCGGTTCCCAAAGTCCTTATGCCTGGACGCGGCGCTTCTGCTCCAGCATGACCTTGCCTGCGACGACGAAGGCCATCATGCCCACCCCCATGAGCGGGTAGGCGAAGCGGACGTCCACGATCAGCGGCACGGCCACCAGCACGGCGGAGACCAGCACGATCGCGGCGTAGCGCTTCAGCAGTCCCCGGAGATCGTCATTGCCGGGCGCCCGGCCCAACACCGCCTGCGTCGCGATCATCACGACGGTGAGGAGCCCCAGCATTCCCGGGATCGCGAACCAGAAGAAGGTGTCGCTGATCAGCGTGAGCGTCAGCCCGTACGACACGAGACCGGTCACTCCCCAGATCACCAGCGACCGCGCCGCGCTCCGCCGCCGACCGGCCCGGCCCACCGCAGCCGAGGGCTCGCACATACCGCCCCTTCCCGTTCGCCATCACGATCCGACCAGCGGACTCTAGGGGACACGGCCCCGAGGCCGACAACCATCGACGGCAGTGTTGGGCATGACCGCCTCTCGAAAGCGCGAACCGACAAGCTGAAAGCGATGGTCGGCGAGGTACGAGCAGTTGTGCAGCAGGCGGGGCTGCGACTGGAACAACCTCTCTGGCACGGGCGGGTCGCCATTTCCGGCGGTGGGGTGTCACGGTCGGCTGCGATGCTGAAGGGCATGCCTGAATCGACCGAACACGGGAAGTCCTCTGAGTCGGCGGTGTCCGCGCTGTACGAGGAACTGCTCGCCGCTTGGAACCGGCGCGACGCGCGCGGGTACGCGGCGCTGTTCGACCCGGCCGGGGCCATGGTCGGCTTCGACGGAAGTCAGGTGCCCGGCTCGGAAGTCGCGGACCATCTGACGCCGATTTTCGCGGACCACCCCACTGCCGCGTACGTGTGGAAGGTCCGCGAGGTGTGCTCCCTGACCGATGAGGTGGTCCTGCTGCGCGCGATCGTCGGGATGGTCCCGCCTGGACGGACGGAGCTGAACCCGGCGGCGAACGCCGTCCAGTCCCTCGTCGCGCAGAACCACGCCGGGACGTGGCGGATCGTGCTGTTCCACAACACCCCGGCGCAGTACCACGGCCGTCCCGACCTCGCCGAACAGCACACGGACGAGCTGACCCGGGTGCTCCGCGACTCGTCCGGCTGACCAACGGCAAAGGCGCCGGCCCGCCCCTGGAGGGCCGGCGCCTTTGCCGGGACGAACGCAGCCGCGCCCGAAGTGACCGCCGTCCGCGTGAGAGGACGGCCGGCACCCGGCGGGATGTGTCCGCCTTCGCTACCGCGCGGGGCGGCTCACCAGCAGCCGTAGCTCTGCTGTCCGTAGCGGAGCAGCACCGGCGCCGTCTGGGTGACCTTGCCGTCGCTCGCCCACACCTCGGCCACGTGGTCCCCGGCCGGGGCCGGCGCGAAGGAGACGAAGATCCAGCCGTTGATGTGGTTGCCGTTGTTGCTTCCGGGCGGGAGGACGTCCCCGCCGTGGTCGATGGAACCGGCCGGCAGGTTCCTGATGCCGGTGCGGATGGGGGCGTCCCAGGTCCCGGTCACGGGTGCGAACACGTAGGTGTTCGGCCAGCCGGTAGGACCGAGGCAGATCTTCTGGCCGATGTCCTCCAGTGTCCAGGTCGAGGTGGTCGCGCCGGCCGGGGCGGAGCTCGCCAGCGCCATCACCAGCACGGTCAGCATTCCGACCACGAAACTCGCGCCGCGTCGGACTGATCTCATGAATTACCTCCCGAGTTGAGGTCTCTTGATCAGCGGCCGCTCTTGAGCATTATCAGTTGGCCCGGCATTTTGTTCAAATATGAACTATCGCACAGTGCGACGCCATCCCCGCATCCGCCCTGGTGAAGGGGGAAATAACGGAGCCGGCCGGGCGGGACGCGGAGCAACGTCCTTGAAAGCATGAAACAACGCTTGACACGGCGAACCCGCCTACCGCGCCCGCTGCTCCGTGCCGGGGCCGGTCAGTAATCGGCCAGGGCCCCGGCGAGCATGCCGAGCGCCGCCCACCCATGGGTGCGGCCGTCGTAGGCGAATTCGTCGCCCGCTCGCACCACGATGCTCTCGCCCGTTAGTGCAGGATCAGCGCTTTATGTGATCGAGAATGGTGCGGAAGGCGTCCGGGCTGAGCAGGAGTCTGGGTCCGTCAGGGTTCTTGGAGTCTCGGACGGCTACTGCCTGGGGGAACCGCGCCACCTCGACGCACGCCCCGCCCTGGTCGCCGCTTCGTCGCGCCTTCCGCCACTTGATCAAGTCCATCTTGGTCCCTGCCTGGTCAGCGCTTGAGGTCGTCGAGGATGGCGCGGAAGGCGTCCGAGCTGAGCAGGAGTTTGGGACCGTCGGGATTCTTGGAGTCTCGGACGGCAACGGCTTCAGGGAACCGCGCCACCTCCACGCACGCCCCGCCCTGCCCGTCGCTTCGCTGCGCCTTTCGCCATGTGGCTTCGTTCATCCGTTCACCCCCTGAGTCAGCGCTTGAGGTCGTCGAGGACGGCGCGAAATGCGTCCCGGGTGATCAGGAGCTTCGGGCCGTCTGGGTTCTTGGAGTCTCGGACGGCGATGGCTTCAGGGAACAGTGCCAGCTCCACGCACGCGTCCCCTTGGTCACTGCTTCGCCGTGCCTTCCGCCACGCGGCTTTGTTCATTCGTCCACCGCCTGAGTTAGCGCTTGAGGTCGTTGAGGACGGCGCGAAATGCGTCCCGGGTGAGCAGGAGTTTCGGGCCGTTGGGGTCCTTGCTGTCGCGGACGCCCACGAGGCCGGCCAGCGGCGCGATCTCTACACACTGGCCGGACGTTCCTTCAGCGGACCGGCTGGACTTACGCCACATCGGAGTGCTTCAGGTCGTGGAGGACTGCGCGGAAGGCGTCCGGGGTGAGCAGGAGTTTTGTGCCGTCAGGGTTGTTGGAGTCTCGCACGGCCACCGCTTGGGGGAACCTCGCAAGCTCCACGCACGCGTCTCCTTGTGCCCCGCTGCGCCTCGCCTTCCGCCATGTAACTTTGTTCATCCGTTCACCACCTGAGTTAGCGCTTGAGGTTGTCGAGGACGGCGCGAAATGCGTCCTGAGTGAGTAGGAGTTTGGGTCCGTCGGGGTTCTTGGAGTCTCGGACGGCAACGGCTCCAGGGAACCGCGCCACCTCCACGCACGCCCCGCCCTGGTCGTCGCTCCGTCGCGCCTTCCGCCATGTGGCTTTGTTCATCCGTTCACCGCCTGGGTTAGCGCTTGAGGTCGTTGAGGACGGCGCGGAAGGCGTTGGGGGTGAGCAGGAGTTTGGGTCCGTCTGGGTCCTTGGAGTCTCGAACAGCCACTGCCTGGTAGACCTGCGCGACCTCCACGCAAGCTCCGCCTTGACTGTCGCTCTGCCGTGCTTTCCGCCACTTGATCAGGTCCATCGAACAACCGCCTTTCGCAGGAACTCACGGGAGTCCTCGACACCCAGGGCGTGAGCCTGCAATGCCGAGAATGCGCCGACCATCTGCAAGATAGCCTCTCGGTCGTCCGTTGTGATACCGCCTCTGGCGGCTGGCATGTGGAGCAGGTCGTCCCCGCTCGGCTGTGTTGCGAGATTGAACGGCCCGTCAAGTCCTGGGTAGTACGCGGTAGGCGCTACCTGGAGGATGACGTTCTCTCGCTCCGACATAGCCAGCAGCTGCTGGCACTGCTCCCGCATAACATTGGCATTGCCTATGCAAGTCCAGAGCACGTTTTCGGCTAGGACGATGCGGAGCATTGGCGGATTCTCGCGCTCCAGTACTGCTTGACGGCGGAGTCGGGCCTCAACATCGGAGTCGTCCAGCATGAGGGCGCGGATGTATGCCTCGGTTTGGAAGAGGCCGTAGACGAACATCGTCTCGTAGGCGCGGAGCAGGGACGCGGTGCCTTCGGCCAGCGGGTAGTCGGCGAACCAGGGCGGGTAGCGGCTGGACTTGAGGAGGTCGTCCCAGGCGTCCACCATCGTGGTGCCACTGCTCATGGCCTTGTCGAGCTCGCCGGCGAACTCCCTTCGGCAGCGGGTGGTGCCGTTCTCCACCTGGCCGATGTAGCTGCGGGTCACCGGTATCCGTTTTGCCAGTTCGAGTCGGGAAAGCCCGACATCTTCGCGGAGTTGGGTCAGTTCTTCGCCGAAGGCGATCGTCTGCCGGGTGGGCATTCGAGACGGCATGGGGGGTCCACCTCTCGGAAGCACTTGCAAGCAGGTGCAAGTGGTCTCGCTACGTTGACGCGATTCACTGTCGATACTACTCTGCGCGGTCGATCCTGTGCGTTCAGTTACGAAAAGCGCGGAGGTGATGGCGTGGGCGAGCCGGTGACGATGGTGATGAAGGCGGACTTGGGGGCGGTCAGGGAAGCGCGGGAGTTCGTCGGCCTGGTCTTCGGGACGTGGGGGCTGGAGTACTACGTCGCCCGGACGGTGATCAGCGAACTCGCGACGAACGCGATCACGCACGGGTCGAGGGAGGGGGACCTCGTCGTCGTCCGGGCCTATCGGCGGGAGGACGGCGTTCCCGTGGTGGAGACCTGGGACCGCTCCGACGCGGTGCCGGTGGTCCGGGGCATCGACTACACCGCGGAGGACGGGCGGGGGCTGCTCCTCCTGGAAGCGCTCGTCCGGCGGTGGGGGACGCGGCCGCTGAGTGAAGGCGGAAAGGTCGTCTGGGCCGAGATCGAGCCGGTGCCGGCGTGAACGAGGGCGTTCTGCTGCTGTTCCTTCAACGGCTCTTCCCGGAATGGTCGATCACGAAAGGTGACGACGGTGCTTGGCGGGTCAGCGGGCATGTTCGGGTCTCGGTGTCGTCCATTGACGGGGCGATGGAGTTGCTCGCCGTGGTCGAACCCGAGGCGGAGAGACGGGTACGCCGTTTCTTTTCGGGTTAGGGTCGGGGGATGTACTCGACGCGGGCGTCTCGCTTCGTTAAGGCCGAGCCTTCGGCCGTCTACCGGGCGCTTCTCGACGCGGATGCGATCGGGAGGTGGCGGGTGCCGGGCAACACGAGCGCTCACGTCCACGAGTTCGATGCCCGCGAGGGCGGCTTCTTCCGGGTCTCGCTTACCTACATTCGCAGGACGAAGTCAGGAAGTCGTCGGCGCACACCGACACCTACCACGGCCATTTCGTGAAGCTCGTGCCGGACGAGCAGGTCGTCGAGGTCTTCGAGTTCGAGACGGGTGCCCCGGAACTGCGCGGTGAAGTGACGATGACCACCACGCTCGCCGAGGCGGACGGGGGGACGGAGATCACTATGGTGCAGGACGGAATGCCCGACAGCGTCTCCCCGTCCGACAACGAACTCGGTATGCGGATGGCGCTCGACAATCTGGCGAAACTGGTGGAGGGCTAGAGCCTCGGCAGGAGCTCGAAGAGGCTGGAGAAGCCCTGGTCGCCATGACCCTCGGCGATGCGGGCGTCCATGAGCTTCTTCACCTCGCGCATCCGAAGAGCCTCCACGCCGCGGGATTCGCGGTGGCTGATCATGTCGTCCATGAGCGCGGCCTGGACGTTGAGCGGTCCCATGTCCGGGGCGTAGTCGCCGTTCTTCACAGCCTTTCCCATGGTGGTGAGCAGTGCCGGGTAGGCGGCCACCGAGTCGGCGACGCGTTCGGCGAACTCCGCCACGTCCAGCCCTTCCGCCTGCACCAATCTGACCGTGTGCAGGAAGCCGATGAGCAGTTCGTAGGCCACCGCCACCTGGGCCAGGAATTCCACGGCGGCGAAACCGGCGTCCTCGCCCTGATAGGAGATGGGGCCCAGTTCCTTCAGCGTCGCCTCATGGGCGTCGAACACGCTGCGTGAACCGCTGAACGGCAGCAGAATGTTCGTCGTCCCGACATAGGGCGGGTCTCCCATGATCTTGCCGTCCAGGTAATCGGCGCCTTGTTCGTGCGCCCAGCGTTCGTTCGCCCGCGCCTGGGCGGGGGAGCAGCTCGTCACGTTCACCAGCACCTTGCCCGCCGCCGTATCACCGACGACGGCGAGTACCTCGTCGACCGCCGTGCCGTCGAGGAGGCAGAGCACGGTGAGCGGGCTCGCCGCCACCGCCTCCGCGGCCGTCGCGGCGACCGCGGCGCCGGCGTCGGCCAGCGGTGCGGTCTTGCTCGCGGTCCGGTTCCAGACGGTCGTCGCGTAGCCGCGCTCGACGAACATCCTGGCGATCGCCGACCCCATGTCACCGAGACCGATGACGCTGACCTGGCCTTCTGTCCTCATGCTGCTCCCTCGCCGTCCCTCACGGGTGATCGCCGATCACGCTAGAACCTCAAGCGAACTTGAGGTCAACCGCCGAATCGGACGTTTCGGTACTTGCCCTGGCCTGCACCCTGTTTTGCCGTGACTTGACCGGGTAATGCGGCGCCGTACACGAGCGACGACGAAACGGGAAACGGGACATGAACTTCCGGACGGGTCTGGCGGCCGGCGCGGGCGGTGCCCTGGCCGTGCTGTCGGCCCGGCGGCTGGGCCGGCGGGTGCTGGGCGGGACCGTCCAGCGGCTCGAACGGCGGCTGGAACGCGCCGTCCGGGACCTCACGGCCAAGGCCGAGCAGGGCGGTCCGATCGTCAAGGCCGCGCTGGCCGGAGCCAAGGCGCTCGCCGCGGGCAAGTCCCCGGTGCGGGCGCTGCTGAGCTTCGGCTGGACGGCCCTGAAGGAGACCCTCGCCAACATCTTCGGGCGGGGGCGGAGGGGGAAGCCGACCAACATCGTCGAGCAGATCGACGTGGGGGCCCCGCGCCGGCTCGTCTACGACCAGTGGACGCTCTTCCAGGAGTGGCCGACCTTCATGAAGAAGGTGGAGAGCGTCGACCAGGAGTCCGACGAGAAGCTGAGCTGGAAGGCCAAGATCTTCTGGTCCAGCCGGACGTGGGAGTCGACGATCACCGAGCAGGTCCCCGACCGGCACATCGTGTGGCGGTCCAAGGGCCAGAAGGGCCACGTGGACGGGACGGTCAGCTTCCACGAGCTGGCACCGAACCTGACCCGCGTCCTGATGGTCCTGGAGTACCACCCGAAGGGCCTCTTCGAGCGGACCGGCAATCTCTGGCGCGCCCAGGGCCGCCGCGCCCGCCTCGAACTCAAGCATTTCCGCCGTCACGTGATGACACAGGCGCTCACCCGGCCCGACGAGATCGAGGGCTGGCGCGGCGAGATCCGCGACGGCGAGACAGTAACCAGCCCCGAGTGAGGAAAGCGAGACCATGAAACGTGGAAGCAAGATGGGCGCACTGCCCATCGGAAGCGTCACCAAGCTGCTGCCGGGGGGCCGCCGCAAGAAGCTGCCCGTCCTGAGCGGCATCACCAAGGCCCTGCCGGGCGGCGGCGGGGGGATCGCCAAGAGCCTGCCCGGCGGGCGGGCCGTCGGCACCGCGGGCGGCGTCCTGCTCGGCGCCGGCGCGGCCGTCGCGGCGAGCAAGGCGTTCACCGGCCGCAAGGACGACGACCAGGACTCCTCCGCCAAGGAGGAGCCGAAGAAGGACGCCCAGAGCAAGAAGTCCCGCGACGAGGACGACGCCCCGGAGCAGTCCGAGGACCAGGCCGACAAGAACGGCCAGGGCGTGCTCGGCCGCATCAAGGACACCGTCGGCGGCGCCGTCCCCGGCGTCGGCAAGGACGACGACGGCAAGGACGAGGGCAAGAGCGGCGGCAAGGGCGGCGGCGGCAAGAAGGTGAAGGTCACCAACATCGTCGAGCACATCGACATCGGTGCGCCCCGCCGCCTCGTCTACGACCAGTGGACGCAGTTCCAGGACTACCCGTCCTTCATGAAGAAGGTCATCAGCGTCGACCAGGCCGACGAGGTCAAGCTGAACTGGCAGGCCAAGATCTTCTGGTCCAAGCGGACCTGGGAGGCCACGATCATCGAGCAGGTCCCGGACGAGCACATCGTGTGGCGCTCGAAGGGCCAGAAGGGCCACGTGGACGGGACGGTCAGCTTCCACAAGCTGTCGCCGAACCTGACCCGCGTCCTGCTGGTCCTGGAGTACCACCCGCAGGGCTTCTTCGAGCGGACCGGCAACCTCTGGCGCGCCCAGGGCCGCCGCGTCCGGCTGGAGCTCAAGCACTTCCGCCGCTTCGTGATGACCCAGTCGCTGACCCGCGCCGACGAGATCGAGGGCTGGCGCGGCGAGATCCGCGACAGCGAGGTCGTCCGGACGCACGAGGAGGCCATGGACGAGGAGGAGCACGACCGCAAGGACGACGCTCCCAAGGCCGAGGACCAGGAGACCGAGGAAGAGTACGAGGCCGAGGAGGAGTACGAGCCCGCCCGCTGACGTGCGGGCGGCCGTACCCCGCGGTCAGCGGATCAGCCTGGCCAGCTCGACGCGCGACCGGATCCCGAGCCGGGTGAAGACGTTGCGGAGGTGGTGGTCGATGGTCCGCGGGCTGAGCAGGAGGCGCGCCGCGATCTCCCGGTTGGTGGCCCCTTCGGCGGCCAGCCGGGCGATGTGCGCCTGCTGCGCGGTCAGCTCCCCGAAGCCGTTCGCGGTGACAGGCGCGGCCCCGCCGTCCGTTCCGGCCCTGCTGGGCGGCGGGGCCGTTTCGGCGGCGGGGGCGATGGTCTCGCCGGCGGCGCGCAGCTCCGCGCGGGCCCGCGCCGTCCACGGGACGGCGTCGTAGCGCTCGAAGATGCGCAGGGCGGCGCGGAGGTGCTCGCGGGCGGCGCGCGGCCGGCGGCCGCGGCGGAGGCGGTGCCCGAACAGCAGTTCCGTCCGGGCCAGTTCGAATCCGGCGCCGGCGGCCTCGTGCAGCCGGAGCGCCTCGGTGAAGTGCTCGGCGGCCTCGGTGTCGCGGGCGGCGAGCAGCGCCAGGCACCGTTGGGCGAGCGCGGCGCGGCCGGAGGCGTGGGCCGTCCCGTCCGCCCAGCGCCGGTAGTGCTCGAACGCCTCGGCCGCCTGCTCCCGGTGGCCGGTGTGGACGAGCGCCTCGACCAGGTGCGGGACGGCGAGCAGCCGCGCGGGCGGGTGGGCGAGCCCGGCGCCGCCGGACAGCCGCAGCCGCGCGGCGGCGTCGGCGGGGCGGTCGGCGGCGAGGTCGAGTGCGGCGGGCGCCCAGGAGCCGAAGGCGGCGGCGCGGGTGAGGCCGCGGCCCGCGGTGGGCCCGGTGAGCCGGTCCAGATGCTCCAGCGCGGCGCTGTCGTGGCCGTTGAACGCGGCGGTGAGCGCGAGCGTGGCGAGCTGCTCGGCCGTGTGCGCGTGCAGCTGGGCGGCGCGGGCGAGGCGCAGCCCGTCGTGGCAGGCGGCGATCGGCGCCGGGGGGTGCCCGAGGAGGGCCTCGCAGCGCCCGGCGACCAGCAGGGCGTACGACTCCAGGGGCGCGTTCCCGGCCCGGCGGGCGGACGCGACGGCGGCGGCGGCGAGGGAGCGGCAGGCCACGGCGTCGCCGAGCATGAACGCCGACAGCGCCGCCCATGTCTGCGCGGCCGGGTCGGTGACCTCAGCGCCGAGCAGTACGGCGCGCCGGAGGTGCTCCGCCGCCGCCGGGTAGCGGCCGCGGAGCGCGGCGGCGGTGCCGGTGAGGTGGGCGAGCAGCAGCGCCGAGCGCGGCGCGGCGTCGGGGCGGGGGCCGGGGAGCGTCGCGGCGCGGGCGGCGATCTCCAGGTAGGCGCCGTGGTCGCCGGACGCGTCGGCGGCCTCGGCGGCCCAGGCCAGCGCGCCCAGGGCCGCTTCGGCGTCGTGGGGAGCGAGCCGTTCGGCGGCGTCCCGCAGCATGGGGACGGCCGCCGCGGGGGAGCCGGCCGCCGCCTCGATCTCGCCGCGCAGCCGGTCGGCGTGCGCGGCGCACGTCTCGGTGCACGCGACCTGGCGGACCTGCCGCAGCAGCGACCGCGCCCGCCGGGACCGGCCGCTCGCCCAGGCGTCGCCGGCCGCGGCCAGCAGCCGGCCGGTCCGGGCGCCGTCCTCGCCGGTGAGGGCGGCGGCGCGCTGCCAGGTCCGCCACGAGTCGGCGTACCGGCCGGCCCGCTGCGCCGCCCGCGCCGCCGCCGCGAGGTCGGCGGCGATCCGCGCGTCGGGTTCGCCGGTGACGGCCGCGCGGTGCCAGAGCCGCGCGGGCCGCTGCCATTCCTGGACGAGGACCTCGGCGAGCAGCGCGTGCGCCTCCTGCCGCTCCTCGCGCGACGCGTCCGCCCACAGCGAGGACCGGACGAGCCTGTTGCGCACCGTCACCGCGTCGCCCTCGAAGCGCAGCAGGCCGGACGCGCGGGCCGCGTCGAGGTCGGCGGGGCCGATGCCGCCGGTGCGGGTGGCCCGCGCGACGGTGGCGGCGTTGACCCACTCGTCCGCGACGACCATGAGGACGAGCCGCCGCGCGCCCCGGGGGAGCCGCAGGAAGCGGTGGCGGTTCAGGGTGCGCAGCGTGCTGCCCGCGGGGAGCGAGCGGGGCGGCGGGACGGTCCCGGAAAGTTGCCCGGGGGTGAGCGCGGCGGCGAGGTCGCGGATCGCCAGCGGGCGGCCGCAGGCGAGGTCGACGACCTCCTCGGCGAGGTCGCCGCCGATCGCGGCGTACGGGACGGCGCAGCCCATCGCCTCGCCGAGCGCGTCCTGCAGGACGTGGCGGCTCGCGTCCTCGTCGAGGGGCGGCAGGTGCAGCCGCCGGATGCCGGCGAGGCCGTCGGGGGCGCCGCGGCCGCGGGCGGCGAACAGCATCGCGATGCGGTCGTGCTGGACGCGCCGCGCCGTGAAGGCCAGCGCCTCCAGCGAGACGGGGTCGAGCCATTGGACGTCGTCGGCCCGGCACAGCACGGGTCCGCGTTCGGCGGCCCGGCTGAGCAGCTCGCACACCGCCGCGTACAGGACGAACGGCGTGCCGCCGTGCCCGCCGCGGGTGACGGCGCCGAGCGCGTCGCGGTGCGCCGCGGGCAGTTCGGCGATCAGCCCGGCCAGCGGCCGCAGCAGGCGGTGGAGCCCGGCGTAGGGGACGGCGGCCTCCCGCCGGACGCCGGTGGTGCCGAGGACGCGGAAGCCGGGGGCGGCCCGGCGCGCCGCCGCGTCCAGCAGGGCGGTCCGGCCGGTGCCGGCGTCCGCGACGATCGCCAGCGCGCCGCCGTGGCCGTCGCGGGCCCGGTCGAGCAGCGTCCCGATGACGCCGAGCTCGTGCGCACGTCCGTGGATCCGTGGGGGCGGGGATTCAGGGGCCATGCCGGTCCTCCTCTGCGGGAACGACCCTGACCGAGCGGGTCTCGGCTAGAAAAGACCTCTAGAACGAGCCTCTATAGTGGAATCTCTGGGGGTACGGGTCCTCGAATTAGGGAGCGGGCCCATAGATGACCATGTGTCCCCGGGACGGGTCCAGAGCGCCGTTCTGTTTCGGGGCCGCGGCGCAATCCGGACGGGTCCCGATTGTGCACCCGCACAGTCTGGACGCCCGGCGATGGCCGGAATCCGCCCGTGATGGCACCATGAGGCCCCCGCGTTGTGCTGGAGGTGGCCCTCGATGACGGGAGGACGGCCCGCGGTGGCCGGCGGGCTGAACGCCGGCCGCGTCGGCGACCGGGAGATCATGCGCAAGGCGGTGCTGCGGCTCACCGACCGCCTGCCCGACCTCGCCGACCGGCTCACCGCCGAGATCCTGTCGGGGGACGGCGCCCACCGCGACGAGGAGTTCACCCGCGACGTCTGGGAGATGTGCCATACCGGCCTCGGGCACGGCTTCGAGACGATCCTGGAGCCCGGCCGCGGCCGGGCCGACCTCGAATGGGCGCAGCGGCTCGGCCGCCGCCGCGCGCACCAGGGCCAGCCGCTCGACCAGCTCCTGCGCTCCTACCGGCTCGCCGGGAAGGTGTTCTGGGAGGCCGTGGTCGAGGTCGTCGACCGCGACGACCCGGAGAACGTCGCGACGCTGATCCGGCAGGCGACCCGCACCTGGGACACCATCGACCAGCAGTCCGGCGCCGCCGCCGCGTCCTACCACAGCACCGAGCTGGCGCTCGCGCGGCGCAGCGAGGAGCGGGTCCACGCGATCGTGGACGCGCTCCTGGACGGCCAGGGCGCCGACGGCGGGCTGCTGTCCACCGCGACGTCCGTCCTCGGGCTGCCCGCCACCGGCCGCTACGCCGTCGTCATGCTCGGCGCGGAGAGCGGGTTCGGCGACGGCGTGGAGCGGCGCCCCGGCGACACCGCCGGCATGCGCTTCATCTGGCGGCTGCGCACCGACGCCCAGGTGGCGCTCGTCGCGCTCGGCACCGCGGACCTGGACGACCTGGTCGCCGCCGTCCGCCCCTACGCCCGCTCGCACGCCGGCGTCAGCCCCGTCGTCGACTCGCTCGCCGAGCTGGGCACCGCCCGCTGGTTCGCCGAGCTGGCGCTGCGCACCTGCCGCGGCCCCGGCAACCAGATCGCCCGGCTGGACCGCCGCCTCCCCGACGCGCTCGTGCTGTCGCAGCCCCGGCTGTCCGGGCGGCTCGGGCACGTGGCGCTCGGCGGCCTCACGGAGGTGGACCCGGCGTTCCGCGACGTCCTGCTGACCACCCTCGGGACCTGGCTGGAGTGCGACGGCTCCGCCGCCCGCGCCGCGGACCGGCTGTTCTGCCACCGCAACACCGTCCTGAACCGGCTCCGCAAGATCGAGCAGCTCACCGGCCGGACGCTGACCCGCCCCGGCGACCTGGTCGAGCTGGCCCTCGCGCTGAGCGCGCTGCGGCTGCACGGACCCGGCCCCGAACACGGCGGAGGGCCGCCCGCGCGGGGAGGCGTCGGGCGGCCCGTCCGGTAGTGGAGCCCTAGTGCGGGCAGGTGTCGCGGTACTCCTCGATGTCCCGGTCCGGCCGCGGTGCCGGGCACAGGAACTGCTCGTAGCGGGTGTCGTCGTCCACGAACCGCTTCAGCCAGGAGATGCTGTACTTCGCGATCGTCGTGTTCGACGTGTTCGGCGCGAAGTGGCTGGCGTTGTTCAGCTCCAGGTACGCCTTCTCCGTCGACGCCGGGATGCTCTCGTAGAACGGCTCGGCGTGCGTGCGGACCGACGCGACCGAGTCGCTCTCCGCCCCCACGATCAGGGTCGGGACGGTGTTGCTGCGCCAGTTCTTGGTCAGGTTCCACGGGGTCAGCGGGATCGCCGCCTGCAGCGACGGGCGCGACACCGCCGCCTCCAGTGAGCCGCCGCCGCCCATCGAGTGGCCCATCACGGCGAGCCGCGAGGAGTCGATCCGGGACCGGACGCTGCTGCGCTCGGTGAGGTAGTCCAGCGCGGCCAGCAGCTGCCGGCCCCGGCTGTCGGGCTGGTCGAGGCGGGTGAGGGTGTCGATGGTGAAGACGACGAAGCCCTGCGAGGCGAGCCGCGGCCCGTACCAGGACATGCTGGACTCGCCGGCGGTGAACCCGGGGGCGACGGCGACGGCGCCGAACGTGCCCTCGGAGGTGTCGCGCGGGTAGTAGATCGTCCCGCCGCCGAAGCCGGAGGCGACCAGCGACGAGACGCTGGTCTCCGACACCGAGAACGGGCCGCGCAGGGCCTCGATGCTCGACACGGTCGGGTCCGGTCCGCGCTCGTAGGGGTTGTCGGCCGCCTGGGCGGCCTGCGGGACGGCGACGGTGCCCGCGGTCAGCGCCGCGGCGAACAGCATCTTCGCAGCGAGCCTGGGGGTGGATAGCACGTCGATTCGCTCCTGTTCGCGGGGAGCCGGGGGGAGCGGCTCCCGAACGGGGGTGGAGCCAGGGGAGGCTCCAGGACGCCGCCATTCTCAGCAGGCGTCCGCCTCGCGAACATCGGCGAAATCGCCGGTCCCTTGCGCATGCCGGGTCACGGGCGTGCGCCCGCGCTCCACCGGCCCGCCGCGCCGCCGCGCCGGGAGGCTACGCGCGGGCCCGCGTGGTACCGCCGTTGACGTGCAGGATCTGGCCGAGCAGCGTCGGGAGCCGCGCGTCGGCGAGGAACGCGACCGACTCGGCGATCTCCTCCGGCGCGGCGATGCGGCCGAGCGGGGCCCGGCCGGCGTACCGGGCGCGCAGCTTCGCGGCGGTCACCCCGGCGGCCTTCGCGGCCACGTCCAGTTGCGGGGCGTCCGGCGCGCTCGGCGCGACCGCGTTCACCGCGATGCCGAGCGGCCCGAGCTCCCGGCCCAGCGACTTGGTGAGCGCGATGATCCCGGCCTTGGACGCGGAGTAGGCAGTCGCGTCCGGCCAGCCGATCAGCCCCCACTCCGAGGAGATCAGCACCATCCGGCCGCCGCCGCGCTCCACCATCCCGGGCATGACGGCCTGGGCGCACGCGAACGTCCCGCCGAGGTTGACGTCGAGGATGTGCCACCAGTCGTCCGGGTCGTGCTCGATGAACGGCGCCACCGTCATGCACGCGGCCCCGGCGACGAGGATCCCGATGTGCCGGCCGGTCCGCCGCTCGATGTCGGCGACCATCGCCTCGACGGCGGCGGGGTCGGACACGTCCGCGGGCGCCGCGACCCCGTCCAGCTCGGCGGCGAGCGCCGACACGTCCCGGCGGGGGTGGTCGTTGACGGCGACCCGGTGGCCGCCGGCCGCGAGCCGGCGGGCGATCGCCGAGCCGAGGCCGCCGGCCGCGCCGGTGACCAGTGCGACGGTCATCTAGAGCACCGCCCCGGCGTTGGGGGACAGGATCTCCCCGACGCAGAACGTCGCGTCCTCGACCAGGTAGGCGGCGGCGAGCGCGACCTCCTCGGGCGCCGTCAGCCGCCCCGCCGGAAGCGTCTGCAGGTAGGAGGGCCGCCGCCAGGGCGAGTTGGCCGGCAGCAGCGGCGTGTCGGTCGGGCCCGGCGCCACCGCGTTCACCCGCACCCCGGCGGGGGCCAGCTCCGCCGCCAGCGACCGGACGAACCCGATCACCGCGCCCTTCGCCGCCGTGTAGTGCGCCTCGGCGGTCCCGCCGCCGATCGCCAGCTCGGACGTGACCGCGACGATGGCGCCCTCGCCGCGCTCCACCATCCCCGGCGCGACGGCCCGGCACACGTTCACGACGCCTCCCAGATGCACGTGCAGCATCCGCTGCCACTCGGACCAGGCGATGTCCGACACCGGGACGATCGCGTAGTGGCCGGCCGCGCACAGCGCCGCCTCGACCGGCCCCATCTCGCGTTCGATCCGCTTGATGGACGCGCTGACCTGCGCCGGGTCGGCCACGTCCACCCCGACGGAGTGGTGGGCGTCCTCGGCCGGGGTGAGGTCCAGCCCGGCCGTCGTCCAGCCGCGTCCCGCCAGCTCGCGCACCAGCGCGGCGCCGATCCCGCTCGCCGCTCCGGTGACGAGCGCGACTCGCTCCCGCATCGAACCTCCGCACAGTCGGGAAGACAACAGGCAAACGCGCCATAACCCCAGGTGACAAGGGACATGGCGATTTCTTGGCCAAATGCACCGCGGTACGCCGGGGCTGTCGTGCGGATCTCCAAAACACGGTCATGATCACGGGCCGGTGCCGGGACGGAATGAGAGGCTGATGCCGTGACCAGCGATTCCGCGGTGCTGCGCCTCACCGTCCGGCAGCTCCTGGAGGTGCCGCGCTTCCGGCTGCGCCTCGTCGCCGGGGAGAGCGGCCTCGACCGGCCGATCCGCTGGGCCCACTCGACCGAGCTGCTCGACCCCGGCCCGTACCTGCGCGGCCACGAGTTCGTGCTGACGGTCGGCGCGTCGCTGCGGGACGCGGACGCGTGCGCCGCGTTCGCCGGCTCGGTCAAGGCCAGCCGCGCCAGCGCGATCGGCTACGGCGTCGGCGACGTGACGGAGGAGGTCCCGGAGGCGCTGACCGGGGTCTGCGAGCGGCTCGGCCTGCCGCTGATGGAGGTGCCGCCCGAGGTGCCGTTCCTCAGCTTCACCGAGTGGTTCGCCGAACGGCTCGCCTCCACCCACGACGAGCGGCACGAGCGCGAGGAGACCGGGCGGCTGCTGCGCATGATCCGGGACGGGCTCGCGTCCGCCGAGGTGCTCCGCGGCCGGATCGACGAGACCGGGCTCGACCACGGCTCGCTGCTCGCGATCGCGATGGACGTCCCCGAGAACGACCTGCCGGGGCTCCTCGGCGTGGACGGCGACACCGCCATCCTGATCGGCAACGAGGAGCACGTCTGGTCCGAGCCGGCCGGGGTGGGCAGCGCCGGCCCACTGGAGCACCTGGCGCTGTCGCTGGCGGAGAGCTTCGCCGCCCTGGAGGTCGCGCGCCGGACCGGCGGGGTCGTCCGCGGCGCCGACCTCGCGACCTTCCCGGCCCTGCTGCGCCGCCTCACCCCCGACCAGCTGTCCCCGTTCGTCGAGCAGATCGCCCGGCCGCTGCGGGAGTACGACGGCGCGCACGGGACGAACCTCGTCGAGACGCTCCGCACCTTCCTCGCGATGGGCGGCGCGGTCGGCACCACGTCCCGCTCCCTGTACCTGCACCCGAACACGCTCCGTCACCGCCTGGCGCGGATCGAGTCGATCACGGGCCGCAACCCGCTGCAGTTCGAGGACCGGGTGGCGCTGGCCATCGCCATTTGGGCGGGGCATTGAACTGACGGCCCGGCCGCCTCCGCCGCCGGGCCGCCGGATTACATATCGGGAATTCTTCGCGAATTGCACCCCCGGCGCCACGCGCGTCACTTTCCTCCCGGCGTCCCGCCTACGCTGTGTATCCGCCGATGTCCCCAATGGCAAAGCGGCCAGGGCCTAATTCCCGTTTTCTGGCCATCCCCGGTTGTGGGGGTCTAGGTTGGTTCGTGAAAGCCGAGCCGCGCCACGAATACCGCGTCACCGAAGTCGCGTCACAAAGCCGCGTCACCGAAGCCGCACCGCCGAAAGGAGCGTCAGCCCGATGACGGAATCCCCCCAGGGCCCCGACCGGGGCGCGGAAACGAAGATCAATACGGACGTTCCGCAGTCGGCCCGGATCTGGAACTACTGGCTCGGCGGCACCGACAACTACGAGATCGACCGGATCGCCGGCGACCAGTACGTCGCGCTCTACCCGGGCATCGTCCCGATCGCCCGCGCCGGCCGCTACTTCATGGACCGCGCGATCCGGTTCCTCGCCACCGAGCGCGGCGTCCGGCAGTTCATGGACTGCGGGACGGGCCTGCCCACCATGGACAACACGCACGAGATGGCCCAGCGCGCCGCCCCGGACGCGAAGGTCGTCTACGTCGACAACGACCCGCTCGTCCTCGCGCACGCCCGCGCCCTGCTGACCGGCTCGGGCGAGGGCCGCACCGCCTACATCGACTGCGACCTGCACGACCCCAAGACGATCACGGCCAAGGCGGCGGAGCTGCTCGACCTGTCGCAGCCGGTCGGGCTGCTGCTCATCGGCGTCATGGGGCACATCGTCGACCCCGACGAGGCGCTCGGCGTCGTCCGCGGGCTGCTGGAGCCGCTCGCCTCCGGCAGCTACCTGATCCTGCACGACTCCACCGACACCAACGAGGCGTTCAACGCGGCCCAGCGCGCCTACGACGAGACCGGCGCCATCCCGTTCCGGCTCCGCAGCCCCGAGTTCATCCGCGGCTACTTCGACGGCCTGGAGATGGAGGAGCCGGGGCTGGTGACGAGCGGCGCCTGGCGCCCCGAGGTCGGCGTCGAAGCCGAGGACCTCCCGACCCGCTGCGCGGTGGCCCGCAAACCCTGACGCAGCGTGACCGCCGCGCCGCGGCGGGTGGTGGTCGCGGCGCGGCGGCCCGCGGAACGTCGCACACCGTTCCGCGGCCGCCGCAGCGGGTGAGGGTATAGTGGGCCGTTCGTCCCGCCGCCTTCCTAGATGCCACGTCTGTCCCCCGACGAGGAGTCCCGTTGGCCTCCGTCACCAGCACCGGCAGAACACCGTCCGTCGACGCCCAGGGCGACCCGCTCGTCCCCCGGATGCTGCTGGCCAGGCGCCTCCGCGCGCTGCGGGAGGCGCGGGGGATCGGCCGGCGCGAGGCGGCGGCGGCGATCGGCGCGTCCGGCTCCAAGATCTCCCGGCTCGAACTCGGCCGCTCGGGCTGCAAGCCCGGCGACATCGCGGGCCTGCTCACCCGCTACGGCGCGGACGACGACGAGCGGGCCACCCTGCTGGCCCTCGCCGAGCAGGCGAACGCGCTTCCCTGGTGGCACGCCGACGCCGACATCGTCCCGACGTGGGTGCGGCCCTACCTCAGCGCCGAGCAGGCGGCCAAGCTGGTCCGCACGTTCGAGGCCCAGTTCGTCCCCGGCCTGCTGCAGACCGAGGACTACGCCCGCGCGCTGATCCGCCGCGTCAGCCCGGAATCCGAGGTCGAGCGGCGCGTGGAGTTCCGGACGCGGCGGCAGCGGGTGCTGCGCCGCCGTCCGCGTCCCCTCAACCTGTGGGTCGTGCTGGACGAGGCGGCACTGTGGCGCCCGATCGGCGACCCGGAGACGATGCGCGCCCAGATCCGGCACATCATCGAGCTGTGCCGGCGGCCGAACGTCACCGTGCAGGTCGCGCCGTTCGGCATCTGCGGGCGCGTCGCGGGCGACGGGCCGCTCACCCTCGTCCGGTTCCCGCAGCAGGGCCTGTCCGACATGGTGTACCTGGAGCGGGCGAACAGCGCGGTGTACCCGGTGCGGCCGCGGGAGGTCGAGCGGCACTGGCATGTGTTCAACACGCTGGTGACCGAGGCGTCCCCGCCCGAACGCACCCCGCGCATTCTGGCCGGCATGCTCGCCACCTACTGATCCATTCGACCGGCCCCGCACGTCGGCCATTCCTCCCTGGACCGTTCCGGCCGAAACGGGCGCCCTGCGAGGCGCTCACCTGCCGCCCGACCGCCCTATATCCATAAATGGCGGATATTCAGGAGAAAACGCCCGGGACCTCGGGGCCACACGGCAGCGGGGCCTCCCGCGACGCCCGTGTTTACCGGCGGGCCACCCGGTTACCGGGCATCACTGAAGCCCTCGCCGCCGTCGAAGGAACGCCATTGTCCGTCCGCGAGCGCCTGTGGAATGGGACCGAAGGACGCCGGTCCCGGGACGAGCTCCAGGCTCGGGAGAACTTCCCCGTCGCCACGCGCCTGCTGCCGGCGCGGTACCGCGCGCAACTGCTCGACGTGTACGGCTACGCCCGCCTCGTCGACGACATCGGCGACGAGGCGCCCCCGGCCGAGCGGACCGGGCTGCTCGACCTCGTCGAGCGCGACCTCGACCGGATCTACGCGGGGACCCGGCCGGAGCTCCCGGCGATGCGCGACCTGGCCCGGACGGTCACCGCCTGCGCCATCCCGGCGGACCCCTTCCGCCGCCTCCTGCTCGCCAACCGCCGCGACCAGGAGGTCACCCGCTACGCGACGTTCGGCGACCTGCTCGGCTACTGCGCGCTGTCCGCCGATCCGGTCGGGCACATCGTCCTGCACGTGTTCGGCGCCGCCACCCCGGACCGGATCGCGCTGTCCGACCGGATCTGCAGCGCGCTGCAGATCATCGAGCACTGCCAGGACGCCGGCGAGGACCACCGCAACGGCCGCATCTACCTGCCGGGCGAGGATCTGCGCCGGTTCGGCTGCCCGGAGGACGACCTGGCCGCCGCCGCCACCCCGACCCGGCTGCGGGGCGTCCTCGCCCTCCAGGCGGGCCGGGCGGCGCGGCTGCTCGACGAGGGCGCGGCGCTGACCGGCCGGCTCACCGGCTTCGCGCGGATCGCCGTGGCGGGCTACGTCGCCGGCGGCCGGGCGGCGCTGGCCGCGCTGGAACGCGACGCCTACGACGTCCTGGCAGGCCCCTCGCGGCCGCGGAAGACGCGGCTGCTCGCCGAGTGGCCGCGGACGCTGTGCAGGAGATGACCGGATGGCCGAAGGGAGGCGGCCGCCGCCCGGCCGGAAGGCTCGAAAAGTTGGTCCGTTCCACCGCATTTCGGACACACTCGCAATACCATGATCCCGTAATCGGACCATGAACTGGACAGGGTGACCATGGGGGACGAAACGCCGGAATGGCCTCCGGCCGAGCTCGACTTCAACAAGCCCACGATCGCCCGCGCCTACGACGCGCTGCTCGGGGGCAAGGACAACTTCGCCGTGGACCGCGCCCTCGCGGACCAGACGGCCGAGCTGATCCCGGGACTGCGCGAGTCGGCGATCGAGAACCGCAAGGTCCTGGTCAGGGGCGTCCGGTACCTGGCGCGGGACGCCGGGATGGACCAGTTCCTCGACCTCGGCAGCGGGCTGCCCACCGTCGAGAACACCCACGAGGTCGCCCAGCGCGAGAACCCCCGGGCCCGCGTCGTCTACGTCGACATCGACCCCCTGGTGTCGGTGCACGGCCGTGCCCTGCTCGCGAACAACGACGTCACCAAGGTGATGACCGCCGACGTCCGCGACCCGGCGGCCGTCCTGTCCGCGCCCGAGGTCGACGGCTTCCTCGACTTCTCCCGCCCGGCCGTGATCATGCTGGTCGGGATGCTGCACTACCTGTCCCCGGACGTGGTCGACGACGTCGTCAGCGCCTACCGGGACGTGCTCGTCCCCGGCAGCCACCTGTTCATGACGTCCCTCGTCGACACCGGCCTCCCGCAGCAGCAGGAACTCGCCCGCATCACCCGCGAGAACCTCGAAGAGGGCTACGCCCGGACGCCCGAGGAGATCCAGGCCCAGTTCGGCGACTTCGCGCTCGTCGAACCCGGCCTGACCTACACGGCCCTGTGGCGTCCCGACGGCCCGGTCGACCCCGCCAACCTCGCCCCCGGCGAGCAGCTCGGAATGGCGGGCATCGCCGTCAAGCTCTGACGCGGCCCGGCCTGCACGTTCATCGAGGTCGGCCGGGTTTCTCCTGCTCTGGACGGGAACGCCGGGAAAAAGGCGAAACGTCGTGAGGGGGGACGACATGCAGCACGATCAGCTGATCGGCCAGGTTCAGGCACGCGCGCACCTGGGCAGCCGCGGCGAGGCGGAGACCGCCTGCCGCGCCACGCTCGAAACGCTCGGCGAGCGGCTGCCCGAGGGACTGGCGGACAATCTCGCCGCCCAGCTCCCGCGCGAGATCGGCGAGCACCTGCGCCGCACCGAGGTGTTCGGCGGAGCCGGGACGGGCGAACGCTTCGACCGGCACGACTTCATCGAGCGCGTCGGGGCCCGCTCCGGTGCGGACGACCCCAAGGCCGCGTACATGGCGAGGGTCGTCCTGGAAGTGGTGGGGGAGGCCACCCAGGGCGGCGTCATGACCAAGGTCAAGGACGCCCTCCCCGAGGACATCCGGCAGCTGGTCAGCGCGGGCAGCACCGGCTGACGCGAGCCGGCGGCCTAGGCGCGGCTCATGTCCACGATGCAGAACGCGTTGCCGTCCGGGTCGGCGAGGACGACGAAGTCCGAGTCCGGCGGGTAGAGGTCCCAGTCGATCCTGCTCGCCCCGAGGCCGACCAGCCGCTCGATCTCGGCCTCCTGCTCGGCGGTCGTGTCGACCAGCAGGTCGAGATGGATGCGCGGGTGCCGCTCGGCGGGCGTCTCGCTGAGCATCAGGCCCAGCGCCGGACCCGACCCGTCGGCATGGTGCAGCGTCCGCCACGTCTCCGTGGCCGACTTCTCCCAGACCACCAGGTCAAGCGCGGACGTCCAGAAGGAGACGGCGCGGGGGATGTCGTCCACACCGATGACAGGAAATAGTCGTGGCATGCGCCCAGTCTAGGTAGGGCTCGCCGGATCTACGGGGTGGAAAATGACCGCAGAACAGATCACCGAGCGCATGCTGGCGGATGCGGTGACGACGATGGAGACGATGAGCACCGCGCTGGGCGTCCAGCTGGGCCTCTACGACGCCCTCGCCGCCGGCCCGCTCGACGCCCACGGCTTAGCGGGCAAGGCCGGCGTCCACGCCCGCTACGCACGTGAGTGGCTCGAACAGCAGGCGGCGAGCGGGCAGCTGACCGTGGCCACCGACGACGAGGACCCGTACGCACGGACCTTCGCCGTCCCGGACGACCTGCGCGAGGCACTGCTCGACACCGACAGCCCGTACTTCGTCGGCACCCTGGCGGGATTCGTCGTGTCCATGGCAGAGGTCCTGCCGCAGGTCGCGGAGGCGTACCGCTCCGGCGGCGGCGTCCCGTACGCCGCGTACGGGGAGGGCGCGCGGCACGGCATCGGCGGCATGAACCGGCCCGCCTACCGCAGCGGCATCGGGGACTGGGTGGCGGCGATGCCCGACATCGAAGCCAGGCTGTCCGGCGGCCCGGCCAAGGTGCTCGACCTGGGCTGCGGCACCGGCTGGTCGTCGATCCGCTGGCCGAGGCGTTCCCGTCCGTGTGCGTCCACGGCATCGACATGGACAAGGCATCCGTGGACGAGGCGTCGACGCACGCCGCCGAACAAGGACTGGCCGACCGCGTGACGTTCGCACTCGGCGACGCGGCCGAGCCCGTGAGCGGACGCTACGACCTGGTGTGCGTCTTCGAGGCGCTGCACGACATCGCCGACCCGGTCGCGGCCCTGCGGTCGGCGCGGGACGCCCTCGTCCCCGGCGGAGCGGTGCTGATCGGCGACGAGAAGGTGGCCGATCACTTCACCGCCGACGGGGACCTGCTGGAACGGCTGAACTACGGGTTCAGCGTCCTGCACTGCCTGCCCGCCACCCGCGCCGAGGGTGCCACGGTGGAGGCCGGCACCGTGCTTCGTCCGGGCACCGTCCGCTCCTACGCTGCGGAAGCGGGCTACGGGGGCTTCACCGACCTGCCCGTTGACCACGACCTCTGGCGCTTCTACCGCCTCGACCCGTCCTGAGGGTCCTTGCCTGGCTCGTTCGTGGGGCGTCCATGAACGGCGATCAACGATCGAGCTCAAGCCGCAGAATCCGGTCGTCACCGGGACGCGGGTCGGTCCCTCCCCAGGTGGCCTCGTCGGTGTTGGACGTGGCGATCCACAAAGACCCGTCCGGCGCGCGTTCCACGGTGCGGATGCGCCCGTACTCGCCGACGAAGTGCTCGACGGCTTCACCCGCGGCCTCGGGCCCGTCGACCGGAATCTGCCAGAGCCGCTGCCCGCCTAGCGCACCCATCCAGACCGACCCGTCCGCGTAGGCGATGCCGGAGGGGGACGCGTCGTCGGGATGCACGGTGAAGATCGGTCGCTCACCGGTGTCCCCGTCCGTCCCCTCGGTCTCGGGCCACCCATAGTCGCGGCCGGGCCGGAGGACGTTCAGCTCGTCCCACGTCCGGTGGCCGAGCTCGGACGCGTAAGCGGTGCCGTCCGGGCCGAAGGCGATGCCCTGCACGTTGCGATGCCCGGAAGAGAAGATCGGGGAGCCCGGCGTGGGGTTGTCGTCCGGGATCGACCCGTCCGGCCGGATCCGCAGGATCTTGCCGTTGAGCGAGCCCTCATCGGCCGCGTTCTCGGGCTCGAACGCGTCCCCGGTGCCGATCCACAGGTTGCCCTCGGGCCCGAACCGCAACCGGCCGCCATGATGCCGGTCGGCGGTCTGAATCCCGTCCAGGACGACCCGCTCCTGCCTGAACGACCGCAAATCCTCCGCCACCCGAAGCGCAACGACCCGATTGGTCGGCGGCCCCGACACATACGCATAGACCGTCCGGTCCTCGGCGAAATCAGGCGACACGGCCAGCCCCAGCAACCCACCCTCGGCGCTGACCTGCACACCGGATACCTCACCGACCAGCTCAGCCCTCCCACCAGCGGCCGGAACATGCCGAATCTCCCCGGACGCCCGCCCGGAAACGAGAGCCGACCCGTCCGGCAGGAAGGCGAGCCCCCAAGGCATATCCAGCCCGGTGACGACCTCACTAACCCGCCCCGGCGCCTCCCGGCCGTCCGAGGCCACCCCGGTCGACCCGCCACACGCCGCAAGCGCCAGGAGCCCCGCGACCGTCAGTGCGATGACGTGTTGCAAACGCATGATGTGCCTCGTTTCAGCGGTGCTGTTGGCACTGACAACGCAAACACGTTACCGCCGCAACCGTCAACCCGCTAACACACATTTGTTATCGTTGGCACACCCAACTGGTCGGAGGCTAACGATGGCGGCCATGAAGCGGGACGCGACGCGGGAGCGGATCATCAAGGCGGCCTACGGCCTGCTCGTGGAGGGCGGCCGCGAGGCGCTGTCCACCCGCGCGATCTGCAACGAGTCCGGGGTCCAGTCACCCACCATCTACCGGCTCTTCGGCGACAAGCAGGGCCTCCTGGACGCGGTCGCCGACCACGGATTCGCGTCGTACCTGGCGTCGAAGACGTCCCTCGGCGAAACGGACGACCCGGTCGAGGACCTGCGCCGCGGCTGGGACCTGCACGTCGAGTTCGGGGTGCGCAACCCGGCCCTGTACTCCCTGATCTACGGCGACGCCCGCCCCGGCGTCGAAACCCCCGCCGCCCGCCGCGCCTCAACGATCCTGGCCCACACCGTCAGGCGCATAGCCGAGGCCGGCCGCCTCCGCGTAACGGAAGAACGTGCCGCCCTCCTGATCCACTCCGCTGGCCGCGGCACGACCTTCACCCTCATCTCCCTCCCCGAGGCCCAACG
>NZ_SMKM01000449.1 GCF_004348665.1 Actinomadura sp. GC306 | reverse complement strand
TTCGACCGCAACACCCCCGTCGACCACCGCACCGACCTCTACGCCCTCGGCGGCGTGGCCTACCAACTCCTCACCGGCCACCGCCCCTTCACCGCCGACACCGTCCCCGAACTCCTCCACGCCGTCCTACTCACCCCCGCCCCCGCCGTCAGCGACACCCGTCCCGACGTCCCCAAAGAACTCAACGACCTGGTCGCCGAACTCCTCGCCAAAAAGCCGGACGACCGCCCCCAAGACGCCCGCACCGTCGCCACCCGCCTCCGCGCCATCGCTGCCCCGGAGGAACAGACCCATGAGGAGCCCAGACCGGCGGCGCCCGACCAGCCACCACAGACGCGAAGTCCGGAGTCCCCAGCCAAGATTTCCCGCGCGTACGGCGCTTTCGCCGTGGTCGTCACCGCGTTGCTCGTCGCCGCCCTCATGGTGGTGCTGCTCAACCCAGGCGGAGCCCTAGTCGACGAAGGTGCCCACGCCAAAGTGCCCACCTGCCCGGAGCTGCTTCCGGCCACCTTCTCGGACGCGGAGCCCGTCCGGCACCGGTCCGAGGACGACGACGTCGACTGCAGATGGGAACGCGAGATGGACGACGGATGGGAGTACCTCCGCGTCCAGGTGACCAAGGTGGGCCCCGAACTCTGGGTATCCGCCTCCGAGCACGCGAGGCAGACCCTGGCCGAAGGACGGGCGAAGGGCGGCTGGACCCACCGCAATCACACCGAGCAGCACCCCGGGCAGGACGCGTACTCCCACTACGACCGGTCGGGCGCGGTGGAGGAATACACGGTGGTCTTCCGCGACAGCAACATCATCGCCACCGTCCGCCTCGCCAGCACCCGGCAATTCGTCGACGCCGGCGAACTGCGCGCGGCGACCGTCGACATCGCCGCCGAGACCCACGACACGATCAAACACAGCCCCACCCCGACCAGCCGCCCCCGCTGACGCCGCACCGGCCATCGCGCAACGGGGCAACTGGACGCGCGTGGATCGCGTAAGTCCTCCTACGTCACTAATGCATTGCGGCTACTTCTCGCGCAGTCGGCTCATGAGGTCGCGCGCTCCCGTCACCGTAAGCCCAAGGCAAGGACCCTCCGGATCTTTCGAATCCCGGAACAGAACACGTCCAGATACGGCGGCAACCTCCACACACTCGCCACCGGTGGCGTCGCTGTGACTGCTCTTCCTCCAGAGCAGGACCGACCGATCTGAGGGGGTCATAGGTACCCTTCACGTGCTTGGCTCATGAACTCGATGGATTCAGCCTTACTGAGAGCCTCGCCCATCACCAACGTAAAATGTACCCCCGCCTCAAAGAGCACGTCCCGGCTCTCGATCAACTGGCTGATGCCTCCTGCCTCCACGTACATGAGATCGGCTTCCGTTGCAAAGTTGAGCAGGATGAAGCCGCCACCCAGCGCGAGCGGCGTGACCCGAGTGAAGGGCATGACCAGTACTTGAATGTTGGGCCGTTGAGCCATGCTGATGAGGTGGTCGATCTGATCGGCCATGACCTGGTCACCACCGACTGGCCGCCTGAGCACGGACTCATCGAGAACGAACATCGCCTCCGGGGCCTTGTCACGGCGGAGGATTTCCTGGCGTTCCATCCGTACGGCGACACGTGCTTCCAGGGTTTCGGCTGGTTCGCACTCGCCCATGAGTGCGTATGCGTAACTCTCGGTCTGGAGAAGCCCCGGGATAATCTGGGCGGCGAGGCACCGAATACCGATGGCCTTGCCCTCTTGTTCACGATAATCGTCGAAGCTCGGACGCAGCACACGACGGCGGCCGGCGCGGCGGACGGTCTGGTAGATGCGGTGGAAGTGGCCCTCGTCCTGGTCCCAGCCGTCGGTCTTGAAGTAGGTGTCCAGGTCGAGAGCCGTCTGCTCGGAGACGGTCTTGTCGGCTTTCTCCAGTTGGCATATCCACTGCGGGGTACAGCCGAGGGCCTTGGCCAGCTCGTTCTGGGAGAGCTTCGCGCGGTGACGCCTCCGGCGCAGCTCAAGGCCGAAGTGGACGCGAAGGGCATCGGGATCTCGCTGGTCGCCGGCCATGTCGGGGGCCTCCTGCACTCGATTGACGGGGGTCACGAGGGTGAACGTGCAGCTAACACCGGTCGTAGCTCAACGTAATCAAGCGACAGCAATCTGTCTTGCGAATTGAACGATTCTTGCAGGGGGCTGCGCTCGCCGTGAATCGGTGGACGGCCACGCAGGTTCCGGAGATCATTTCGGGGGATGATCGGGCGCCGGCGGGAGGCTCATGCGCGAGGGGCGAGTACTGGCGGGACGCTACCGGCTGGACGCGCTGCTCGGCCGCGGCGGCATGGGCGAAGTCTGGCGAGCGTCCGACCTGCGCCTGAACCGCACCGTCGCAATCAAGGTCCTGCCCTCGCACGGCGCCCCTGCCCAGGCCATAGCCCGGTTCCGCCGCGAAGCCGAGATCGCCGCCGGGCTCCAGCACCCCGGCATCGCCACCATCTTCGACATCGACACCGATGACGACAGCCTGTTCCTGGTCATGGAACTGCTGCGCGGCACCGATCTGGCCACGCTCACCGCAGAGCACCCCCGTGGCCTCCCCGTCGCCCGCGCGACCGCCATCCTCGCCCAGATCGCGGACGCGCTGGCCGAGGCCCACGCCAAAAGCGTCGTGCACCGCGACATCAAACCCGCCAACGTGATGCTCCTGGACGGCGACCGGGTCAAGATTCTGGACTTCGGCATCGCCCGCTACGCCGAGCAGACCACCGATCTCACCGGCAGCGCCATGATCGGCACCCCCGCCTTCATGGCCCCCGAGCAGTTCGACCGCAACACCCCCGTCGACCACCGCACCGACCTCTACGCCCTCGGTGGCGTGGCGTACCAACTCCTCACCGGCCGCCGCCCCTTCACCGCCAACACCGTCCCCGAACTCCTCCACGCCGTCC
>NZ_SMKM01000448.1 GCF_004348665.1 Actinomadura sp. GC306 | reverse complement strand
CCCAGCCCCTGAGCTGAACCGCCAGGGCGCCTCCCGGACCCCGCGCGCGGCCGGCCGGCGGCGCGGCGGGGGCGGGCCGCCGGGCGCAGGACGCCGGCAGGGTCACCCCAGCTCCGCGCGGAACCCCTCCCGCCAGGACGGGTACCTCGGCCGCCAGCCCAGCTCCCGCTTGGCCCTGGCGTTGGAGAAGCCGCGGCCCTCGGTCATCATCGCCACCGCGACCTCCCCCGCCAGCGGCCGCGCCAGCCACGCCGGGACGCGCATCGGGGGCTTGGCGCCCGCGCACTCGGCCAGGTGCGGCAGCCACTGCGCGGCGGGGGCCGGCTCGTCGTCGACGATGTTGAACACCCCCGCGGCCCGCTGCTCCACCGCCAGGACGGTCGCGGCGGCCGCGTCGTCCAGGTGCACCCACGAGCAGTACCCGGTGCCGCCGCCCACGATGGGGAACCGCCGCCTGCGGACCGGCTCGGCCAGGTCGCCGGTGGCGCCGGGCCCGTAGAACCAGCCGTAGCGCAGGACCGCGCCGCCGGCCTCGACGACGGCGTCCTGCACGTGGGCCAGGGCCGCCATCCCGGGCTCGGCCGGCGTCCCGGTCATGGGGTCCACCGGGTCCTGCTCGGTCTTCACCCAGCCGCCCGAGCGGATCCCGTTCCAGGCGGCGTAGCCCTGCGCGACGAAGCCGTCCACGCCGCTCGCCTCGGCCGCGGCGAGCAGGTGGTCGGTGCCCTCGGTGCGCAGCCGGTTGGTCCCGGCGAACCAGCGGTCCATGTGCTTCATGTCGGGCTCGCCGGCGTGCCCCACCGCGATCGCGGTCATCTGGTGGACGATCACCTCCGGCCGCGCCTTGGCCACCGCCTCGCCGACCGACCGCGCGTCCAGGCCGTCCATCACCACCCCCTCGGCCCCCAGCCGCGCCAGCACCTCCAGCTTGGCCGCGCTCGTCGTCGTCGCCGTCACCTGGTGGCCGCGCGCCACCAGCTGCGGCACCAGCCGCCGCCCCAGCACGCCGCTGCCGCCCGCAACGAACACCCGCATGACCGTCACCTCCTGGTCGCAACCTTTCCCTTCGCGACAGGAGACGAGACGGCGCGCCCGGCTGTGACATGCCGGTGCGCGAAAGCCGTGACCGCCGGGGCTTGGAGCGGGCCGGAGGGTTACTCCAGGGAGGTGTCGCCGAGGGATTCCAGCAGGGTGCGCAGCGCGGCGGCGAGGTCGTCGCGGGCGGCCGGGTCCAGCGCGGCCAGCAGCCGCCGCTCGTTGGCCGAGTGCTCGCCGACCAGCCGGTCCACCAGCTCCAGCCCCGGCCCGGTCAGCCGGATCCGGACCGAGCGCCGGTCGCCGGTGTCGCGGACCCGCTCCACCAGCCCCTTGGCCTCCAGCCGGTCGATCCGGTTGGTGATCGCGCCCGAGGTGACCATGGACGCCTTCAGCAGCGCCCCCGCCGTCAGCTCGTAGGGGGCGCCGTGCCGCCGCAGCGTCGCCAGGACGTCGAACTCCCACGTCTCCAGCCCGCGCTCGGCGAAGAACGACTTCAGCTCCCGGCCCAGGATCTGCTGCGCCCGGGAGATCCGCCCGACGATTCCCATCGGGGAGGCGTCCATGTCGGGACGCTCGCGCGCCCACTGCGCCAGGATCGCGTCCACCGCGTCGGCCATCGCCCGCCCTCCCGCATCATCTCAACGTTGAGATTATCAATCGGGGAACGGTCGCGGCGGACAACACCCGGGAACGGCGGAAACTGCGCCGGTGACCGTGCCGGGGAACCGCGGTCACCGGGTCACCGCGTCCAGGAAGGCGTCCAGGTTGGCCCGGACGCGGGCGACCTTCTCGGCCACCGGCAGCGACTCCTCCAGCTCGCCGCCCGCGACCGACCTCTTCCTGCCGCGCACGTACAGCGAGCAGTCCAGGTCGCCGCACAGGTACCGCCCGACCGAGTCGCCGTGCCGCCCGGCCTCGCCCGTCCGGCGGGCCGTCATCAGCGACACCGCGCCGCCGGTGCGGGTGGTCAGGCACAGCGAGCACATGCTGCGCGCGGTGAAGCCGCGGGCCCCGCCCGGCGCGGCCCGCAGCGCGAGCCCGACCAGGCGGCCGCCGCGGCCGGCGGCCGGATACGCGGCCAGGTAGGCGCGTTCGGGGGCGCGCGGGTCCCGCCACCCCAGGAAGTCCAGGTCGTCCCAGGGCGTATCGGCGAAGTCCCTCGGCAGGGTGAGCCGCCGCGCCTCGCCCCTGGAGCAGTTGACGAAGGACGCGCGCAGATCGCGTTCGGTGACGGGTTCCATGTGCGGCGAGGCTAGCTTTCCTAATAGCATTAGGCAAACAACTTACTCACGTAGGTAGATGCGGAGGGGTCCATGGCACGCGCGGGGCTGACCGCCGAACGCCTCACCCGGGCGGCGGCGGAACTGGCCGACGAGGTCGGCTTCGACGCGGTGACCGTCGCGGCGCTGGCCCGGCGCTTCGGCGTCCGGGAGGCGAGCCTGTACTCCCACATCAGCAGCGCCCGCGACCTGAGGACGCGGGTCGCGCTGCTGGCCCTGGCCGAGCTCGCCGACACCGTCGCCGACGCGATCGCCGGCCGCGCCGGCAAGGACGCGCTGGTCGCCTTCGCCGGCGCCTACCGCGACTACGCCAAGCGCCACCCCGGCCGGTACGCCGCCGCGCGGCTGGAACTGGACCCCGAGACCGCCGCCCGCAGCGCCGGCGCCCGGCACGCGGAGATGACCCGGGCCGTCCTGCGCGGCTACGCGCTGGCCGAACCCGACCAGACCGACGCGGTGCGGATGCTCGGCAGCCTGTTCCACGGCTTCGTCAGCCTGGAGACCGCGGGCGCGTTCGCCCACACCCCCCGCGACACCGGCGCCTCCTGGTCGCGGACCCTGGACGCCCTCGACAGCGCCCTGCGCAACTGGCCCGCCCCCTGACCGGCCCTCTGCCC
>NZ_SMKM01000447.1 GCF_004348665.1 Actinomadura sp. GC306 | reverse complement strand
GTTCCAATGCGGGTACTGGGCGACCGGGCCTTTCCAAGGTGTGAACAGGCGGGTTGAAAAAATGGGCGTTCGTTCAGTGCGGGCGGGGTGGGCGTAGAAAGTTCGCAGGTGGCGCCCGCTCTTTTCTTGGAAGTCCTTCTATTGCGGTGGCGGCGGCCGGAATCGGCTATGGCGGACCGCGCATTCGTGGTCGATAGTCGGTGCACCGGTCCGACGCCGCGGCGGTTCCGTGTCGGCGGTCGGTGACCGTCAGGGCCCTGCGGTCGGCACGTTCCCCCCCCGCTCGTGTGAAAGGACCCCCCGCTCATGAAGAAGCGCAGCCTGCTGGCCGCGGTTCCGGCGGCGTTCATGGCGCTGTCCGGGATGTCGGTGGCCAACGCGGAGCCCGCCCCGCAGCCCACCGAGCAGCCCACCACGAAGATCGTCGGCGGTTCGCCGGCGTCCCAGACCTACTCGTTCATGGTGTCGCTGCAGAGCTCCGCCGGCCGGCACAGCTGCGGCGGCTCGCTTGTCGCGCCGAGCTACGTCGTGACCGCGGCGCACTGCGGCACCCCGTACCAGGTCAGGATCGGCACCACCACCTACAACTCCGGCGGCGAGGTCCGCCGGGTCGCGGCCCGGCAGGTGCTCGGCGGCGACGTCGCGCTGCTGCGCCTGGCCAGCCCCGCCGCGTCCGCGCCCGTGACCATCGCGACCAGCGCGCCGGTCGGCTCGGCGACCCGGCTGCTCGGCTGGGGGCAGACCTGCGCGGTGCGCGGCTGCGGACCCGCGCCCGTCGGCCTCCGCCAGCTCGACACCCGGATCCTCTCGGACTCCCAGTGCAGCGGTCTCCGCAACCCCGAGCTGTGCATCGAGGGCGGCGGCGGGCGCGGCGCCTGCTACGGCGACTCCGGCGGGCCCGCGCTGATCGGCTCGTCGGGCCGCTGGCAGCTCGTCGGCGCGACCAGCCGCGGCACCGCCTCCACCTGCGCGACGTCCCCCGCCATCTACGGCGACGTCACCGCCTACCGCACCCGCATCCTGCAGATCACCGGCAGCGCCCTCAACGGCTGACCGGCCCGCCTGAACGCGCCCTCCGCCGGAGCGCGGTGCCCGGCGGAGGGTGCCTCCACCCCCCGCTCCCCACCGCACGAGGAACCCCCATGGTCATCAGAAACCTGCTGAGGGTCTGCGCGGCGCTGCTGCTCGGACTGACCTTCCTGGCCGGGACGGGCACCACCGCCTCGGCCGAGGCCGCCGAAGCCGTCCGCACGATCCGGTACGACGCGAGCCGCTCCGCCGAGTTCCGCTCCGCCGTCGACCAGGGCGCCCAGATCTGGAACGCCCGCCTCTCCAACGTCCGGTTCGTCGCCGGGTCCCCCGCCGACGTCGTCATCGTCGCCGACAACGGCTGGCCCCGCGCCCGCGTCACGAGCCTCGGCCGCGGCACGATCTGGATGGGCCGCCAGGCCGTTCAGGAAGGCCACTACACGGTACGGATCGCGTCCCACGAGCTGGGCCACGTCCTCGGCCTGCCGGACCGGCGCACCGGCCGCTGCACGGACCTGATGTCCGGGGCCAGCGCGGGGACGTCCTGCCGCAACCCCTACCCGAACTCCGCCGAGATCGCCGAGGTCGAGCGGAACTTCCAGAACGGCCTCCTCGGCGTCGCGACCGGCGTCACCCTCACCGAGGCCGCCGCCCGCTGACCCGACCAGCGCCGGGCGCCCGCTCTCTCCGGCGGGCGCCCGGTCCCTTCTCACCCCGGACGTACGCGCTCAGTGCGGCTCGGTCACATGCGACGGCCGGGGAGGAAGGCGACGAGCGCCGTCCCGGCGGCGGTGATGAGGGCGGCGGCGCGGAAGGCCGCCGCGTAGCCGTCCGCCGGTTCCGGGCCGGCCGCGGCCGCCGCCGCGCCGAGGACCGTGAGGCCGATGGCGCCACCGATCGTCCGGGACGTGTTGACCACGCCCGCCACGGCCCCGGCCTCCGCGTCCGGCGCGCCCCGCGTGGACGCCTCCACCAGCGGCGTCATCAGCAGCCCGAACCCGAGCGCCATCGTCGCACCCGGCCCGAGCACTGAGCCGAGGAACGTGCCGCCGGCGTCCAGCACGACGCTCTGCCACGCGAACCCGGCCGCCGCCATCAGCCCGCCGATGCCCGCGAGGAGCCGCGCGTCCATGCGCTCCATGAGCATCGGGGCCAGCCGCGACCCGAGGATGATGCCGAGCGTGTGAGGCAGGAACGACACCCCCGCGCGGACGGCGCTGTACCCGAGGATGTTTTGCATGTAGAGCGACAGGAAGTACCAGAGGGCGAAACCGCCCATCATGATGACCAGGGTGGCGAGGTTGCCGACCGCCACGCTGCGCAGCCGGAACAGCCCGAGCCGCACGAGCGGCTGAGCGGTTCGCGCCTCCACGGCGACGAACGCCGCCAGCAGCGCCAGCCCGGCGACGACCGGGACCAGGCCCTGCCACCCGTGGCTCTCAATCCGCCCGATGCCGAACGCGAGGAGGGCCACCCCGGCGGTGACGAGCACGGCGCCCGGCAGGTCGAGCCGGACGCGTCCCGCGGGGCTCCGGCCGTCCCGCAGCCACCGGACGGCGACCAGGGCGACCAGCGCCCCGACCGGCACGTTGATCAGGAACACCCAGCGCCAGCTCAGGTGGTCGGTCAGCACTCCGCCGACGAGCCCGCCCGTGGCGCCCCCGGCGGTGCCGACGGCCGTCCACAGCGCGATCGCCCTCGTCCGCGCGGGCCCCTCGGGGAAGTTCGCGGTCACCAGCGACAGCGTGACGGGCGCGAGGATCGCGGCCCCGACTCCCTGCACGGCCCGCGCGGCGATCAGCACATCCCCGCTCTGCGCGAACCCGGCGGCGAGACTGGCCACGCTGAACAACCCGAGACCGTAGAGGAAGACCCGCTTGCGCCCGAAAAGGTCGGCGGCCCGCCCACCCAGCAGCAG
>NZ_SMKM01000446.1 GCF_004348665.1 Actinomadura sp. GC306 | reverse complement strand
GAAGCGGACGGTGCCGGCGGCGATGCCCGTGACGACCAGGACCGCGCCGGTGAGGCGGACGGCGTCCACCCGCTCGCCGAGCAGGACGACCGCCGACAGGAGCCCGAACGGCGGGACGAGCAGCGAGTACATGGCGACCGTGCTGGCCTCGTACCGGCGCATCAGCCAACCCCACGCGCCGAACCCGCCGAGCGTCGCGACGTAGGCGATGAAGGCGAGCGAGGCGACCCCGGCGAGCGACAGGTTCCGCGCCGCCTCCGGGACGGCGCCCGGCCCCTCGAAGATCAGCGACAGGGCGAACAGCGGGACGGGCGGCACCAGCGACACCCACACCATGAACCCGAACGCGTCGACCGGCCCGTGGGCGTGCCGGTTCATCCGCCGCATCGCGATGTTGGCCAGCCCCCAGCTCGCGGCGGCGGCGAGGCAGACGAGGAACGCCCCGGCGGGGCCGCCGCCCCCGGACTGCGCGGTGCCGATGAGCGCGACGCCGCCGAACGCGACGACCATGCCCGCGACCAGCCGGGCGCTCATCCGCTCGCGCAGCAGCAGGGCCGCGAACAGGGCCGTGAAGATCGCCTGCACCTGCAGGACGACCGACGCGAGCCCCGCCGGCATCCCCATGTGCATGCCGATGAACAGCAGGCCGAACTGGCCCACGCCGAGCGGCAGGCCGACCAGCACGAGCCAGCGCGCCGGCACCGGCGGCCGGCGCACGAGGAAGACGGCGGGCACGGCCGCCGCCGTGAAGCGCAGCGCCCCCATCAGCAGGGGCGGGAAGTCCTCCAGCGCCACGCTGATCGGGACGAAGTTGAAGCCCCACATCGCGGCGACCAGGGTGGCGAGCAGGACATGGCGTGGGGTCATGCGTCCGATCGTCGCCGCCGCCTTGATTTAGGGCAAGCGAGAATTTCTTGACGTTTCGTTTTAGTATCGCTTCATGCTTGATCTCGAACGGCTCCGTGCGCTGCACTCGGTCGCGACCTACGGCTCGGTCAGCGCGGCGGCCGACGTCCTGCACGTGACGACCTCGGCGGTCTCCCAGCAGCTCGCGAAGCTGGAGCGGGAGACCGGCCAGAAGCTCCTCGAACGCAACGGGCGCGGCGTTCGGCTCACCGACGCCGCCGAGCTCCTCGTCGCGCACGCCGAGCGCATCCTGTCGCTCGTCGAGCAGGCGCAGGCCGACCTGGAGGCGCACCGCGGGTCCGTCGTGGGGCAGCTCACCGTCGCCGCGTTTCCGACCGCGGTCCGCGGGCTGGTGCCCGCCGCGCTGCGGATCCTGCGCGCCGACCACCCCGACCTCCGCATCCTGGTCCGCGAGGAGGACCCCAACCAGAGCATGCCGCTCGTGTCGCGCGGCGACCTCGACATGGCGGTCGTCCAGGACTGGAGCAACGAGCCGCTCCCGCTGCCGGACGGCCTGCAGAAGGGCGTCATCTGCGACGACGTCGCCGACGTGGCGCTGCCCGCCGGCCACCCGCTCGCCGGCCGCGACGCGATCGACCTCAAGGAGCTGGCCGGCGACCCGTGGATCAGCTCGTCCCCGGACAGCATCTGCTGCGACTGGCTGCTGCGGACCCTCCGCGCCGTCGACAGCGAGCCCCGCATCGAGCACATGGTCTATGAGTTCGCGTCGCAGCTGTCGCTGGTCGCGGCGGGGTTCGGCAACGTGATCCTGCCGCGGCTCGGCCGCTGCGACGTGCCGCCGGGGGTGGCGGTCGTCCCGCTGGCCGACCCGCTGTCGCGCCGGGTCTACGCGCTGTGGCGCGAGGAGGCCGCCCGCCGGCCCGCGATCCGCGCCGTCGTCACCGCGCTGCGCGCCGCCGTGCCGCCCGGCGCCCGCGCGCCCGTGCCCGCCGGGACCTGAGCCGCCGCCCGCCCCGCCGCACGGCCTCCGTGCGGCTCGCCGCGCGCTCGAACCGGATTCGGTAGGTTGCTCGCAATTGCACGGGGCGGAGGGGCACGTGGCCGGCGAAGAGACGCAGTGGCGGGTCGAGGGGTTCGTGGAGGTGCGGACGCTCGGTGCGGGCGCGCAGGGCCGCGTCGTCCTCGCCCGGCACGAGCGCTCGGGGACCCCGGTGGCGATCAAGTACCTGGCCGGTGCGGCGGACGAGGCGGAGCTGGAGCGGCTGCGGCACGAGGCCCTGATGCTCGGCCGGGCGGACAGCCCGCACGTGGCCCGCCTCTTCGAGCTCGTCGAGGGGCCGGGGACGGCCGCCCTCGTCATGGAGGCCGTGGACGGTGTCTCCCTCAAGCACGTGCTGGAGCGGCACGGGGCGCTCGGGCCGGAGGCGGCGCTGACCGTCCTCAAGGGATCGCTGCTGGGCCTGGCCGCCGCGCACGCCGTCGGCGTCGTGCACCGCGACTACAAGCCCGCCAACGTCGTCGTCCCGGCGGACGGGCGGAGCCGCCTCGTCGACTTCGGCATCGCGACCCCGGCCGGGCGGGCGGCGGGCGGCGCGGGCACCCCCTACTACATGGCGCCGGAGCAGTGGGACAGGCACGTCGCCACCCCGGCGTCCGACGTCTACGCGGCCACCTGCGTGTTCGTGGAGTGCGTCAGCGGGCGGCGGCCCTACTCGGGCGGCCAGGCCGAGCTCATGCGGGCGCACCTGACCGCCGCCGCCCCGGTCGAGGCGGTGCCGGAGCCGCTGCGCCCGCTGGTGGCGCGGGGCATGGCCAAGGCGCCGGAGGACCGGCCCGCGGGCGCCGCCGCGTTCGTGGACGACCTCGAACGCCTCGCCCGGGAGACCTACGGCGGGGACTGGGAGGCCCGGGGCGTCCGGGCCCTGTCCGGAGCGGCCGTCGCGCTCGCCGCGCTCTTCCCGCTGGCCGCGTGGCTGATGCCCGGCGCCGCATCCGCCTCCGGCGCCGCATCCGCCACCGGCGCCGCGGCGGGCCAGGCGGCAGGCCAGGCCGCGGGTCAGGCGGCAGGCCAGGCCGCGGGTCAGGCGGCAGGCCAGGCGGCAGGGCAAGCCGCGGGCCAGGCGG
>NZ_SMKM01000445.1 GCF_004348665.1 Actinomadura sp. GC306 | reverse complement strand
CCAGCATCTCGTGCCCCTCACGGAACACCGTCGCCGACACCTCGACCGTCTCACCCACCACGGCCTTGGCCGGCCACCGGCCGCACCCCACCACCGGCGCCACATCCAGGATCGGGATGCGCCCGAGCGCCGGACTGGGAGCAGGGGACGTTCCGGACTCGACGTGCATAGGCCACCTCTACCCGCGCGGGAATTCCGAAACGTCCCATGCCCGCGATCAGACGCCTACCGTCCTGTAATTTCCGATAACTTTGCGCCGCCCGCCGGCCACCCCGGGTGAGGACCCCCGCGAGTACGTGATCCGCGAGCTCAGCCCGCACGGCCCGCCTCCGCGGCGGGGGGCATTCCGGAGTTCAAGAGCGGCTCTGGAGACGGTCGGTTCGGTGGGCCTTCCCTTCCCGGCTGTCGCACCATCGGGAGACAGCGCATAGCGTGACGTTGTGTGAAGGCAATCCGACGTTTCACGGTTCGCACCGTCCTCCCCGAGCCGCTCCGGCAGCTCGAAGAGCTCGTCCTGAACCTGCGCTGGTCCTGGCACCACGAGACGCTCGACCTGTTCCGCGCCGTCGACCCGGCGCTGTGGCAGGCCGTCCGGCACGATCCGGTCAGGCTGCTCGGCGAGGTCGCGCCGGAGCGGCTGGAGCGGCTGGCGGAGGACCGGCGGTTCCTGCGCCGCCTGCAGGACACCGCCGAGGACCTGCGCGAGTACCTGACGGCGCCGCGCTGGTACCAGTCGCGCGCGGGCGCGGACGCACCGTCCTGCATCGCCTACTTCTCGCCCGAGTACGGCATCACCGCCGCGCTGCCGCAGTACTCCGGCGGTCTCGGCATCCTCGCCGGCGACCACCTGAAGACGGCGAGCGACCTCGGCGTCCCGATCCTCGGGGTGGGCCTGCTGTACCGGCACGGGTACTTCTCCCAGTCGCTGTCGCCGGACGGCTGGCAGCTGGAGCGCTACCCGCCGATCGACCCGAACGGGCTGCCGCTCACCCTGCTCCGCGAGCGGGACGGGACACCGGTCCGCATCGTCATCGGCCTGCCCGCCGGCCGCGGCCACGTGGGCGGGCCGCAGGGCCGGGGCCTGCAGGCGCAGGTGTGGGTCGCGCAGGTCGGCCGCGTCCCGCAGCTCCTCCTCGACTCCGACGTCGAGGAGAACGAGCCGCCGGCGCGCGACATCACCGACCGGCTGTACGGGGGCGGCGGCGACCACCGGCTCCTGCAGGAGATGCTGCTCGGCATCGGCGGCGTGCGGGCCATCCGCGCGTACTGCCGCATCACCGGGCACCCGGAGCCCGAGGTGTTCCACACCAACGAGGGGCACGCCGGGTTCCTCGGCCTGGAGCGCATCCGCGAGCTGGTGTCGGCGGAGGGCCTGACGTTCGACGAGGCGCTGGAGGCGACCCGGGCGGGCACGGTGTTCACCACCCACACGCCCGTCCCCGCCGGCATCGACCGGTTCCCACGCGAGCTGATCACCCGCTACTTCGGCGGCGGCAACGAGACCGAGCAGGTCCCCGTCGAGCGGGTCCTCGCCCTCGGCGCCGAGGACTACCCCGGCGGCGACCGCACCGTGTTCAACATGGCCGTTATGGGGATGCGGCTGGCGCAGCGCGTCAACGGCGTCAGCGAGCTGCACGGGCAGGTCAGCCGCGAGATGTTCGGCGGCCTGTGGGGCGGGTTCGACACCGCCGAGGTCCCGGTCGGCTCGATCACCAACGGCGTGCACGCCGGGACGTGGGTCGCCCGCGAGGCCCTGGAGTTCACCGCCCGGGAACTGCCGTCGCTGATGGAGAGCGGCCACGGCTGGGAGGGCGTGCGCGACGTCTCCGAGGCCGAGATCTGGCGGATGCGCGGGCTGCTGCGGCGCCGGCTCGTGCTGGACGCGCGGCGCCGGCTGCGCGAGTCGTGGCGGCAGCGCGGCGCGAGCGAGGCGGAGATCTCCTGGATCGACGACGCCCTCGACCCGGACGTCCTCACGATCGGGTTCGCGCGGCGCGTCCCGTCCTACAAGCGGCTGACGCTGATGATGAGCGACCCGGACCGGCTCCGCGCCATCCTGCTGCACCCGGAGCGCCCGGTGCAGATCGTCATCGCGGGGAAGGCGCACCCCGCCGACGAGGGCGGCAAGCGGCTCATCCAGGAGATCGTCCGGTTCGCCGACTCGGCGGACGTCCGGCACCGCATCGTGTTCCTGCCCGACTACGACATGGCGCTGGGGCAGCTCATGGTGCAGGGCTGCGACGTGTGGATGAACAACCCGCTGCGGCCGCTGGAGGCGTGCGGCACGTCCGGGATGAAGGCCGCGCTGAACGGCGGGCTGAACCTGTCCATCCGGGACGGCTGGTGGGACGAGTGGTACGACGGGCAGAACGGCTGGGCGATCCCGTCCGCCGACGGCCTCGCCGCGCCCGACCGGCGCGACGAGCTGGAGGCCACCGCGCTGTACGAGCTGGTCGAGGAGCACGTCTCGGTCACGTTCTACGACCGGGACTCGGCCGGGCTGCCGCGCCGCTGGCTGGAGATGGTCAAGCACACCATCGCCACCCTCGGCCCGAAGGTGCTGGCGTCCCGGATGGTGCGCGACTACGTCGACGACCTGTACGCCCCGGCGGCGGCGTCCGAGCGCGCCATGGTCGCCGACAAGTTCGCGGGGGCGCGGGCCCTCGCGGCGTGGAAGCGGCGGGTCCGGGACGCGTGGCCGCGCGTCGCCGTCGAGCACGTGGAGTCCAGCGGGGAGGAGAGCCCGCAGGTCGGTGCGCGGCTGCCGGTCCGCGTGCTCGCCGACCTCGGCGGGCTCGACCCGGACGACGTCGCGGTGGAGGTCGTCTACGGCCGGGTGGACGACTCCGACGCGCTGGTCGGGCCGTCCCATCTGGAGCTGGAGCACGGCGGCCCGGTCGAGGACGGCCGGGTCCGCTACGTCGGGGAGGTACCGCTGGAGCGCAGCGGCGCGTTCGGGTACAGCGTCCGCGTGGTGCCGAGCCATCCGCTGCTGTCGGGGCGGGCGGAGATGGGCCTGGTGGCCCTCCCGCC
>NZ_SMKM01000444.1 GCF_004348665.1 Actinomadura sp. GC306 | reverse complement strand
GGGCGGGGGCGGGTCAGATGCCTTCGCGGTGGGCCACGGCGGCGGCCTGGGTGCGGCTCGCGACGTTCAGCTTGGCGAGGATGTTCGAGACGTGGACGCTCGCCGTCTTGGGGGAGATGAACAGCGCCGCTGCGATCTCCCGGTTGTTGCGGCCCTCCGCGACCAGCTTCAGCACCTCCCGCTCCCGCGCGGTCAGCGCGCCCAGCGGGCCGGGCGCCGCGGGCGCGGGACGCGGGGAGCCGAGCCGCGCCCGGGTGCCGAGGTCGTGCAGCGCGGCCAGCAGCGGCGCGGCGCCGAGCCGTTCGGCGGTGCGGACCGCCGCCCGCCACTGCCCGGCCGCGCCGTCCCGGTCGCCGTGCTCGGCGAGGGCCTCGGCGAGCCGCCACCGCGACCGCGCCACCTCGTAGCCGAACCCGCCGTCCGGGTCGCCGTAGGCGAACAGCTCGGCGGCCTTCCGCCACAGGTCCACGTCGTGGACGCCGTCGACGCGGCGCCGCTCCGCCTCCGCGCGGGCCAGCCACGCGTGCGCTTCGAGGCCCATCCAGGCGCGCCGGCGCCCGTTGGTCGTGTACGCGGCGCCCTGCCGGACCCGGGCGAGCAGGTCGTCGGCGGTCTCGGCCGCCTTCCGCGCGGCGGCGGCGTCGCCGGCGGCGCGGGCGCGCGCCGCGATCTCGGCCTGCGCCCACAGCCCCGCGGCGGCCGGCCGGATGACGCCGACCGAGGTGCCGTAGATCGTCCCGAGAATCTTGCCGATGTGCCCGGCGGCCGCCTCGGGATCGCCGTTCCACAGCGCGTGCTCGGCGGCCAGGCCCCGCCCGAGGTAGTTGAGGAAAAGGTCCTCGTCCAGCAGCGGGATGATCCAGCGCAGCCGCTCGTCCGCGGCCGGGCTGCCCTGGGCGACGTCGGTGAACAGCGCGTAGGCGGAGATCTGCGCCTCCTGCGGCCGGACGACCTGGACCGCGAAGTCCGCGGCGAGTCGGTTCGCCTCCGCCCAGTTCCCCGCCGTGTAGTGGATCAGGTACCGCAGGGACCGCAGGACGACTCCGTAGGTGCTCCAGCCGAGGCCGTTGTCCAGCGCGTACCGCACGCCCTCCTCGGCGGCGCGCGCCGCGCCCGCGAGGTCGCCGCGGTCGAACTTCGTGCGGGCGTAGTGGAACGCGGCGCGTCCCGCCACCAGCGGGTTCCCGCCCTCTCCGGCGGACAGGTCGCGGGCCCGCGCGAACACCTCCGCGACGCCGGAGTCGGCCTCGCCCGCCTCCCGGAAGACGCCGAGCGTCACCAGCAGGCTCGCCTCGGCGCCGGCCGCCCCGGCGGCGCGGGCCTCGGCGACGGCCCGCTCCGCCGCGCCGGGCAGCTCGCCGTCGTCGTCGCGGTAGAGCAGGATCCGCGCGTAGGTGGCGAGGGCCTCGGCGCGCTCGACGGTCGGCGGGTCGGCGGGCAGCATCGCGACCGCCTCCCGCGCCACCGCCACGGCCGATCCGTAGTCGTCCAGCTCCCCGAGGTGGGTGGCGAGCTGCTCGCGGATCCGGGAGCCGAGCGCCGCGTCCGCCGGGTCGGCCGCCTCCAGCAGCCGCCGCAGCTGCTGCACGGCGCGGCGCAGGTCACCGGCCCCGGCGGCGGCCTGCGCGGCGGCCAGCGCCAGCCGCACCCGGTCGGTCCCGGCGGCGTCCTCGGCGCCGGGCACCGCGTCCCACAGCTCCAGCGCCCGCTCGTAGTGCTCGGCCGCCTCGGCGGGCGCGCCGAGCCGGGCGGCGTCCCGCGCGGCGCGCACCGACGCGGCGAACGCGGCGGGCAGGTCGTGCGCGGCGAGGCTGTGGTGCGCCAGTTCCGCCGCGGGGCCGCACGCCCCGTCGGGCCCCTCGGCGAGCAGCCGCGCGAAGGCGGCGTGCAGCCGGGTCCGCTCGCCCGGCAGCAGGTCGGCGTAGACGGCCTCGCGCAGCAGCGCGTGCCGGAACGTGTACCCGTCCCCGGCCGGGACGAGCAGCTGGTGCGAGACGACCTCCCGCAGCGCCTCGCCCGCCGCGGCCTCGTCCAGCCCCGACACGCGCCGGACGAGCTCGTCGTCGATGCGGCGCCCGGCGACCGCGGCGGCCCGCACGACCCGCCGGCCGGTCTCCGACAGCCGGTCCACCCGCGACAGCAGCAGGTCGGCGAGCCCGGACGGGAGCCCCGCCGACTCACTGCCGGGGGAGCCGAGCCCGGCGGAGTACAGCTCGGCGGCGTAGAAGGGGTTGCCCTCCGACCGGCGGTGCACCCGCGCGGCGACCTCCCCGGGCACCGGCGCGGCGGCGGACCGGCGCGCCAGCTCGGCGAGGTACTCGGCGGTCTCGCCCGGCCCGAACGCGGGGACCTGGACGCCGGCCGCGTTCGGCAGCCGCAGCAGCTCCGCCACCACCGGCCGCAGCGGGTGGCGGCGGTGCAGGTCGTCCGACCGGTAGGTGCCGACGAGGCACACCCGCTCGCGCTGGAGGACGCGGCCGAGGAACGTCAGCAGGTGCCGGGTCGACCGGTCGGCCCAGTGCAGGTCCTCCAGGACGAGGAGGACCGGCCGCTCCGCGCCGAGTTCGCCGAGGAGCCCGAGCACGGCCCCGAAGAGCCGCTGCTGGTTCAGCTCGGACGCCGCGTCCGGGTCGCCGCCGCCGTCCGGCAGCAGCCGGCCCAGCACGGGACGGGCGGCGACCGCGGCGCGGACCTCGTCCGCCTCGGGGCCGCCGCCGTGCGCCGCGCCCCACAACGCGTCGGTGAGCGGCAGGTACGGCATGGTCTCGCCGAGCTCGGCGCACTGCCCGACCAGGACGGCGTACCCCCGGTCCCGGGCGGTGCCGGTGAGCGCGGTCACCAGGTGCGTCTTGCCGACCCCGGCGTCGCCGCTGACGAGCACGAGCCCGGCGTCGCCGCCGGCGGCCCGGTCCAGCGCGGCGGTCAGCTCCGCGAACTCGGCCGTCCTGCCGATCAGCATCGGGCCGCCCCTCCGGTCATCCGGCCCAGTATCCCACCGGCCGGACATGACCGGGCCCCGGATCCGAGGGGGATCCGGGGCCCGGG
>NZ_SMKM01000443.1 GCF_004348665.1 Actinomadura sp. GC306 | reverse complement strand
CCCCCACACCCCCTGGTGGCTGGGGTTGCTGTTCTGGTTCTTAGGCTGTGAAGCGTAGGACTGCTCCTACGTGGACGTGTTGGGCTGGGCTCCCGTTCGAAGGCAGGACCACTAGTTCGCCGTCGGTTGCGGCTGCGGCTCTGACCAGGGCTGCGTCGGCCTTGACCTCCCGGGGGTCGCTCACACCGAACTCGTCGCGGAGTTCCTCGGCGGTGGTGGCGATGTGCGCCGGATGGGGGCCGACCCAGAGCCGGGCGTTCGCATCCAGGTCGTCGTCCAGGAGGAGCGTCTCCACGCGACCTTCGCGGACGGCCTTGGCCGTGGCGGGCAAGCCCTCCACGGCGCGTTCACCGTTGGCGAGTTCGCGGTCGAAACGCTCGGCGACGGTCATGATCCGCTCGGTCGTCTTCAGCTCCAGGACACGCTGCAGCTCCGACTCAAGGTCGGGGTCGTCCACCGTGGTGTTCTTGTCGGTCTCGACGGTGTGCGCCAGGACGTGCTCGGAGACCTCGTCCATGACGGCGGTACGGGCCCGGGTGTCGCCGGCGATGACGATGGCCTCGGCGCCGCACATGTCGGCCATCCGGTCGATCTCACGCGCGACCTTCTTCGCGTTGACCTTCCAGACGTTCTCGGACGACCGCTGGAAACGGGACTGGTTCCAGTCGCCCGCCTTCGTCTTGCGGATCGGGTAGTCCTCGTCCCCCTGCACGTCGATGTGGTGGCGCCGTCCGTCCGCGGTGACACAGTCGATCGCGCCCCCGCGGCGGTCGACGACGGCGAGCAGATGCGGGAACCTCTCACCGCGCTGGGCGAGATAGGGCAGGACGTCGGGCAACGGCGCGAGGGTCGCCTGGGACGCAGCGGGCGGCTCCTCCAGCCGTTCGAGGTACACCACCTCGCCGTCCGCCGCGAAGAGCACCAGCCCCTCGGAACGGCGGCGCGCCAGCTCCTCGTCGATGGTCTGCTCGATCGCGCGGAGCGTGTCCCCCGGAGTCCCCTGCTCCTCCAGGTCCGCGCGCAGCGCCCGCCACCGCAGCTCGACGGCCTTGGACGCGTCCTCGGTGGTCCGGGAGAGGTCCGCGTACACCGACGCGTAGGGACCCGGACGTTGATACAGCGTTTTGAGGAATGACAGATCCATGAGTTGGCCGTACCCGCCCCATTTGGGACAAACGTAAAGAATGTGACGCCTGGGGCTCAGCCCTCGGCGGCCTGCTGGAGCCGTGCGTAGGCGAGCTGCAGCCAGTCCGACCCCGCCACGGCCGTCATCGTCGTGCCGGCCAGCCGGGTTGCCTGCGGCGCGAACACCAGTCCGGCGCTGTAGGCCGTCGCGACCCACTGGGCGATGCAGAACGGGCAGGTGAGCAGCTCGCCGACGGCGTGCCGGAGCCCCTTCCCGCGCACCTCCTCCGAGAGTTCGGCCGGCCCGGCCGTCCCGGAGTACCGGGTGAACGGGGCGCGCAGCGGGCTCGTCACCGGATCCTTGGTGATGACCCGGGACACCTTGTGCGTCGTAATCGTCATCAGCGCCAGGTCGGAAAGCCCGATGGTGGGGGCCCGGTCGCGCATCCGACGGCCCACGAGCACCATCGCGCTTGTGGTCAGCCCATAGACGGCAAGGGTGGTGAGGTAAGAGCCGAGCGGACGATCCGCTCCGGCGGCGTACTTCTCCTTCTCCTTGCGTGCGGTGTCGACGACCGCGTTCATGCTTTCCCTTCCCCGGCGGACGGCGCTGTGGGCGCACTCGTCATCGGTGTTCTCGTGAGCGGGACGTGGTGGCTGAGTGCGGCCTCATGTCGGTTCGGCCCCGCGCGTTGTCGATGAATGCGGCTCTTCACGGTCTCTGGAGTGGATGCGCCGCGGCATCGGCGTCAGCCGGCGCCGCAATGGTCCCGTCCGCGAGGCGACTGCAGGCTCAGTGGTTACGGAGGGCGTCCACTAGCTGGGACTTGTTCATCGAGGAGCGTCCCTCCACGCCGATCTCCCGGGCGCGCTTCAGCAGCTCGTCCTTCGTCCAGTCCTCGTAAGAGGGGCTCTTGCCGCCCTTGCGGCCGACGTTCTTCTTGCCCTGGCCCGCCGACGCGTTCGCGATCCGCGCGGCCTTCTCCTTGCTTTCGCCCCGATCACGGAGCTTCTGGTACGTCTTCTCGTCCTTGATCTGTGCTCTGGGCATGGGGGACAAGTACCCGACACGTGGAGTCCACACATCGACCACCCGACGTCCAAGACCCGGCAAAGCCGATCGGCGAGATCGCCCGGCCACCTGGACCTTCTGCATTCCGAACGCCGCCGATCGGTTGTCGCCATACGACACTCACCCCAGCCCCCAATGCGGTGTCGGATGCACGTTGGGGTCCCAACACCGGCCATGCAAGCGAGCCACCGCCGTTGCGTGCCGTGGCGCTGGGATGGCCGCCAGAGTCCTCCGCCCTCACGGACGGGCCTCCGGAGCCTCTGTGACCGGGCCATCGCGACCGGAGGGCGGGCCGGGCACTCCGATTTGACGGACTGCGCGAGGCTGCCTAATCTCTCTCATGCCCCGAGGGATGCGGGACGCCAGCAGGCGGACGGCCCCGGGGAGCCACAAGAGGAAAACGGTTCGCAGCTTGCTCTGAGCCGAGGTACTCTGGAGTGGCAAGCCCAGACGGGGTGCAGGACACCGAGCGGTGGCCGACCCGCAGGGCGCCTCCTACGAAACGATCTTTTCCAGGGCTTCGGCCTGTGGGTGTGGTTGTTGCGTGGGAGATGGTGAACCGTCCGTCCGTCGAAAAGATTTTGGTTGATCGGCTTGACAGCGGCGGGGAACCGGGTAAGTTAGAAGGGTTGCCCCGGAGCCGGGGTCCGCGGGAGCGGGGTTCGGCGCGGTGGGTGTCCGTTTCTTGAGAACTCAACAGCGTGTTAAAAGCCAGTGCCTTTATCGGCTCGACCGGTTTTTCTGGTCGGGTCGCCCCGTGGCCGCCCCTTCTTTTGTGGGGGTGGTGGGGATTTCTTTGAGGCAAGAACCCCTTTTGGGGGGTTTATTGCTGGGATTGTTTCCGAGGTTTGGCCGGGGCTGGGG
>NZ_SMKM01000442.1 GCF_004348665.1 Actinomadura sp. GC306 | reverse complement strand
CGCGACCCCGGCCGCGATGCCCGCCGCCGACCACCGCCACCGCGGCACCCAGAGCGCCGCCGCGAACAGCGGCAGTGCGAGCCACACCGCGTCGGTGGGCCGCAGGACCCCGACCCCGGCGATGATCAGCGCCAGCACGGCCCACGCCCGGCGCCCGCCCGCGACCAGCACGCCCGCGGCCCCGGCGGCGGCCAGCGCCACCGGCAGGTTCGGCAGCACGCTCGCGCCGTACCGCAGGGACACCCACGGCACCGCGAACAGCGCCGCCGCCACCGGCACGCTCGCCCGGTCCAGCACCCGGAACCACGGCCAGAAGGCGAGCAGCAGCAGGACGGCGGAGAGCGCGGCGAAGTACACCCGGATCAGCGTGACGTCCGAGGTCCAGAGCGTGACCGGCGCGGCCAGGAGCCCCTCCCCCGGCGACCGGTGCGCCGCGTACGGCGTCCGGGGCGCGTCCCCGGAGAACTGGCTCGCGTAGACCGCCTCGTCCAGATCCAGCGGAATCCCGAGCCCGCCGGTGCCGGCCTGCAGCCCCGCATATCCGAGCGCCACGCAGCACAGCGCCACCCTGGCCGCCACGATTCCCCCCGCCGCCGTCCCCCGTTTCCCCAGCTCACGCTAGATCAGCGGCCGACCGCAGGGCCCCGGCATATCGATTGCATCCGATAAGGGGACCAAGTCTGTACGCGGGCGGAGACCGGACCGCATCCCATGAACACAGGCCAAGTCCTTTACGTTGTAGATCACGAACTTCGGAAGTGTCGCTCTGCGGTGAGGCTGCCGCCGGTGATGGTCGCGCGGACGTTGTCCGCCGACAGGTGGTGCAGGGCTTCGGCTAGCGGGACGTGCAGGAGGACCAGGTCGGCGGCCTCCCCGGTGGACACCCGCCGGGGAGGCCCGCCGGGTTCCTCCGGCCCGGTGAGGAGGGAGCGCAGCGCCGCCGCGGCCGGGACGGTCTCGTCCCGGCCGGCGACCGCGCCCGACCGGGTGGCGCGGGTGACGGCGGCGTCCATCACCGCCCACGGGTCGAGCGGCCCGTAGGGCGCGTCGCTGGACAGCGCGACCGGGACCCCGGCGTCCAGCAGGCTCCGGCACCGGTAGAGGTCGGGCACGTCCTCGGCCGGGACGTCGCGCAGGTAGTCGTCGCCGCGGTCGGCGAGGAACCCCGGCTGGGTCACGACCCGCAGCCCGCGCCGCGCCAGCTCCGGAACGAGGACCTCCGGGACGAGCGCCGCGTGCTCGATGCGGTCGCCGTCCACGATCCCGGCGTCCTCGAAGGCGGCGAGCAGGAGGACGAGCGCCTCGCGGGTGACGCAGTGCACCGCGACGGGCCGCCCGTGCCCGTGCGCGTCCCGGATCCTGGCGCTCAGCTCGTCGAGCGGCGGCAGCCCCGAATCAGCCAGGACGATCTTGTACGGGCCGGTGCCGAGGCGCGGGTGCGGGGGCGGCGCGGCGTCCGGCGGCAGCCCGAGGAGGTGGACGCGGTGGGGCAGCGTCCCGTCGCGGACCGCCGCCTCGATCGCGGCGAGCGCCCCGGCGCCGAGGTCGGGCGTCGCGTCGGTGACGGCGGTGACGCCCAGCCGCGCCAGTTCCCGCCCGACCGGCCCCAGGTCCACCAGAGGCGCCGCCGGGAGGCGGGTGCGCAGCCAGTCGTCGGCCCGCCAGAGCCGCCCGGTCGGCCGTCCGGCGGCGTCCCGCTCGACACCGGGGTGTTCGGCGGAGGCCAGACCCGCCGCGCGCACGGCCGCCGAGTTGAGGATCCACAGGGCACCGCTGCGGTGCTGGACCCGCACCGGGCCGCCCGGCCGCAGCGCGTCGAGCGCGGCGGCGTCCAGTTCTCCGGCGACGCTCTCGGCGTAGCCGACGCCGCGCACCCACCCGTGCTCGTCCGGTACGGCGTCCCGCAGCACCGCCGCAAGAGCGTCTCGGCCGGTGACGGCGGGCGGGCCGCAGACGACCGACCGCCGCCACGCGGCCAGCGCGTGCAGGTGCAGGTGGTGATCGCACAGTCCCGGAAGGAGCGCCCCGCCGCCGCACTCCACGACCCGCTCACCGGGCCGGCGCGCCAGCCCGCCGCCGATCTCGGCGATCAGGCCGCCGGCCAGGCGGACGTCGGCGCGTTCGCGCCCGCCGAGTTCGGCGTCCCGCAGCAGCAGCCCGGTCACGGGACGGTGATGCCGAGGCCGGCCAGCACGTCGGCGGTGTCCCGCCCCATCTCCGGGGCCTTGCCCCGCGGTTCGCGCCGTTCTGGGGCGGCGACCGGGAGGGCGGCGTCCTCGCCTTCCAGCACCCAGGCGTCCCCGTGCCGGACGGCCTCCGGGCTCGCGGCGGGCTCCCCCGCCGGGAGGGTCGCGGCGACCACGTCGGCCATGGCGACGTCCCACAGCACGCCGCCCCCGCCGGGCGGCGCGGTGGCGGCGAGCGCGGCGGCGGTCAGCCCGGTGAGCGGGTCGGCGATGGCGTCGCCGCAGAACAGCGGGGCCAGGTCCGGTTCGCGGCAGACGAGGCCCGCGGCGGCGGAGACGTCGTCACCGAACCCGATCCGGTCGCGCGCCCGCCCGTAGGCGGTGATCGACACCCAGGTCGTCCCGGCGGCGACCGCCTCCTCGGCGTCGAGGCCGAACCGGGCGAGGGCGCGGGGGCGGGACGCCTCGACGACGATGTCGGCCGCGTCGACGAGCGCCCGCATCGCGCGGCGGCCGTCGCGGTCGGCCGGGTCGAGGACCACCGACCGGTGGCCGGCGTGCAGCAGGTCGTAGAAGCCGGGGTCGCCGCGGCGGGCGCCGTCCGGGCGGGCGGGGGTCTCGACCTTGACGACGCGGGCCCCGGCGGAGCCGAGCAGGTGCGCGCACAGCGGGCCCGCCCACAGCGCGCTGAAGTCGACCACCAGCGCGCCCTCCAGCGGACGGGGCGCGAGCGGTTCGGGGACGCTCGCCCGGCGGGGCTCGACGGGCCCGGCGGCGACGCCGAGCAGCTCGGCGCGTTCGGCCAGTTCGGCACCGGTGTGCGCGCGCAGCCACGGGACGAGCGCCGGCCACGGATCGTCGTCCACGTCCGCTTCGGCGAGAGCGCCGAGGAGGGCGGGGT
>NZ_SMKM01000441.1 GCF_004348665.1 Actinomadura sp. GC306 | reverse complement strand
GGGTTGTGGGCGGCGCGGGGTGAGGCCCGCCGTGCCCTGCTGGTCTGCGTCGGGACGGCCGCCGTCTTCGGCGGTGCCTACTTCGTGCTGACCGACCTCGCCGTGCCCCGCTACCTGCTTCCGATGTTCGCGCTGCTGTCCCTGCCGGCCGGTGTGGGGCTCACCGCGATCCTGCGCGCGGCGTGGCGGCGGCGCGCGGGCCGGGTGCTGGCCGCCGGTGTGGTGGCGGTGGTCCTCCTGCACACGGGATCGCAGGCCGCCAAGGCCGGCCGTGTCGCGGAACGCGCCGAGATCGCCCTGTCCTGGCCGGAGGAGGCCGCCGGTGCGCTGGCCGCCCGCGGTGTCGACGGGGACTGCGTCGTGCTGGGCAGGTTCGCGCCGCAGATCGCCTTCCTGCGCCGCTGCCGGGGCGCGGACATGCGCGACGGCCTCGGTGACCGCGACGCGTCCGCCGCGGTCACCGAGGCCAACGTCGGACGGCTGCGGGACCGGGGGCTGCGGGTGGTCCTGGCCGTCGACGACCCGCCTGACGTGCCCGGACGCTGGAGCCGCGTCCCCGTTCCGGGCACCGGACCGCTCCTCTACCTCTCCCAGGCGCCGGCTCGCCGCTGATCCCCGGCTACTCCAGCACGGCGCCCTTGGCGGCCGACTGGACGAGCTTCGCGTACTTCGCGAGGACGCCCCGCTTGTACGGGTGCGGGACGGGTGCCCAGTCCGGTGCCCGGCGGGCGGCGAGTTCGGTGGGCTCGACGAGGATGTCGAGTCGTTTCGCCTTCACGTCCAGGCGGATGCGGTCGCCGTCCCGCACGAAGGCGATCGGGCCGGCGTCGACGGCCTCGGGGGCGATGTGGCCGACGCACAGGCCGGTCGTCCCGCCGGAGAAGCGGCCGTCGGTGACCAGCAGGACGGACTTGCCGAGCCCCGCGCCCTTGATCGCGCCGGTGATGGCGAGCATCTCGCGCATGCCCGGGCCGCCCTTCGGGCCCTCGTAGCGGATGACGACGACGTCCCCGGCGGTGATGGTGCCGTCCTCCAGCGCGTCGAGGGCCGCGCGCTCGCGCTCGAAGACGCGGGCGGTGCCCTCGAACACGTCCTCGTCGAAGCCGGCCGACTTCACCACGGCGCCTTCGGGGGCGAGGGACCCGTGCAGGATCGTGATCCCGCCCGTCCGGTGGATCGGGTCGCCGAGCGCGCGGAGGATCCTGCCGTCCGGGTCGGGCGGGTCGAGGCCGGCGAGGTTCTCGGCGACGGTCCGCCCGGTGACGGTGAGGGCGTCGCCGTGCAGGAGCCCGGCGTCGAGCAGGGCCTTCATGACGACGGGGACGCCGCCGATGCGGTCGACGTCGTTCATGACGTAGCGGCCGAAGGGCTTGAGGTCCCCCAGGTGCGGCACGCGGCCGGCGATGCGGTCGAAGTCGGCGAGGCCGAGGTCCACCTCGGCCTCGTGCGCGATCGCGAGCAGGTGCAGCACGGCGTTGGTCGAGCCGCCGAACGCCATGACCACGGCGATCGCGTTCTCGAACGCCTCCCTGGTCAGGACGTCCCGGGCGGTGATCCCCCGCCGCAGCAGGTCCACGGCGGCCTCGCCCGAGCGGTGCGCGAACGCGTCGCGGCGGCGGTCCGCGGACGGCGGCGCCGCCGACCCGGGCAGCGACATCCCCATGGCCTCGGCCGCCGACGCCATGGTGTTCGCCGTGTACATGCCGCCGCAGGCGCCCTCACCGGGGCAGATCGCGCGCTCGATGCGGTCGACGTCCTCGCGGCTCATGAGGCCCCGCGCGCACGCGCCGACGGCCTCGAACGCGTCGATGAGCGTGACGTCCTTCTCGGTGCCGTCGGAGAGCCTGACCCAGCCGGGCATGATCGTGCCCGCGTAGAGGAACACGGCCGCGAGGTCCAGGCGGGCGGCGGCCATCAGCATTCCGGGCAGCGACTTGTCGCATCCGGCGAGCAGGACGGTCCCGTCGAGGCGCTCGGCCTGGACGACGGTCTCGACGGAGTCGGCGATGATGTCGCGGCTCACCAGGGAGAAGTGCATCCCCTCGTGCCCCATCGAGATGCCGTCGGACACCGAGATCGTGCCGAACTGCAGCGGGTACCCGCCGCCGGCGTGCACGCCCTCCTTCGCGGCCTGCGCGAGCCGGTCGAGCGACAGGTTGCAGGGGGTGATCTCGTTCCAGGAGTTCGCGATGCCGATCTGCGGCTTGCCGAAGTCGTCGTCGCCCATCCCGACGGCCCGCAGCATGCCGCGCGACGCGGACGCCTGCAGCCCGTCCGTGACCTGGCGGGAGCGCGGCTTGAGGTCGGGCTCCGGCGGCCCTGGTGGCGTGGCTGGCATGCCCCGTCCCTACCCAGGCGCCGCCGGGTCAGCCGGGGGAGTCGAAGATCGCGACGGTGCTGACGATGTGGGACTCCATGGCGGCCCGCGCGATGTCGGCGTTGCCGCTCCGGATCGCCGTGCGGATCATGTCGTGGTCGTGGTTGCGGCCGGGGACGGAGTCCGACAGGGGGCGCGGGACGGCCTGGGTGCCGATGAAGAAGTCGGACAGGTCCCACATGCGCTCGCTGAGCGCGGCCATGATCCGGGAGTGCGACATCCGGTGGACGACGAGGTGGAAGTCGCGGTTGCGGGACAGGTAGCCGCGTGCCCTGGCCCGCAGGTCGGTGAGGTCCTTGAGGTCCTCGATGCGCCGCCAGGCGGCGTCCATCTCGGCGAGCTGGGCGTCGGTGCGGCGGGTCGCGGCCGCGGCGGCGAGCTCGCCCTCGAAGCGGCCGAACAGCGTGAAGAAGTCCCTGATCTCGCGCATCGAGTACTCGGCCACCCGGCAGCCGCTCTGCGGGATGATCTCGACGATGCCGATGGCCTCCAGCCGGCGCAGCGCGTCCATCACGGGCTGCTTGCTGACGCCGAACTCGGCCTTGACCTCCTCGATGGAGATCCGCGAGCCGACCGGGTAGTGGCCGGACAGCAGCCGTTCCTTGATCTCGTCGAGGACGACCTTGCCCAGCCGTTGCCCGGACCGGACGGGGGCGGCGGACTCTGGCACGGCGGGCTCCTCGGGTGCGGGGATGGGGACTGAGTTTAGG
>NZ_SMKM01000440.1 GCF_004348665.1 Actinomadura sp. GC306 | reverse complement strand
TGGCGTGGGGGTCCTCGGTGCTTCGGTGGAGGGCGGGGCGGTCAGGCGGCATCGGCGGGCAGGCCGATCGCCGTGGCGACCAGGCGCCGCACATGGGTGCGGAACCGGGCGAGCTCGCGCGGGTCGTTCAGGCCGTGGCGCGTTCCATCGGCGTCGAGGACGCCGCCCGACCCGAAGCCATGGGTGCACCAGACGACCGTCCAGATGACGTACTCGACGTCCACGCCGTCGGGCACGACCTTGCGGGCGGCGGCGGCGACCATGTCCAGCAACGGCCTGATGTAGTGCTCCTCCAGATGCGCGACGTCGGCGGCGTCCGACAGCCACCGGTGCATCCACAGGGCGGGGACCTCGGGGTACTCCGCGCAGAAGTCGATGTACCGGTCCACGAGCGCGAGGATCCCGGCGGCGTCCTCGATCTGGGCGACCGCGTTCGCCATGACGTCGCGTTCGAGCCGGTGGGCACGTTCCACAACGGCGACGTACAGGTCGCGTTTGCCGCCCACGTGGTAGGCGACGGTGGCCACGTTCAGCCCGGACGCCTCGGCGATCATGCGGGTGGACGTTCCGTCGTAGCCGAGGGCCGCGAACAGCCGGGTGGCCGCGTCGATGATGCGTTCCCGGGCACCGTCGCTGCTGGTCATGGCCCCAAGCTAGGCGGTGGTCCGGCAGCCGGTCAATCGCTTGATGGAGAGCCGGCGGCGCTCCGCGGCGCACGGCGGGCGCCGCAACGCCCTACGGCGCGGCGGTCGCGGCGAGCGCTCCGGCCAGCACCAGCCGGCCCGCGGTGCGGACCATCGCGGCGACCTCGTCGGCCGGCTGCCGCAGCGACGCCAGGCTGACCAGCGCGGCCAGCAGGACGTGCCCGAGCACGATCTCGACGTCGTCCCGCTCGGGCACCGGGTCGCCGATCGCCGTGGAGAGCCGGTCCCGCAGGAACAGGAACAGGACGGTCCGCGCGTCGTCCACGCTGGAGTCGGCGGAGGTCACCGCCTGGATGATGGCCGAGGTCAGCGTCGGCTCGGCCGCCGCCACGTACACGATGCGCTCCAGCAGCGCGGTGAGCCGCTCCAGCGGGGTCCCGCCGATCTCGACCGTGCCGATGTCGTCGATCGCACGGTGCGCCCAGGCCGCCGCGACCTCGGTGAGCAGGTGGTCCTTGGTGGCGAAGTAGCGGTAGACGGTGGCGCGCGCGACCCCGGCGCGGTCCGCGACATCGTGCATGGTGACGGCCGGGTAGCCGCCTTCGAGCGCGAGTTCCCGCGCCGAGTCGATCAGGCGTTCCCGCCGCGCCTGCTGGTCCTTGCTCAGCGTGCGCGTGACGGTGAACCGCATGTCGCCGCTCAAAGCGTCCCGCCTCTCCGATGCCCCCGCCTCGCCGTGACCGGCCCCATTCTTCCGCACCGGGGCCCATAACACCTACATCGCGGGTCCCTCCCTCTTTCACGGCATCCGGCCCGGAACCCGTCGAACCCGCCCGCGGGACCCCGCGTACCACCTGGCGGGCCGGGGACCGCGCCCCGGCCAGGGAATGCGACAGGGACTGGTTCGCGTGGATTCGGGCTTGCGGCTGACGGAGCGCTACCGGCTGGTGGAGCTCCTCAAGGACGACGGGGGCGATCCTCACCCGGGAGCGGGACCGCGGCCTCTCCGCCGGCCTCACGACGGTGCGGACATAACGAATGACCACGACAACACCGGCTGGCGAAGCGAGCGACTGCCCCCGGCCCCCGGTTTCCGGCTGCCCTGGCTGGCACTCGCGGGCCTCCTCGCCACGATCGTCGCCGCGGCCACGCTGGTCCTCGGGATCGGCGGCTCCCTGCGCGAGGAGAGCCCACCCGACCGCCTGCGCCCCCTCCGGGCCGCCGCGCCGCCCGTGGCCTCCTCGACCCCGGCCGCTCCCACACCCGGGCCCACGACCACACCCACTCCAACACCGACACCCACCCCGACGCCCGAGAGCACGCCGTCACGGACAGCGAAGCCACCGGCCGCGCCCGACCTGCAGGAGACACTGCACCGCCTCCGGTTCGCCGTGGACGAGGGCGTCGAGGACGGGGACATCCGCGACGACGTGGGCCTCGACCTCAACAACGTGATCGCGACCGTCCTGGACCGCCCGCATGCGACGCCCGAGGCCCGCCGCGCGGACGTCGCCTACCTGCACGACAAGATCTTCACACGCGAGCGGGAGGGCGCGATCACCGGCGACCGCGCCGACGATCTGCACCACATCCTGGCGCAAACGACCGTCTAGCCCGCTGAACCGCCGACCGGCCCGCGACTCGTTGACTTGCGGCGTGTTGCCCTTATGGGCGCGCTCATAAGGGCAACACGCCGCAAGTGAACGTGTTCAGTCGCAGCCCTCGAACTGGGGGATCTCCACGATGGACAGGTCCAGGCCGGGGGTGCCGCCGAACCACTTGGTCACCAGCTTCCCGGCCGTCCCGTCCTGGTACATCTGCGTGATGGCGCGGTTCAGCGCCTCGCACCCGTCGGGGTCGTTCCGGCGCAGCCCGATCCCGGTGTTCTGCTCGCCGATCCGGGCGTTGACCAGCCGGAACCCGCCGCCCTCCCGCCGGATGAGCCCCGCCAGGATGACGTCGTTCGTGGTGATGGCGTCGAGCTCGTCCGCCTTGATCTTGGTCATGCACTCGTCGTAGTCCCGGGCGGGGACGAGGTCGGCGGTCATCCCGTGGATCGCCAGCAGCCGCGCCGCCGTGTTCGCGCCCTCGACGGAGCAGAACCGGCGCCCTTTCAGGTCGCGGACGTCGTCGACGCCGCGCATGTCGGACGACACGAGCACGTCCTGGTAGGAGACGAAGTAGGGCCCGGCGAACGCGATCTCCGTCTTGCGCTCCGGCGTGACCGACAGCGTCGCGAGCACCAGGTCGGCCCTGCCCGAGGTCAGCAGCGGGATCCGGTCGGCCGCCAGCGCCTGGACGAACGTGACCCGCTTGCCGAGCCGCTCCGCCACGTACTGCGCGACGTCGACGTCGAAGCCCTCGAACCGCCCGTCTGGAAGCCGCTGCCCGAGCCCCGGCAGGTCCGGCCGGACCCCGACCACCAGCGTCGACTTGTCCAGCAG